>NZ_NOYJ01000033.1:0-465890 GCF_002258365.1 Rhodococcus sp. 06-221-2
ATGCAGATCGGTATGACACACCCCGCACGCGGCGATGGTGACCACGACATCGTTCGGGCCGGGATCGGGAATGGTGATCGTCTCGATCGAGACGGGCTCGCCTTTGCTCTTGGCGACGACGGCGCGGACCTGCTGCGGCATGTATTCCTCCACTGAAAATCGTGTGTTGCGTGCTCGGTTCAGCCTCGCACAACGCATCGTCACGTGGCGACATCTGCATTCGTTCGGTGGGACGAGCCGCGGAATTCACACGCTCGTGACCGAGCGGGCACACAGTCTTCTCGTGCGAGCGGTACCTATGAACGATGTCTGCACCCATGGAATACGACCTGGTGGTCATCGGCTCGGGCCCCGGAGGCCAGAAGGCCGCGATCGCGGCCGCGAAGCTCGGAAAGCGAGTGGCGATCGTGGAGAAGGGCCACATGCTCGGCGGCGTGTGCGTCAACACCGGAACCATTCCGTCCAAGACACTCCGAGAAGCCGTCCTCTATCTGACGGGGATGAATCAGCGAGAGCTGTACGGCGCGAGCTACCGCGTCAAGGCCGACATCACTCCCGCCGACCTGCTGGCCCGAACCCAGCATGTGATCGGTAAGGAAATCGAGGTGGTGCGCTCGCAACTGCTCCGTAACCGCATCGAGCTGATCACCGGGGTCGGCAAGTTTCTGGATGCACACACCATCGTCGTCGAGGACGAGGCCCGGGGCGAGCGCATCACGGTCTCGGCCGCCAACGTGGTGATCGCCACCGGCACCGCCCCCGCGCGACCCGCCGACGTCGCATTCGACGACTACCGGGTGTTGGACTCCGACGGCATTCTGAACTTGGAGTTCATCCCGGCGTCGATGGTCGTCGTGGGTGCCGGCGTGATCGGCATCGAGTACGCCTCGATGTTCGCCGCCCTGGGCACCAAGGTGACCGTCGTCGAGAAACGCGATTCGATGCTCGACTTCTGCGATCGCGAGATCATCGAATCCCTGCAGTTCCACCTCCGCGATCTCGCGGTGACGTTCCGCTTCGGTGAAGCAGTCACCGCGGTGGACGTCGGGCCGAACGGCACGGTGACGACCCTTGCCAGCGGCAAACGCATCCCGGCGGAGACGGTGATGTACTCGGCGGGTCGCCAGGGGCTGACCACGGCCCTCGAACTCGAGAACGCGGGCCTCGAAGCGGATGCCCGTGGGCGCATCTTCGTCGACGAGCATTTTCAGACCAAGGTGGACCACATCTATGCCGTCGGCGACGTCATCGGGTTTCCGGCGTTGGCGGCGACGTCGATGGATCAGGGCAGGTTGGCGGCGTATCACGCGTTCGGGGAACCGAGCGCGCAGCTCACCGACGTCCAACCGATCGGCATCTACTCCATCCCCGAGGTCTCGTACGTCGGCGCGACGGAGGTCGATCTGACGAAGGGATCCATTCCTTACGAGGTCGGTGTGTCGCGATACCGCGAACTCGCCCGTGGCCAGATCGCCGGGGACTCGTACGGAATGCTCAAGTTGCTCGTCTCCACCGAGGACCGTTCGATTCTCGGCGTGCACATCTTCGGTTCGGGAGCCACGGATCTGGTGCACATCGGTCAGGCCGTCATGGGATGCGGCGGCACCGTCGACTACCTGGTCGACGCGGTCTTCAACTATCCGACGTTGTCCGAGGCGTACAAGGTCGCCGCTCTGGACGTCACCAACAAGATCCGAGCCCTGGCGAATTTCGACCGCTGATGCGTCGACGCGGGGACCGAATCGCCGACCGGGAATGAACGACGGTTCCGCGGTTGTTCTGTCGGGTAGTGATTCACCACGATCGACGTCGGCGTGTATGCGGCTCGAGCAGACGGTCCGCGTATTCTGACCCGATGCTCGCGTCGAGGCATCGACGAGTCGATCCGAAAGGGGCCCGGCCATGACCGAACAGTCGAAGATGTACGAGCTGGAATTTCCGGCACCTCAGATTTTCTCCAACGACGGAGTCGGGCCCGTGCTGGTGCACGGGCTGGAAGGATTCTCCGACGCCGGCCATGCCGTGAAGCTTGCGACGACCCATCTGCGGGAGAGTCTCGAAACCGAGCTGGTGGCCTCCTTCGATGTCGACGAGTTGATCGTTTACCGGTCCCGTCGGCCGACCATGACGTTCAAGTCCGATCATTTCTCGGATTACGACGCTCCCGAGCTCAACTTGTATGCCGTCAAGGACAACGTGGGGACCCCCTTCCTTCTTCTGGCAGGCATGGAGCCCGATCTGCGATGGGAGAAGTTCACGACGGCAGTGCGGCTGCTTGCCGAGCAGCTCGGAGTGCGGCGCACGATCGGTCTCGGCTCCATTCCGATGGCCATTCCGCACACCCGCCCGCTGGGCGTCACCGCGCACGCGAGCGACAGGGCGTTGGTCAAGGAAGGCAACAGCTGGGCGGGCGAGCTGCAGGTGCCCGGTAGTGCATCGTCCTTGCTCGAACTACGGATGGCGCAGCACGGCCACGAATCGATGGGCTTCTCGGTACACGTCCCGCATTATCTGGCGCAGACGGACTACCCGGGGGCTGCGGAAACGCTGCTCGAGAACGTCGGTGAAGCCGCCGAGCTCGATCTACCGTTGGCAGCGTTGGGCGAGGCCGCGGCTCGCGTCCGGGAGCAGGTCAACGAGCACATCACCGGAAACGAGGAAGTGCAGTCGGTCGTACAGGCGCTCGAGCGCCAGTACGACACGTATGTCGCCGCGCAGGAACAACAGTCCACGCTGTTGGCCAGTGACGAGCCGCTCCCCAGCGGCGACGAGCTGGGTGCCGAGTTCGAGCGGTTCCTGGCCGAGCAGGCCGGCCTCGACGACGGAGACGGGCAAGCACCCCGGTAATTGTGGAGCTGGTCACAGCGAAAGCAGTGGGATCCAGTCATATGCGACAGCCCCGGCGGATCGCAACATACCTGTAACCCGCAATACGCCCGATGCTCTGCCCCGAGCGCGATCTCGTGCGAGAGTCGTAGCAACACACAACCGTCGTCTGTGTTGCTGCGCTCTCGTGAGCAGCGACGCCGTACTGCGCCGTACGTCGGCGCACCAGGGAATCAGGAGGCGCGAATGTCCACTACTCCGCGCAGTCGTAAGCTCCGGCCGGTTCCCGACGAGGAACCGCGACTGATCTTTCGGACCATTCACGGCTATCGGCGGGCCTTTCGCATGGCCGGTGAGGGCCCTGTGCTGCTGCTGATCCACGGGATCGGTGACAATTCCGAGACGTGGAACGAGGTCATCCCGCACCTCGCCAAGAGCTACACGGTGATCGCACCCGATCTCCTCGGCCACGGCCGCTCCGACAAACCTCGGGCCGACTATTCCGTTGCCGCGTACGCCAACGGTATGCGCGATCTGTTGTCGGTCCTGGGCATCGAGCACGTCACCGTGGTGGGCCATTCGCTCGGCGGCGGGGTGGCGATGCAGTTCGCCTATCAGTTCCCGCACATGGTCGATCGCCTCGCGTTGGTGTCCTCGGGCGGAGTGACCAAGGACGTGCACCCCCTTCTGCGACTGGCGTCGATGCCGTTCCTCTCCGAGGCGGTGAAGCTGCTGCGCTTGCCGGGCGCGATACCGGCGGTCAAGCTGGCCGGCGGCCTGTTGAGCAAACTGCACAGCTCCCCACTGCGACCGGGGTCGATGCTGCACGACACCCCCGATCTGATCCGAGTGCTGAGCGAACTGCCTGCGCCGACGACGTACGAGGCCTACCTACGGACGTTGCGTGCCGTGGTGGACTGGCGTGGCCAGGTGGTCACGATGCTGGACCGCTGTTATCTCACCGAGAATCTGCCGGTGCTGCTGGTGTGGGGTGAGCAGGACTCGGTGATCCCGGTGGCGCACGCCCGGCTGGCTCATTCCGCCATGCCCGGTTCGAAGCTGGAAGTGTTCGACAATTCCGGACACTTCCCGTTTCGCGACGATCCGATGCGCTTCCTTCAGGTCCTCGAGGACTTCATCGACTCGACTCCCTCGCTCAGTTTCGACGAGGTGCGCTGGCGCAACTTGCTCATCACCGGCGTCGGCGAGGACATGATCAGCGGCAGCTCGAGCACCAGGATGGCCGTGCTCGGGGCCATGGGGTCCGACGAGCGAAGCGCGACCTGACGCTCCCGTCGCAGGCGTTCGGTGTCGATTCGGGAACCGCCGTCACCGACACATAGCCTGTAGAGGTGCTCCTCACCGAACTGATACCCGACGTTTCCGCCGCCACCTCCGACGGCGTGGACCCGGACGTCCTGTTCGACACGTTCACCACCTGGGCCTCGGACCGGGGCCTGACGCTGTATCCCGCGCAGGAAGAGGCGCTGATCGAGCTGGTCTCGGGATCCAACGTCATCCTGGCCACGCCGACCGGTTCCGGAAAGTCCATGGTCGCCATCGGTGCCCACTTCGCGGCCATGGCCGCAGGCATTCGCAGTTTCTACACCGCGCCGATCAAGGCGCTTGTCAGCGAGAAGTTCTTTGCCCTGTGCGAGATCTTCGGAGCGCAGAACGTCGGCATGATGACCGGCGACGCGTCGGTCAATTCCGGTGCGCCGATCATCTGCGCCACTGCCGAGATCGTCGCGAACCTGGCACTGCGGCAGGGCGCCGACTCCGACATCGGCCAAGTGATCATGGACGAGTTCCACTACTACTCCGAGCCGGACCGGGGATGGGCCTGGCAGGTACCTCTGATCGAACTGCCGAACGCCCAGTTCCTGCTCATGTCGGCGACGTTGGGCGACGTCTCGTTCTTCCGCGACGATCTGACCCGACGTACCGGCCGCACGACCACCGTCGTCTCCGGCACCGAGCGGCCTGTCCCGTTGATGTTCTCGTATGTCACCACCCCGATCGGCGAAACGATCGAGGAGCTGGTGCAGACGCACCTGGCTCCGGTGTACGTCGTGCACTTCACCCAGGCAGCGGCACTCGAACGCGCTCAGGCCCTGACGAGCATCAATGTCGCGTCCAAGCAAGAGAAGGCCGCGATAGCCGAGGCCATCGGCAATTTCCGCTTCACCACCGGCTTCGGGTCGACGCTGTCCAGACTGGTTCGTCACGGTATCGGGGTGCATCACGCCGGCATGCTTCCCAAGTACCGCAGGCTGGTGGAGAAACTGGCGCAGGACGGTCTGTTGAAGGTGATCTGCGGTACCGACACGTTGGGCGTGGGCATCAACGTTCCCATCCGGACCGTGCTGTTCACCGGACTCACCAAATACGACGGCATCAGAACACGCAAGCTTCGGGCGCGTGAGTTCCATCAGATCGCGGGACGCGCGGGCCGCGCGGGGTACGACACCCTCGGCACCGTCGTGGTCGAGGCACCCGAGCACGACATCGAGAATGCTCGGCTCGTGGCCAAAGCCGGTGACGACCCGAAAAAGCTCAAGCGGGTACAGCGCAAGAAGGCACCCGACGGCTTCGTCTCGTGGGGCGAGCCGACGTTCGAGCGCATCATCGCGGCGAGCCCGGAGCCGTTGACGTCCCGGTTCTCGGTCAGCAATGCGATGTTGCTCAATGTCATTGCGCGGCCGGGCAATTGCTTCCACGCGATGCGTCATCTGCTCGAGGACAACCACGAGACCCGGCCGGCTCAGCGCAAGCACATCCTGCGTGCGCTGTCGCTTTACCGCGGCCTGGTGGAGGCCGGAATCGTCGAACAGTTGGCCGAGCCGGACGCGGACGGGCGCCATGCCAGGCTGACGGTGGACTTGCAGCCGGACTTCGCGCTCAATCAGCCGTTGTCGACGTTCGCGGTGGCCTCGTTCGAGTTGCTCGACGTCGACTCCCCCACCCACGCGCTCGACGTGGTGTCGATCATCGAGTCGACGCTCGACGATCCTCGGCAGGTGTTGATGGCGCAGCAACATGCCGCACGCGGCGAAGCGGTGGCCCAGATGAAGGCCGACGGCATCGAGTACGACGAGCGGATGGAACTCCTCGAAGAGGTCACCTGGCCGAAACCCCTTGCCGAGCTGCTCGTTCCGGCCTTCGAGATCTACCGCGGGTCTCACCCGTGGCTCTCCGAGGTGGGCCTGTCGCCCAAGTCCGTCGTCCGTGACATGGTCGAGCGCGCGATGACCTTCGCGGAGCTGATCAGTCACTACGGCCTCATGCGCTCGGAGGGCTTGGTACTGCGCTACCTCGCCGACGCGTACCGCACTCTGCGCCAGACGGTTCCGCCGGAATCGCGCACCGAGGAGGTCCAAGACATCACCGAGTGGCTGGGCGAGCTGGTTCGGCAAGTCGATTCCAGCCTGCTCGACGAGTGGGAGAACCTGACCGACCCCGGTGCCGAACCGGAAGCCCTGGTCGAGGCGTACGGGTCCGATGCGCCGCGTCCGATCTCGGCGAATCCACGGGCTTTCCGAATCCTGGCCCGTAACGCGATTTTTCGAAGGGTCGATCTGGCGGCGCGTCGTCAGTGGAACGCGCTCGACGACCTGGACGACGGGCCGGATTGGGAGGAGGAATTGGAGCCGTTCTTCGCCGAGTACGGGTTCATCGGCACCGGCCCCTCGGCTCGCGGGCCGGCGCTGTTCACCCTGAACGTCGGTGCGGAATCCACCACGGTCCGCCAAGTACTCGAAGATCCGGACGGCGACCACGGCTGGTCCCTCGATGCTGTCATCGACCTCGCCGAATCCGACGCGGCCGGAGAAATCGTGTTCGACGAGATCGTCGTCACGCCCGGCTGATGCATGCGCCTCGTGCGCGAGAAGGCCTGCGAGCGTCGCGAAGTCGGCTATGGCCGACCCGTTCCGTGCTCTCGACCCGAATTGCGTTGCGCGGCAAAGGTCGGGGGGCGTCCGCCGAGTACACGACCGGGCAGTACGACGGAGACGAAATGCTCCGTACATTCGGCAGGTTGGACAGGTACCGAGTATTCGACGACTCGAAACGGGGTCGACTTCAATTGCGTTGTCGCCGTTACGAAGTGGCGGTAATGAACGGAGCGCGCACAAGACTGCGTCGGTCGACAGCGTCGATCGGGCACGCCTGTCGGTCCAGTGCCACTCATCACGTTTACCTTTCGGCCCATTTTTGGCACACTCGTCCAGGTCGGTCGAGCTCGTGCGGCTGCACAATCGCCACCGAGCCGAACCGCTTCCCGACGGAACCGACGCGATCATTTCGACACGAGGAGACCACATGGCACTGTTGACAATCGGCGACCAGTTCCCCGCATACAATCTCACCGCCGTCATCGGCGGCGACCTGTCCAAGGTGAACGCGCAGCAGCCCGACGACTACTTCACCACCGTCACCAGCGACGACCACGCCGGAAAGTGGCGCATCGTCTTCTTCTGGCCCAAGGACTTCACGTTCGTGTGCCCCACCGAGATCGCAGCATTCGGCAAGCTCAACGACGAGTTCGAAGATCGTGACGCGCAGGTCCTCGGTGCCTCCGTCGACAACGAATTCGTGCACTTCCAGTGGCGCGCGCAGCACGACGAGCTCAAGACGCTCCCCTTCCCGATGCTCTCGGATCTCAAGCGCGAATTGGCCGCTGCCACCGGTGTTCTCAATGCCGACGGCGTCGCCGACCGGGCCACTTTCATCGTGGACCCGAACAACGAGATCCAGTTCGTCTCGGTCACCGCCGGATCGGTCGGTCGCAATGTGGACGAGGTTCTTCGAGTACTGGACGCACTGCAGTCGGATGAGCTGTGCGCCTGCAACTGGAAGAAGGGCGATCCCACCATCGACGCCGGCGAACTACTGACTGCGAGCGTCTGACATGTCGATCGACAATTTGAAGAACGCCGTCCCCGAATACGCGAAGGATCTCAAGCTCAACCTCGGTTCGATCGTGCGGTCCACCGTGCTCAGCGAGCAACAGCTCTGGGGCACATTGCTTTCGGTGGCCGCCGCGTCGAAGTCCGCGACCACGTTGAAAGAGATCGCCGAGGACGCCGCCGACTCGTTGTCGGCCGAGGCGTACAACGCCGCTCTGGGTGCCGCGTCGATCATGGGTATGAACAACGTCTTCTACCGCACCAAGGGCTACCTGGACGGAAAGTACGACGATCTACGCGCCGGCTTGCGTATGAACATCATCGGCAACCCTGGCGTCGAGAAGGCCGATTTCGAGCTGTGGTCGCTCGCGGTCTCGGCCGTCAACGGATGCAACCACTGCCTCGAGGCGCACGAGAAGACTCTGCGCGCCGAGGGCGTCGACCGCGAGAAGATCTTCGAGGCGATTCGCGCCGCATCGATCGTCGCGGGTGTCGCGCAGGCCGTCGAGGCCGGCCGCGTACTCGACGGTGCCTCCGTCTGAGGTTCCGCTGAACAGGTCGAAACGGGGATCCGCTGCGGCGGGTCCCCGTTCGTCGTCGATCGTGACGCCTCGACGACGCATTGGTAACGTCCCCGCATGGCTATCGATGTGTCCGTCGTCCGAGTGTTCACCGATGCCGACGGCAGGTTCGGCAATCTACTGGGGATTGTCGACGCGCGCGCTGTCGGCGAGAGCGACAGGCAGGATATTGCCACCCGGTTGGGTTTCAGCGAGACGGTGTTCGTCGATCGCTCATCACCCGGAACCGCGTCGGCGACGATCTACACCCCGGCGACGCAGCTCCCGTTCGCCGGACATCCGACGGTCGGATTGTCCTGGTGGCTTCGCAACAACGGACACTCGGTGCAGACGCTCACCGTCCCCGCTGCCACGCTCGACATCCGCTACGACGGCGAGCTCACCTGGGTGCGTGCACGCGCCGAGTGGGCTCCGCAGTTCACGTTTCATCAGGTCCACGACGCAACCGAGGTGGCAGCGGCAGATCCGAACACCTACGACAGTGGCCACCACTACATCTGGGCCTGGACCGACGAGCAGCGCGCCGAACTGCGCTCGCGCATGTTCGCGCCGATGATGGGAATCGCCGAGGACGAGGCAACAGGTGCTGCCGCCGTCCGGCTCACTGCCGAGCTCGGTCGGGGCCTGAACATCGTCCAGGGTGCGGGGTCTGAGCTGTGGACCACCGTCGACGAGGACGGGTGGGTGGAGCTCGGGGGCCGAAGCGTCGACGACGACTCGATCACGGTGTGACGGGCACGTCCACTTCGATTTCCTCACCCAGACGCACCCCTTCCGCCAGTGGCAGACGGTCGCCGCTCCAGAACTTTCCTGGATCGAACCAGTTGGCTTTCTTGTTTCCCGTCAACAGACCCATCGAGTCGTAGGTCATCGCAACGACTTCGGCGCAGTACGCGGTTTCGAGCGCAGCGCTCTCCTGCGCGTTCTTCCGGAGCGCCGGCACGCGTCCACGGAACCACCGACCGGCGAGCGCCGCGGTGGTCGGAAAAGCCGTTCCGTCCATCCGCGCGATGGTGCGAAGCAGCGCGTCTTCCTGCTCCTTCGTCACGGCCGGAGTGGAGCCGGGGGAACGACCGGCGTATCCGTCCAATTGCCGCAGCCAACAACGCTGTTGATACCGCTGGGCCCAGTGCGTGACGGCAGCGCGTAGGTCGTGCAGCTGCACTCCACGCTGGAAGTTTCCTGTCCACATGTCCTGCAACGACTTTCCGAGCTCTGCGTGCCACATCAGCGGCGGCAGGTCGTCCAGAACGACGGCCATACCGACGTGATTGACCGGGCTGTTCGTCAGAGCCTGAATTGCGCGGTCCGCCGAAGAATGGCCACGGAAGATCCAGATATCGCCGGTTCTGGTGGCATCCACAGCGGTATCGAGGCTGATTCGCGACGGATTCATGGACCAACCCTAGATCTCGTGGCGGTACGGTTGCCGCATGAACGTCTGGAAAGCTCTCGGTCTCGCCGGGATGGCCGGGGTTGCGGCCACCGGGGCGTTGGTGGTGCGGTCCGAGCGCAAGCGGCGCGCGTATGCGCCCGACGAAGTGCGCGATCAGCTGCACCGGCGGTTCGCGGCGATCTCCGCCGAGCCGGAACCCGTACCTGCTCCCCCGCTCTCGCGGGGGAAGCAGCTGTTGAGCAGACTTCGGTTCAGCCGAGCGCACTGAGGATGCGCGAGGCCATATCCTCGATCTCGGCGTCGGTCATGACGAACGCCGGCGAGATCTGCATTGCACCCTGTCCGGCCGCGCGGCCCGAAACACCATGAGCTCTCAACGTTTTCACGAACGGTAATGCCTCCGCCGGGTCGGCGAGCTGAACGGCTGCGACAGCGCCGATGCCGCTGCGGACTTCCGCGACCCGATCGTGGTCGGCCAGGGGCGCGAGGTGGGTGTGCAGTGCGGCTTCGATGCGCTTGGAGTGACTCAGCAGGTCCTCGCGCTCGATGATGTCGAGATTGGCCATCGCTGCGGCGGCTGCACCTGCGTGGCCACCGTAGGTGTAGCCGTGACGCCACCAGACTCCGCCTGCGAAGAACGGTTCGGCGATCTTCGGAGCGATGAACACGGCGCCCATCGGGACGTAGCCCGACGTCAACCCCTTGGCGGTCGTCATCAGGTCGGGTTCGAGCTCGAAGCGGGTGGAGGCGAACCAACTACCGCCGATCCGGCCGAATCCGGTCACCACTTCGTCGGCGACGAACAGCACGTCGTTGTCGCGGCAGATCTGCCGTACCTCACGTAGGTAGCCCTCGGGAGGCAAGTAGATTCCACCCGCTCCGATCACCGGTTCGCAGAAGAAGGCGGCGACGTTCTCGGCTCCGACCTCTTCGATCAGCGCGAGAAGCGATTTCGCGTCGTCCCACGCCACTGTTCTGGCGTCCGGCATCAGCTCGCCGTAGTTCTCCTTGTTGACCGGAATGCCGGCGAGCGCGGTGCCCGCGACGTGCATGCCGTGGTAGGCCTTCTGCCGCCCGACGATGATCTTCTTGGACGGCCGTCCCATTTCGACCCAGTAGCGGCGCGCAAGCTTCGCCGCGGTGTCGATGGAGTCCGATCCGCCCGAGGTGAAGAAGATCTTGCTGCCCGGCACCGGTGCGATGGCGGCGAGACGATCGGCCAGTGCCAACGTGGTCTCGGGCACGAAGTCGCCGAAGTTGGAGTAGTGCGCGATCGAGCTCAGCTGCGCTGCAACGGCGTCGGCGATCTCGCGGCGACCGTGACCGACGTTGGTGAACCACAGACCGGCGGTGGCGTCGAGGTATCGGTTGCCCTCGTTGTCGAAGATGTACGCACCCTCGCCGCGCGAGACGACGAACGGCCCATTGGCGGTGACGTTGCCCATGTCGGCGAAGCCGTGCCACAGCGCGGAGGTGTGTGTGGAGGCGGCTGGATCGAGGTCGGAAGACATGCGCTACACAGTAGTCACGTCGAATTCGGCGAGTGCATCGGTTCGTTCCCGGACGGAGTTCGGGTGAGTACCGCGTAACGGATATCCTGGTACGAGTATGTCTACCTCGAATTCGTCCGGTGATCGACGAGCACTCGCCGCACGTGTTGCACAGCTCACCATCCGCGACGAGAACCGGCTCCGACGACGTCTCGACAAGGCCCGCACCGAGGACGCCGTCGCCGCGCTCGAACGCGACGTAGCTCGCGCAGAAGCCGTCATCTCCACACGCCAGGCGGCAGTGCCCACCCTCGAATATCCGCAGGCGTTGCCCGTCAGCGCGCGCAAGGACGACATCGCCGCAGCGATCGCTGCCCACCAGGTCGTCATCGTCGCCGGTGAAACCGGGTCCGGCAAAACCACCCAGATTCCCAAGATCTGCCTCGAACTGGGGCGCGGAATCCGCGGCTCGATCGGTCACACGCAGCCCCGAAGGTTGGCGGCGCGCACCGTTGCCGAGCGCATCGCCGAGGAGGTGGGTCAACCACTGGGCGAATCGATCGGCTACAAGGTTCGATTCACCGATCAATCCTCCGATTCGACCCTCGTCAAGCTGATGACAGACGGCATTCTGCTGGCCGAGATCCAACGCGACCGACTGCTCCGCCAGTACGACACCCTCATCATCGACGAGGCGCACGAGCGCAGCCTGAACATCGACTTCATCCTGGGATACCTCGCGCAACTGCTCCCCCGGCGACCCGATCTCAAGATCGTCATCACGTCGGCGACCATCGATCCGGAGCGATTCGCGCAACATTTCGCACGTGACGGAGTCGCAGCACCGATCATCGAGGTATCCGGCCGTACGTTCCCGGTCGAGATGCGGTATCGGCCCCTGACGGTCGACGCGGGAGAAACGACGATCGACCTCGATCCCGTCGATGCCACCTGCCAGGCCGTCGACGAGCTGATGTCCGAGGGTGACGGCGACATCTTGGTGTTCCTGTCCGGTGAACGCGAAATTCGCGATACCGCGGACGCGCTGGCCGATCGCAATCTCCGCAACACCGAGATCGTGCCGCTGTACGCCAGACTCTCTGCCGCCGAACAGCATCGGGTGTTCTCACCGCACTCGGGACGCCGGGTCGTGCTGTCGACGAACGTGGCGGAAACGTCGCTGACGGTCCCCGGCATCCGCTACGTCGTGGACCCGGGCACCGCGCGCATCTCGCGATACTCGTTGCGCACCAAGGTGCAGCGGCTGCCCATCGAACCGATTTCACAGGCGTCCGCGCGCCAGCGGGCGGGTCGCTGCGGACGCGTCGCCGACGGGATCTGTATTCGGTTGTACTCGGAGGAAGACTTCGAGTCTCGTCCGCAGTTCACCGAGCCGGAGATTCTGCGCACCAATCTGGCCTCGGTCATTCTGCAGATGACCGCGCTCGGATTGGGCAAGATCGACGCGTTTCCCTTCGTCGAGCCGCCGGATCCACGCAGCATCCGCGACGGTATCGGCTTGCTGGAAGAACTCGGAGCACTGAAGCCGGCCACCAAGGACGGCACTGCCGAGCTCACCCCGATCGGCCGCGAACTGTCTGCCCTTCCTGTCGATCCTCGAATGGCACGAATGTTGGTCGAGGCCAACGGCAACGGATCGCTTCGTGACGCTCTGGTGGTGGTGGCGGCGTTGTCGATTCAGGACGTGCGCGAGCGTCCCGCCGAGCACCAACAGGCTGCAGACGAGAAGCATGCCCGTTTCGCGGTCGAGAATTCGGACTTCCTGGCGTACGTGCAGCTGTGGAAGTATCTGCGGCAGCAGCGAGACGAGCTGTCTTCCAACCAGTTCCGACGCATGTGCCGCACCGAGTTCCTGCACTACCTGCGGATCCGCGAATGGCAGGACCTGCACGGACAACTCCGCCAGATCACCCGCGGCCTCGGATGGACAGTGCCCGACGCAGAGTCGAGCGAGAATGCACTGCATCAGTCCCTGCTGTCCGGCCTGCTCTCGCACGTCGGCCTGAGAGAGGGCGACAAGCGTGAATTTCTGGGTGCCCGCGGAGCACATTTCGCGATCTTCCCCGGGTCAGGTCTGTTCAAGAAGCCACCGCGCTGGGTCATGGCTGCAGAACTGGTCGAGACCGGACGATTGTGGGGCCGGATGGCCGCCCGCATCGAACCGGAATGGGCCGAACGGTTGGCACCGCATCTGGTGAAGCGCACGTATTCCGAACCACACTGGTCGATCAAACGGGAATCGGCGCTGGCCTACGAACGGGTGACGTTGTACGGCATCCCGTTGGTGACGCAGCGCCCGGTCAACTATCACCGCATCGATCCCGAGGCGTCTCGCGAGCTCTTCATCAGGCATGCCCTGGTTCAGGGCGAATGGAAGACCCAGCACGGGTTCTTTCACAAGAACAGGGCTCTGCTCGACGACGTCGGCGAGCTCGAACATCGTGCTCGGCGACGGGACATCGTCGTCGACGACGACGCACTGTTCGATTTCTACGACGCCCGCATCGCCCCGGAAGCCGTGTCTGCGCGACACTTCGACACCTGGTGGAAGAAGGCCCGCCGGCAAGATCCGTCCCTGCTCGACTTCACTACGGACACCGTCGTCAACTCGGACGCCGCGTCTGTACTGACGGGTGCGTATCCGGACGCGTGGCGACAGGGTGACATTCAATTCCCACTGACGTATCAATTCGAGCCCGGCACGGCCGCTGACGGCGTCACCGCGCGGATTCCCATCGCACTGCTCGCTCAGGTACAGCCGGTCGGCTTCGACTGGCTGGTGCCAGGGATGCGCGCCGAGCTCGTCACCGCCTTGATCAAGACACTACCGAAGGCATTGCGACGCAATGTGGTTCCGGCTCCGGACTTCGCTGCGGCAGCGTTGGCGGTGATGAAACCGCGGGCCGAAACACTCGTGACGGCTCTGGCCCGAGAACTCTCACGGGCCGCACAGTGCCACATCACCGCGAAGGACTTCGACACTGCGGCGCTACCCGATCACCTGCGAATGACGTTCGCCGCGGTCGACCCGTCCGGGACCGTGCTCGGCAGCAACAAGGATCTGACTGCGCTGCGCGCCGGTCTGGCCGGTGAGGTCGGCCGACAGGTCGCACGTGCGGTCGGCGACGCGGAGCGCGCCCCGACGCTGGCGTGGACCTCGGGCACGTTGGGCCGCTTGGAACCCACGGTCACCCGAGACGTGGGCGGGCAGAAGGTCACCGGGTACCCGGCGTTGGTACCCGAGGGTTCGGGCGTGGCGGTGCGAGTGCTCAGTACCCCCGCCCAGCAACGAGCAGCCATGCGCGCGGGCACCCGTACTCTGCTGCTCGCCACGGCACCGAAGGGAACGAAGGCGCTGTTGGCCGGGCTGCCGACCGCCGAACGTCTTGCGCTCGGCCAGAACCCGTACGGCGGCGTCGATGCGCTGCTCGAGGAATGCCGTGCGCTCGCTGTGGAAGAAGCGATGGACGCGCACGGCGGACCGGTTCGCGATCCGGCCGAGTTCGACAAGCTCAGGGCACTGGTGGACGCGGAGGTTCCGCGGCGTACTGCTGCTGTTCTCGCACTGGTTCGACCGGTCCTGACGGCCGCGTTGGCTCTGTCGGCCCAGTTGCAGAGCGCATCGGGTGAGCCGGCCGACGATGTCCGAGAGCAGCTCGACGGCTTGATCTTTCGCGGTTTCGTCACCGAGTTCGGTTCTCGACGGTTGGCCGATCTGCCACGCTATCTCGCTGCGGCGACGAAGCGGCTGTCCACTCTGCCGAGCAGCGCGGGCCGCGACGCTGCGGCGATGGACGTTCTCGACCGGGTGTACAGCTCGTACGGGCGGCTGTTGGATTCGCTCCCGGAGAGCAGGAAGAACAGCCCGGGTGTGCAGGAGCTGTTCTGGATGATCGAGGAGCTGCGGGTGGGGCTGTTCGCGCAGGGAATTCGCACCGCGTATCCGGTATCGGAGAAGCGCATCGAGAAGGCGATCGCCGATCAGTCTCGCTGATCGGCCCGCGGTTCACTCGACGTCGGCGGACTATCGATGTTTGCGGAGTTCGTGAATTTCCTTCTCGAAGTCCTCTGCCGAACTGAACGAGCGGTAGACCGATGCGAAACGGAGGTAGGCCACTTCGTCGAGATCGCGTAGCGGTCCGAGAATGGCCAGGCCCACTTCGTTGCTGGGAATCTCGGCCGAACCGGCCGCGCGAATATTGTCTTCGACTTGCTGAGCCAGCAGGTTCAGCGCGTCGTTGTCGACGTCTCTGCCCTGGCAGGCGCGACGAACTCCTTTGACGACCTTCTCCCGACTGAACGGCTCGGTCACACCACTGCGTTTCACGACGGCGAGCACGGCAGCCTCCACGGTGGTGAAGCGTCGACCGCACTCGGGGCAGGACCGGCGTCGCCGTATTGCCTGACCCTCGTCCATTTCACGCGAATCCACCACGCGTGAGTCGGGGTGCCTGCAGAACGGGCAATGCATGAGGGAGCCTCCGTCGTAGCCGATACTCCGACGACGAACGTGCGCGTCGGGGCAGTCTTCGAGGATACTCAGCCACGCTGGGCACCATGGTGCCGGTGGTCATCTGCTGGGTGCGTACTCGACGAGCGCTCCGTCGTGAACCATGACCGCGCCGGCAGGCTGAGTGGCCGCGTCGGGTGTGGTCGCGCTCAGATTCGCGATGCCGATCAGACCGCCGGCCACGACGACCACAGCCAAGATCCACAGAACGAGAGAGCGTGGGCGCACGGTCTGGCTCGCGAAATGGGCCGAGGTGTCGTCGAAGTCTCGATCCGCCATCTCGCGATCGGTGACGTCGGTCCAGGACTCGTCCACGACAGGCAAGCACGGGCCGTTCTGCGTCCGACGCGCGTAGTTCTGCAGCACGGGCCGCGAGCGCCGACGACGCTCGACGACACCGGATCGCGAACGCATACCGGCAGTGGTGGGACGATCGGTGGTGATGGTCATCGGAACCTCGTCTTCGCTCGTTGGATCGATTGTTCGATCAGGCGTTCGATGGACGCTTGTTCGAAGTTCTATCACGCGCCTCCGACAAAGTCTGTAGAAAACGCGACACGAGTCGAACAGATGTTTGATTCAACAGCTGATACACGCTAGATTCGTGTCAGAAACCACACGCCACACGAGTCGACATCATCAACTCCAGTCCGCGTGGATCGATACCGCGTAGACCGAATCCAGCCGCATCAGCAGGAGGCCGACAGCATGAAGGACGAGACCTCGACGAGGTCCATCACCGGTTCCAGTACGACGGGTTCCACGAAAGCTGGTTCCACGCGAGCCGGATCCTCGACGGTCGGCAAGGCTGCAGCCGGAAAGCCGGCTGCCGAGCCGACCCCGAAGGCCATGGAGGTGGGCACCGACATCAGTGCAGGGCTCACCGAGCGCCAACGGAAGGTGTTGGAGGTCATCCGGGCCTCGGTCACCGAGCGCGGATACCCACCCAGCATTCGAGAGATCGGCGATGCCGTGGGCCTGACGTCGACGTCGTCCGTCGCACATCAGCTTCGCACCCTCGAACGCAAGGGGTTCCTGCGGCGCGACGCCAACCGCCCTCGCGCTGTGGACGTCCGCGGACTGGACGAGGTGCAGGCCGACCAGGCCGCGGCGGCGGTGGACGGTTCGGCAGCGTCCGACGAGCAGGATCGGTTGCCGACGCCGACGTTCGTGCCGGTTCTCGGACGGATCGCCGCGGGTGGTCCGATTCTGGCGGAGGAAGCCGTCGAGGACGTGTTCCCGCTCCCCCGCGAGTTGGTCGGTCAGGGATCGCTGTTCTTGCTCAAGGTCGTCGGCGAGTCCATGATCGACGCGGCGATCTGCGACGGTGACTGGGTGGTGGTGCGTCAACAGTCCGTGGCCGACAACGGCGACATCGTCGCGGCGATGATCGAGGGTGAGGCCACGGTCAAGACGTTCAAGCGTTCCAAGGGTGAGGTGTGGCTCATGCCGCACAACCCACTGTTCGAGCCGATCCCGGGCAACAATGCCGCCATTCTCGGCAAGGTCGTCACCGTGATGCGCAAGCTCTGAACTCTGTTCGGACACAACGAAGAAGGGCCGCAGCACAGATGCTGCGGCCCTTCTCGTCGGTCCTGAACGATGGAAAGAATCAGAGATTCAGTCCGCGACCGATGATCTCCTTCATGATTTCCGTGGTGCCGCCGTAGATGGTCTGTACCCGAGAATCCATGTACGCCTTGGCAATCGGGTACTCCTTCATGTAGCCGTACCCACCGTGCAGCTGAAGGCACCGGTCGATGAGCTTGACCTGGTTCTCGGTGGTCCACCACTTGGCCATGGCAGCTTCCTGCACGGTCAACTTGCCGTCGTTGAGCAGTTCGATGAATTTGTCGACCATGATGCGGGTGGCGGTGGTTTCGGTAGCGAGTTCCGCCAACACGAATCGCGTGTTCTGGAACTTTCCGATCGATTTACCGAATGCCTTGCGGTCACGGCAGTACTGAATGGTCATCTCCAGTGCCGATTCCATGGCCGCAGCGGCGACGACGGCAATCGAGAGCCGCTCCTGAGGCAAGTTCTGCATCAGGTAGATGAAGCCCATGCCTTCTTCGCCGAGCAGGTTGGCGGCAGGAACCCGAACGTCGGTGAAGCTGAGTTCCGCGGTGTCCTGGGCCTTCATGCCGATCTTGTCGAGGTTGCGACCACGCTCGAATCCGGGCATGTCGCGCTCTACGACCAACAGGCTGAAGCCCTGGGCACCTTTCTCGGGGTCGGTGCACGCTACGACGATGATCAGATCGGCATTGATGCCGTTGGTGATGAACGTCTTCGAGCCGTTCAGTACCCAGTCGTCGCCGTCCCGAACGGCCTTGGTCTTGATGCCCTGCAGGTCGCTACCGGTACCCGGCTCGGTCATGGCGATCGCGGTGATCAGCTCACCGGAGCAGAATCCGGGCAGCCACCGCTGCTTCTGCTCGTCGTTGGCCAACTCGATGAAGTACGGCGCGACGACGTCGTTGTGCAGGGTGAAGCCGATGCCGCTGTAGCCGCCGCGGGTGGTTTCCTCGGTGACGATGGCGTTGTAGCGGAAGTCCTTGACGCCGCCGCCGCCGAACTCCTCCGGTGCGGCAGTCCCGAGGAAGCCCTGCTTGCCGGCCTCTACCCAGACGCCGCGGTCGACGATGTTCTGCTCTTCCCACTTCGCGTGATTGGGGGCTACGTGCTGTTCGAGAAACTTCCGGTACGACTCCCGGAACAGCTCGTGCTCGGGCTCGAAAAGTGTGCGTTCCACGCGGGTCTCCTTGTTCGGTGCGCACCGTCGTCGACCGCGAGAAAGGGGTGTCACAGCGCGGTCGTCGGTGCGACTGACGTCACGGTTCAACAGTACGTTCGCGGTGCACCGAGGGTCGATGACCAAAACGTGCGCGATCCGTGACCGCCCCTGCTAGCGTCGTCGAGTCGTTCTCCCTCGGGCCAACGCCGAGACGATCGGGTATCCCACGAGGATGCCCAGCGATCCCCACGCGATACCACCGAGTTCGACCGATCCGACGGAGAGCGTCAGGTCGCCGATTCCGGCGACGAGTGCGGCGGCGACGACGGTGAGGTTCACGGGATCGGTGAAATCCACCTTGGCGTCGGTCCAGATTCGAACGCCGAGCAGTCCGATGAGTCCGTAGAGCACGAGTGTCGCTCCACCGATGACACCGTCCGGGACGGTGAAGATCAGCGCACCGAACTTGGGCGAGAACGCCAACACGATCGCGGTGATCGCGGCAACCCAGTACGCGGCGGTCGAGTACACGCGGGTAGCGGCCATGACGCCGATGTTCTCCGCGTACGTGGTGGTTCCCGATCCACCGGCGGCCCCGGCGAGGGTGGTCGCCAACCCATCGGCGATCAGAGCGTCACCGGCAACGTCGTCGAGGTTCTTTCCGGTCATCGCCGCGACGGCTTTGACGTGTCCGACGTTCTCGGCGACGAGGACGATCACCACCGGCAGCGCCACCAGAATCACCGACAGCTGGAAGGACGGGCCACGGAACTCGGGTAACCCGATCCAGCTCGCGGCGCTCAGAGCATCGAGTCGTGGTTGCGCGATACCGCCGGTGACGGCAGCGAATACCCAGCCCACGACGACGCCGAGCAGGATTCCGAGCCGACCCACCAGACCGGGACCGACGGCCGTCGCGAGGAGAATCGCCACCAGGGTGACGGCCGCGACGAGCGGTTGCGCCTCGAACGAAGTCGTCGCGGCAGGGGCCAGATTGAGCCCGATCAATACGACCACCGCACCGGTGACGACGGGCGGCATCGCTGCGTCGAGTACCCGCGCTCCGGCGAACTTCACGACGAAGCCGATCGCAGCCAGCACGACGCCGACACAGAGAACGGCACCGAGTTGCGCAGCCGGACCATCGGCTGCGGTCGCACCGAGTGGAGCCAGGAAGGCGAACGACGACCCGAGGTAGCTCGGTACCCGCCCGCGCGTGATGATCAGGAACAGCGCGGTACCGATGCCCGAGAACAGCAGCGTCGTCGAGACCGGGAACCCGGTGATGGTCGGAACCAACAGTGTCGCCCCGAACATCGCGACGACGTGCTGCATCCCGATGCCGACAGTGCGTGGCCACGACAACCGTTCGTCCGGCGCGACCACCGCCCCAGCGTCGACGGTTCGTCCGTTTCCGTGCAGCGTCCAACCCATAGTTCTCATGATGGGAAGAGACTATTGCGTCACCCGAGGATCGCGCTCACTGCCTCACGGGCTGCGGCGGTGCTGTCGGTCTTCAGTGCAGCGGCAGCGGCGGCCTTGCACTGATCGAGGGTCACGGTCGCCAACTTGGACCCGACGTGGGCGACGGCGGCGGAGGCCGCGGACAACGACGTGATGCCCATTCCTACCAGCACACAGGCCAGCAGGGGGTCGGCGGCAGCCTCGCCGCAGACACCGACGGGCTTGCCCACCTTCGCGCCGGCCGCGGCCGTGTGCGCCACCAGTGCGAGCACGGCCGGTTGCCACGGATCGGTCAGACCGGCCAGCTGCGCCGACATCCTGTCGGCGGCCATCGTGTACTGAGCCAGGTCGTTGGTACCGATGGACAGAAAGTCCACGTGCTCGAGGATGTGCTCGGCGAGCAGAGCGGCAGCGGGAATCTCGATCATGACGCCCGGGGTCAGTCCGCGTTCGCGCACATCCGCGGCGAAGTCCTGTGCTTCCTGCGCGGTGGCGATCATCGGTGCCATCACCCACGGCGAGGACTCGGTCGCCTTGGCTGCCGCGGCGATGCCGTCGAGCTGGCGGTACAGGATGCCGCGGTCGGCTTCGGCGATACGGATACCGCGGATGCCGAGCGCCGGATTGGCCTCGTCGGGGTGGTTGGCGAATCGAAGTGGTTTGTCCGAGCCGGCGTCGAGGGTGCGGACGACGACCTTCTTACCTGCGAACGCGTCGAGGACCTGGCCGTAGATCTCGGCTTGCTCGTCGACGGTCGGTTCGGAATCGCGGTCCAGGAAGCACAGTTCGGTGCGGAACAATCCCACCCCGTCGGCTGCGCTGGAGCGCGCTGCGCGGGCACCGGCTCCGTCCTGGACGTTGGCGAGGATATCGACGGAATGTCCGTCGGAGGTCGCGCCCGGCCCGGTCCACCGAGACACTCGGTCCAATTCGTCCCTGGCCGAGACGACTGCTGCGCGGGCGGTGTCGGCATCCGGTTCCAGTTCGATGCGTCCGCTGGTTCCGTCCACGGATGCATGCGTGCCGGCGGCGATGTCGTCGAGGCCTGCGACGGCCACGATGCAGGGAATCCCCAGCTGCCGCGCGATGATCGCGGTGTGACTGGTCGGGCCGCCCAGTGAGGTGGCGAGGCCGACGATGAGGGTGGGGTCGAGGCCCGCGGTGTCGGCGGGTGCCAGGTCGTCGGCGAACAGTACCGACGGTTCGGCCGGCACGGGAACACCCGGCTCGGGCACACCGAGAATTTCGGCGATGACGCGATCGCGAATGTCGCGCAGATCGGTCACTCGTTCGGCCATCAATCCGCCGAGCTGGGTGAACATGGCGGCGAACTTCTCGGTCGCGGCAGCAGTGGCGGTGACGGCGGTGCTGCCCTTGGCGATCGAGGCGCGAGCGGCACCGAGCCATCCGCGGTCGGTTGCCATCGCGGCGTTGGCCGACAGCACCTCCGAAGCGGCTCCCGTCGCCAGCTCCGCGCGTCCGCGCAATCGAGTGGCGACGGCGTTCGCCGCTGCATCGAACACCGCCTTCTCGGACTCCCGATCGGCTTCGGCCACCTCACCGGTGTCGGCCGGGATGGCCGGACGTGCCCCGGGACGGATGACGGGTCCGTAGCCGACTCCGGGCACGACGGGTGTGCCGCGCAGTGTCGTGGACTCCGCTCCGATCGACGACGTCCCATCTGCAGCAGGTGCTGCATCGGTGTGTCCGGTCGATGCGGTGCTGACCGATCCCGTCATGTGGTCCTCCTCGGATCCTGCGTGTACGTCTGTCGTCCCGGATGTCAGATGAGTGTGCCGCACCTGGCTTCCCGATGATGTTGTGACCGAGATTACTCCAAACCCTTGACATGTCAACACACACGGGCGTAAAACAACATAAAGCAACATCAACCGGGAAGGAGACGCAGGTGTACGCAGAAGAAAGACAGCACGCCATCGCTGAGCTGATCAGCACGCAAGGACGCGTCTCCGTCAACGACCTGGCCGCCAACTACGGCGTCACCACCGAGACCGTGCGACGCGATCTGGCCACCCTCGATCGACTGGGAGTGGTACGCCGCGTTCACGGTGGAGCGGTACCCGCCTCGGCGTTGACCACACTCGAGCCGGGCGTCTCGGAACGAGAGTTCACCCGCGCGGACCAGAAGGACGCGATCGCAGCGGCTGCGTTGTCGTTCCTCCCACCCGTCGGCGGCAGTGCGGTCTTCGATGCGGGCACCACCACCGGCCGCCTGGCGGGACTGCTACCGCACGATCGCGAACTCACCATGGTCACCAATTCCGTACCGATCGCAGCCCGGGCCGCAACCATGCCGAGCATCAGTCTTCGATTGCTCGGCGGGCGTGTTCGAGGAACGACACAGGCCGCTGTGGGCGACGAGGCACTGCGCGCCCTCGAATGGCTACGGGTGGACGTTGCGTTCATCGGAACCAACGCCATCAGCGTCGGACACGGACTGTCCACCCCCGACAGCGACGAAGCCGCGGTCAAGCGCGCCATGGTCGACGCCGCGAACCATGTTGTCGTGCTGGCAGATTCGTCGAAGATCGGCCGCGAGCACCTGGTGAGTTTCGCCCGAGTAGACACCATCGACGTCATCGTCACCGACAGCGACATCTCGAACGAAGACCGTAAACAACTCAGCAACAAAGGAATCGAGGTGGTGATCGCATGATGGTCACGCTCACGGCCAATCCGAGCATGGACCGCACGGTCACGCTCGAGACGCCACTGACCCGCGGCGGAGTGCACCGGGCGTCGTCCTCGGCCGTCGACCCGGGTGGCAAGGGCGTCAACGTCGCTCGCGTCATCGGCGGATCGGGAGTAGAGGCGCTGGCCGTCCTGCCGGCCAACGTCGGCGATCCATTACTCGACGCGATGTCCGCCAAAGGCGTTCGATACTCGGCAGTTCCGACGTCCGGACCGGCGCGCACCAACATCACCGTCAGCGAAATCGGTGGCACGACCACCAAGATCAACGAGCCGGGTGCAACGGTGTCGGAGCAGACACGCGCCGAGCTGCGAGACCGGATTCTCACGCTCGCTGTCGATGCCGAGTGGGTGGTGCTGTCGGGTTCGCTTCCTCCCGGCCTGCCCGTCGAGTGGTACGCGGAACTGGTTGTCGCCCTTCGCGCTACCACGGCCAAAGTTGCGGTGGACACCTCCGACGAGCCGCTGCTCGCTCTCGCGGATCGGTTTCCGGAATCGGCACCCGACCTGATCAAGCCCAATTCGGAGGAACTCGCCCAGCTCACCGGGTACGATTCCGAGGAGTTGGAAAGCGCTGCGGCACAGGGTGATCCGTCGGCCGCTGTTTCCGCCGCGACGATCCTTCTCGGCCGAGGAGTAGGTGCCGTACTGGCGACGCTCGGCAGCGCCGGAGCAGTCCTGGTCACCCAGGGCGGTGCCTGGTACGCCAGCCCACCTCCGATCACGGCCGTCAGCACCGTCGGCGCAGGAGACTCCTCGCTGGCCGGCTACATTCTGGCCGACGTCGAGAACTGTTCCGACGCAGACAAACTTCGCCGCGCCGTCGCCTACGGAACGGCAGCCACCGCACTTCCAGGCACCACGCTTCCCCTGCCCGAGCAGACCCATCCGACTTCGGTGACGGTTCGCGCGCTCGACATCTCCACGTCCGTCACCCCGTCCACGCTCTCCCCTTCTTCGAACCGTCTCTAGGAGTCCCCATGTCCACCCCCACCGAAGATCAGCCGATCATCGCCGAGGATCTGATCCTCCTCGACGCCGATCTGGGCGAATCCAAAGCTGCCGTCATCGAACGCCTCGCAGGCGTGCTGGCCCACGCGGGTCGCGCAACCGACACCGACGCCCTGCGCGACGCAGCCCTTGCGCGCGAAGCCCAGTCGGCCACCGGCCTGCCCGGCGGCATCGCAATTCCGCACTGCCGTTCCGAGGCGGTCACGAGCGCCTCGCTCGGCTTCGCCCGCCTGAACCCCAAGGTCGACTTCGGCGCCCCCGACGGCCCCGCCGACCTCGTCTTCCTCATCGCTGCACCGGCCGGAGCCGGTTCGGCGCACATGAAGCTGCTCTCCAGCCTGGCTCGGGCACTGGTCAAGCCCGAATTCGTCACCTCACTGCGCAACGCGTCCTCGCCCGCCGAGATCGTCTCGCTGGTCGACGGAGTCATCAACCCGGCCGCCAAGCCGGTTGCCGCAACCGCTGCAGCTGCGCCGGTCGACACCGCGAAGCACAGTGCGCCTGCAGCCACCCCCGAGACGGCAACATCCGCCTCGCCCAAGCACATCGTGGCAATCACCGCCTGCCCCACCGGAATTGCGCACACCTACATGGCTGCCGATTCACTCGTCGCCGCAGGCGAGCGCGCGGGTGTCACGGTGCACGTGGAGACTCAGGGCTCGAGCGGCAGCACGCCCCTCGACCCCGCACTCATCGCCGGTGCCGAGGCCGTCATCTTCGCCACCGACGTGGGCGTCAAGGGCCGTGAGCGATTCGCCGGTAAGCCCGTCATCTCTTCCGGCGTCAAGCGCGCCATCAACGAGCCCGACGTCATGGTCACCGAAGCGCTCCGCGCAGCTCTCAATCCGGATGCTGCTCGCGTCGGCGGCACCGCTGTCGCGGCCGGCTCCACCGACTCTGCCGGTGAGCTCGGATGGGGCACCCGCCTGCGTCAGATCCTGCTGACCGGTGTCAGCTACATGATTCCGTTCGTCGCCGCCGGTGGACTCCTGATCGCCCTCGGATTCCTGCTCGGTGGGTACGAAATCAAGGATGTCGCCGAGGACATCGTCGTCAACAACTCCATCACTTCGCTGCCCGACGGCGGAATCGCCGCCTACCTCGGTGCCGTGCTGTTCCAGATCGGCGCGCTGTCCTTCAGCTTCCTGGTGCCCGCGCTGGCCGGTTACATTTCCTATGCCATAGCCGACAGACCAGGTCTGGCACCAGGTTTCACCGCCGGCGCAGTGGCCGTGTTGGTGGGCGCAGGCTTCATCGGCGGTCTCGTCGGTGGCCTGATCGCCGGCTTCGTCGCACTGTGGATCAGCAAGTGGAAGATCCCCGCGGTTCTGCGTGGCCTTATGCCGGTTGTCATCATCCCGCTGTTCGCCACCCTCATCGTCGGCGCGATCATGTTCCTGCTGCTCGGCAAGCCGCTCGCCGCGATCACCAGTGGACTGACCGACTGGCTCAACGGACTCAGCGGTTCCTCGGTGATCATCCTCGGCATCATTCTCGGCCTGATGATGTGCTTCGACCTCGGCGGACCGGTCAACAAGGCGGCCTACGCCTTCGCCACTGCAGGCCTGTCGGTCACCGACACCGCCTCACTGCGCATCATGGCAGCGGTCATGGCGGCCGGAATGGTGCCGCCCCTGGCCATGGCACTGGCCTCGACCGTTCGTTCGCGTCTGTTCACCGAGGCCGAGCGCGAGAACGGTAAGGCTGCATGGTTCCTCGGAGCAGCATTCATCTCCGAGGGCGCCATCCCGTTCGCCGCGGCCGATCCGTTCCGCGTCATCCCCTCGATGATGGCCGGCGGCGCAGTCACCGGTGCCATGATCATGGCCTTCAACGTCACCCTCAGCGCGCCCCACGGCGGGATCTTCGTGTTCTTCGCCATCGGAAACATCCTGTGGTTCATCGTCTCGCTGGCCGTGGGCACCATCGTCTCCGCATTCCTGGTGGTCTCCGCCAAGCAGTTCATCAAGGGCAAGAACGCACCGACCGACGCCGAACTCGACCCGGCACTCGCCACCGTCTGACGCTCGATACGATCCAACGAACCCACTACGCAAGGAGCAGCACATGCCCAGCACCACAGTCGCAGTCGGATCCTCGATCGGCCTGCACGCCCGCCCCGCAGCACTGATCGCCGATGCCGTAGCCGAAGCCGGAGTCGACGTCACGCTGGCAACAGCGGACTCCGAGCCGGTGGACGCCGGTTCGGCCCTGATGATCATGACGCTCGGCGCCACCAAGGGCACCGAAGTCACCGTCACCAGCGACGACCAAGCAGCACTCGACAAGGTTGCAGCACTCGTCGAAGCAGACCTGGACGCCTAACCAGAGCGCATCGATCGCCGGACGGTGAATCCCACCGCTCCGGCGATCAGCACCACCCCGGCAGCGACGGCAGCTCGGAATTGCCATTCCGAGTCCGTCGCTGTCGTCGTCTGTGCGGGTGCCGCAGGAGCAGCAGGATCGCGGGTCGGCGACGCCGGCGTAGCCGAAGGTGTCGACAGCTCCACCGACGTCAGGTTCGGAATCTTCAAAATGGGCGGCAGCGTTCCGTCGGTCGGTGCGAACCCGGCTTCCGACGCGAGCAGAAGGGAACCGTCGTCCAGGAACGTCGCCGCCTCGCCCTGTGGCTGAGCCGGTAGCGCGAAAACGGCTCGGGGTGAGGTGGGGTCGACCAGCGCCGACGCGACGTCCCCGTCGGGCGGACGGAACACATACGCATCGGTGTACGTGCGCACCACGGCGGTCGATCCGTTTGCACTCACCGCTCCCCCGGTAGCCAGGATCGAGCCGACCACGAACGGCGGCCCACCGGCCGTACCGGTGGCCGTGAAAGCCATCTCACCGACCTTGCGCAGCGGCGTCGGGCCCGGACTGCTCAGATCGGTGACGGATTCGTCTCCGGTCGGTACGTATACCCCGCTGACACCCGAGAGTTCCTTGGTGACGATCACCGGCCGACCGCCGGGTTCGATGAGCAGTGTCTCGGCGTCGTGTGCGCCGTCGGGGTAGGCCAGTCGATACAGCTCGCCCGCGCCTGTTTCCGGGTCCATTCGCGTCAGTGCCACAGTGTCGCGGCGCAACTGATTGTCGCCGATGTCGGCCAACCACAGTGAGCCGTCGTACGACGCCATGTCCTCCACGTCGTACGGGTCGACGGGAACGTCGATCCAGCGCTGCACCGCACAATTCGCGTCGAGCACCGCCACCCGATCATCGGCACCGCTGTCGCCGATCCCGTACACGGTGCCGTCGAGCACCGTCGCACCGGACAGCTCGTCGAGTCCGGGATCGGTTGGTAGACAGTAGGTTGCAACGTCGACCGGCGCGGCCAGGGCGGTCGATGCACAGGTCAGCACGATCGCCGTGCCGACCACGGCCGCGGCACCACCACGCACCACTGCGCGCGGATTCACCGAACTCAGGCGCTGGGTACGGTCGCGGTGAACTCGACGAGGGCGGCCGCAAGTGATTGCGGCACACGAGCTTCGACGCGCGTGCCGTCCGCCTCGTGCGTCGATTGCACTATTCGGCCGTCGGTGTGGATCCGGGCGACCAGGTCGCCGCGGGTGTACGGGACGAGGACGTCGACCAACACATCGGGCTCGGACAGAATGTCGCCGAGGTGATCCCGCAGTGCATCGATGCCTTCACCGGTCTTGGCCGAGACGAATCGTGCGCCGTCGAGCAGGCCACGCAACTGCGTCAGCTGGACCGGATCTGCGGCGTCGATCTTGTTGACCACCAACAACTCCGGTGGCATCTTCGCGTCCTGCTCGCGGACCACCTCGGTGATCACTTCGCGTACTGCTTTGATTTGATCGATCGGTAGCGGATCGGAACCGTCGACCACGTGCAGCAACAGGTCGGCGTCGGTCACTTCCTCCAGCGTGGAGCGGAAGGCCTCGACCAGCTGGGTCGGCAAGTGCCGGACGAATCCGACGGTATCGGTCAGCACGATGGCGCGGCCGTCTTCGAGCGTCGACTTCCGGGTCGTCGGATCGAGGGTTGCGAACAGCGCATTCTGAACCAGCACACCGGAACCGGTCAGCGCGTTCAACAGACTCGACTTGCCCGCATTGGTGTATCCGACGATCGCGATCGACGGCACCGTGCCACTGAGCCGCTGCTCGCGTTTGGTGTCGCGAGCCTGCTTCATGCCTTTGATCTCACGGCGGAGCTTGGCCATGCGCTCACGGATGCGTCGGCGATCGGTCTCGATCTTCGTCTCACCCGGTCCACGAAGACCCACGCCGCCGTTGCTACCGGCGCGTCCACCCGCCTGACGCGACATGGATTCACCCCAGCCGCGGAGCCTGGGCAACATGTATTCCATCTGGGCGAAGGCGACCTGTGCCTTGCCTTCTCGTGACGTCGCGTGCTGCGCGAAGATGTCGAGGATCAGTGCGGTTCGATCGATGACCTTGACCTTGACGACCTTTTCCAGCGCATTGAGCTGGGCGGGCGTCAGTTCGCCGTCGCAGATCACGGTATCGGCCCCGGTCGCGAGCACGATGTCGCGCAGTTCCTTGGCTTTACCCGAGCCGATGTAGGTTGCAGCGTCGGGTTTGTCCCGGCGCTGCATCAGCGCCTCGAGTACTTCGGAGCCTGCAGTCTCGGCGAGCGCGGCCAGTTCGGTCATGCTGGATTCGGCCTGTGCCGCAGTACCGGTGGTCCATACTCCGACCAGTACGACGCGTTCGAGGCGCAACTGCCGGTACTCGACCTCGGTGACGTCGGCGAGCTCGGTCGACAGTCCGGCGACTCGTCGCAGCGCAGTCCGCTCCTCGAGTTGCATATCGCCCGAGGACGGGGAGTCATCGTCGAGGGGTGAGCGCGCCATCCGCCTCGACCATGCGTCGGACTCCTCGCGGGTCCATGCAGATGCGGTATCGGGTGAACCGTCGGCATCATGGTCGACCGGTTCGCCCGCAGGTGATGTTTCATGTGAGTTCGTCATACAACTCCCATGATCCACGAAAAGCCCAGCGTGTGCACGCGGGTTTCGCTCGGAGCCGGCGCGACGGTCAGGACTGACCGGCGAACCAACGGTCGTCGACCTCTCCCCGGGCGAGCAGTACCGACGGTCCGCGCAGGGTTGCACCGACGTGGTCGATGGCCACTCGGACCCGACCGCCGAGCACACCGACACTCACGTCTCCGGTCTCGAGCCCCTCGTAACTGAGCGCGGCAGCGGCGGCAGCGACGGTTCCGGTGCCACACGAGCGTGTCTCTCCGACGCCGCGTTCGAAGACGCGCATCTCGACTGCACCGTCGTCGAGCCGGGTCAGAATCTCGACGTTCGCACCGTGGGGAAAGAACTCGGAATCGAGAGTCGGCGGAGCGGTGAAGTCCAGCGCCCGCAACGCGGTGCGGTTCAGCGTGGGATCGACGCAGGCCAGATGCGGGTTGCCGACATCGACGCCGATCCCCTCGTACGCTGCACCGGCCAGGGTCGTCGCGCTCGAACCCAGCAGGGTGACGTCGCCCATGGCCACGGTCACGTCGGCATCGGTCTCGTCGTACGAGTGCACCGTCACCGCACGTGCGCCTGCGCGAGAGCCGACCACGAATTGATCGCGCTGCTCGAGATCGTGGACTCGCAGGTAGTGCGCGAAGACTCGGACCCCGTTTCCGCACATCTCGGCGATGGTGCCGTCACCGTTGCGGTAGTCCATGAACCAGTCGTCGGCCTCGACACCGGCCGGGATTCGATCGAGTACACCCGCGTCCCGCAGCACCCCGGCGCGCGCGACACGCAGTACCCCGTCGGCGCCGATCCCCTGCCGTCGATCACACAGCACCGTGACCGCCGACCTGGTGAGTTGGAGCTCGGCACCGGGATCCGGCAGCACGACGAAATCGTTCTGCGTTCCGTGGCCCTTGGCGAATTCCATGTCGGCGAGTCTACGGGGACCGACCTAGCCGAGTTCGATCGCGGACAGCGCATCCGACCGCAGGGTGGGCGATGCGCCGTCGAGCCACCGCACTCGTTCGTCGCGGCGGAACCACGACCGCTGACGGCGCACATAGCGCCTGGTGCCGATGAACGTCCGCTCACGTGCATGGTCGACGTCGTACTCCCCGGCCAGCACATCGAGCGCCTGGGCGTATCCGATCGCCCGTGAGGCCGTCACCCCGTCGCGCAGGCCGAGCTCCAGCAACCCTTCGACCTCGTCGAGCAACCCGGAATCGAACATGCGCCGAGTACGCAGATCGATCCTCTCGTCCAACTCTGCGGTGTCGCGGTCGACGCCGAGCACCACCGTGCCCCAGCGCGGTTCACCGATGACGGGGGCCGAGGCCGCGAAAGGCCGACCGGTCAATTCGACCACTTCCAAGGCCCGCACCATTCGCCGTCCGTCCGTGGGCAGGATCGACGCGGCAGCGTCCGGATCGACCTCCGTCAGAGCGCGGTGGATCGCGTCGACTCCGTCGCGTTCGAGCACCGCCTCCCACTTGGCCCGGACGACCGGGTCCGTGGCAGGAAAGGCCCATTCGTCGAGCAGTGATTGGACGTACATCATCGAGCCGCCCACGATGATCGGCCGACGGCCACGGGATCGAATGTTCTCGACGTCGGCGACGGCAGCCGATTGGTAACGCGCCACAGTCGCGATATCGGTGACCTCGAGCACATCGAGCTGATGGTGCACGATGCCGCGGCGCTCCGGCACGGTCACTTTCGCGGTACCGATGTCCATCCCCCGGTATTGCTGCATCGCGTCGATGTTGACGATCTCCCCGCCCAGCTCCTCGGCCAGGTCCAGCGCCAGGTCCGATTTGCCCGCAGCGGTCGGTCCGATCACCGCCACCGGTGTCGTGGCCGAATCCTCGGCGGTCGCCCCGGTTTCGTCAGCCACGGGACCAGACTCCGACGAAGTATCCGACACCGAACGGTGCGCCCCGATACAGCTCGGTCGTCGAGACGGCGTCGGTTCCCACGAGTGCAGCGAGCATCTGCACGGCCGGTCGGCCCCGCACGCCGATCGCTGCGCAGAGGCCCTCGTCGAGCTCCGCGAGGGCGTCGACGTCGGCGGTGGCAAGAGCATCGTCGATGCGACGCTGCACGTCCGCGGCGCGCGAATCGAACGACCCCGGTGCCTTCGGGGTGAGGGTGTTCGCGCCGTCTGCCAGCACCAACACTCCCCACCTGTCGTCGGACGCGTCGAGTTCGCGGCGCAGTTCCATCCCGGTGTGCGAGCACCACCGTGCGCTCGCGTCCGCGGGTACCGTGCGGACCTCGATTGCCCTGTCGGCCGCCGCCGCCCCGCGCAGCCAGCCGGCGAGGAGAACCGCCAGCGGCAACTCGGGGTCCGGCCCGGACCGTGCCGGCGAACCGGACAGCCGCACCTCCACATCGACGCCGTACCCACGCATGGTGCCGACCGTCGTCTCGTCGTACCGCCCCTCGCCGTCGTCGACGCCGACCGCGAGCCACCGGTCGGCCACCGCGGACAGCTGCTCGACAGCAGACACAGCAGCGGCTCGAAGCTCGGTTGCCTCGGCTGCTGCCCGGCCCATCAGTTCGGGGACCAGTAACGGCGGAGAGGGCACCAGGGCCGCGGCACAGAACACACGTATCACGCTAGTCGGTGACGCGACTTGGCCGGACGAGTCCACCTCGAACCGTCTGAGCTGTTTCAATGGTCCGATCGGTCGTCACCGAGTTCAATGGTGTCCAGATCGCGATCGTAGGCAGCCGTGACGCGCGGCAGAGATGAGGAACAATGACCGACCCGAACGCCGGTACCCCCACCACCCCCGACGCCCCGTCGTCGGTTGCACCCGCCGATCACTCCGGCGGTGACGCGACCATTACACCTTCGACCGGAGGACCCAAGCCAGGTGGCGGCCCCAAGCCCGGCGGCGGACCGAAGCCCGGCGGACCGAGTTCTGCTTCTCCTCGTCCCGGCGCACCCCGCCCCGGTGGCTCCTCGGCAGCCAAGCCACACCCGACGGCCGCGCATGTGCCCACCGTGGTCGCGCCGGCGAGCGATCCGAGCAAGTACGGCCGGGTCGACGACGACGGCACCGCGTGGGTGAGCACCTCGGACGGCGAGCGTCAGGTCGGCTCCTGGCAAGCGGGCGACGCAGCGGAAGGCCTCGCGCATTTCGGGCGGCGCTACGACGATCTGGCCACCGAGGTCGGACTGCTCGAAGCCCGGCTGACGTCGGGTACCGGTGATGCCAAGAAAACCAAGGCTGCGGCCTCGGCGCTGCTGGAGAGCCTGCCGACGGCTGCGGTGATCGGCGACCTCGATCTGCTGGCTCGCCGACTCCACGCCGTCGTCGAGCACTCCGACGCAGCAGCGGCGGTCGCCAAGCAGGAGAAAGAGCTCGAACGCGCCGAGCACACTGCCCGCAAGGAAGCCCTCGCCGCCGAGGCCGAGCAGATCGGCAGTGAATCGACGCAGTGGAAGCATGCCGGGGATCGGCTGCGCGAAATTCTGGACGAATGGAAGACGATCCGCGGGGTGGATCGAAAGATCGACGATGCGCTGTGGAAGCGGTACTCGAAGGCCAGGGAGAACTTCAACCGGCGTCGTGGAGCGCATTTCGCCGATCTCGATCGGGAGCGAGGAGCAGCCAAGACCCGCAAGGAAGAGCTGGTCGAGCGCGCAAAAGCGTTGTCCTCGTCCACCGATTGGGGTCCCACTGCAGCCGCATTCCGAGACCTGTTGGTGGAGTGGAAAGCGTCGGGCCGAGCTCCGCGGGACGCCGACGACGCATTGTGGAAGAACTTCAAGGCCGCCCAGGACGTGTTCTTCGCGGCACGCAACGCCGCGGCGTCGGAGCGGGACGCGGAATTCGAGGCCAACGCCGAGGCCAAGGAAGCGTTGTTGGCGAAGACACATATCGATCCGAGCAAGGACCTGGACGCTGCTCGTGCGGCGCTGCGCGATCTGCAGGACAAGTGGGACGCCATCGGCAAGGTTCCGCGCGAGAAGATGCAGGAACTCGAAGGCAAGCTCCGCGCGATCGAGAAGTCCGTCCACGACGCCGTGGAGTCTCAGTGGCGTCGGTCCGACCCCGAGGCGGTTGCCCGCGCGGCTCAGTTCCGTGAGCGAGTGGCACAGTTCGAGGATCAAGCGGCAAAGGCGACGGCGGCAGGCAAGACCAAGGACGCCGAGCGGGCGCGTGCGCAGGCCCAGCAGTGGCGTGAATGGGCCGATGCCGCGGAAAGTGCCGTCGACGAGTTGTGACCTGCAGTGCGGGCGGCCACACGAACTCAGGGGTTCGAGTGGCCGTCCCACAGGCGTAGCTTCTGTTCGCCCGACGCCGCCGCGATACGGCGCTGTTCCTGAGCGGCGAGCTGAGAGTTGGTCTTGTTCCATACGGCTTTGAGCCAATGGAACGTCAGCACCATCACCGCGATCCACGCAATGACGAGACCGATGCCCGGTCCGCCGCCCTGCAGGTTGTCCGGCACGGTCTGCCGCGTCCAGATCGAGAGCATCCCGTACACCGACGACACCGCACACCCGGCGAGGGCGGCCCAGGCCAGCGCCCAGACGCGGGTGACCAGCGCCAACACCGACATCACCACACCGAACGTCAGCACCAGCACGACGAAAACGCGCGACGGCAGGGCAATCGATTCCGCGGCTGCTGCGTCGCTGCCCGTCAGCACGTCGAAGCCGGTGGCCGATCCGGTGTGCGGCAACGCGAACGTGACCAACAGGACCAGCACCAGCCCGGCCACCACCATGGCTCGCGCTCCCGGATCCAGCTCGGTCATCACCGCCCGCTCGGTTCGTCCGAGTTCCTCGGCGGTTCGCGAGGGTACGACGCGATCGGGTCCATCTGTGTCTGTCATACGGTGCATCCTGTCTGAACCGGAAGCGGTGCCGGGGCACCGATCGAGGGAAGTCCGAGACCGACCCCGATCGGGGCCGTCTTCGGCATGATGCCGCGTTCGTGGGCGTCGCCTGCCGCGGTCCGTCGGTGCGTCAGCACTCCGGCGTCGGCGATCAGGTGGTACGGGGCCGCGGCGGTCAGGGTCGTCGTGACGACGTCGCCCGGGCGAATGTCGCCCGCCCGCTCGGCGTCGACGGCGAAGTGCACCAGTCGGCCGTCCCTGGCGCGTCCGCTCATCCGATGAGTTGCGTTGTTCTTGCGCCCCTCACCGGTGGCGACGAGCAATTCGACCTCGGTGCCGATCAGGGCCTGATTCGCGGCCAGGACGATCTCCTCCTGCAACGCGATCAACCGCAGATACCGTTCCTGTACAACCTCTTTCGGTACCTGATCGGGCATGTCGGCCGCCGGGGTGCCCGGCCGCTTGGAGTACTGGAAGGTGTACGCGTTGGCGAACTTCGCACGCCGCACCACCTCGAGCGTCTGCTCGAAGTCTTCTTCGGTCTCACCGGGGAAACCGACGATGATGTCGGTGGTGATGGCCGCGTGCGGCATGGCCGCGCGAACCTTGTCGATGATGCCGATGAACTTCGTCTGTCGATAGGACCTGCGCATCGCCTTGAGGATTCGGTCCGAGCCGGACTGCAGCGGCATGTGCAGAGTGGGACAGATGTTCGGGGTCGATGCCATCGCCTCGATGACGTCGTCGGTGAACTCGGCCGGATGCGGAGACGTGAACCGCACTCGCTCGAGTCCTTCGATGGATCCGCACGCGGTCAGCAGCGCGGCGAACGCCCCGCGGTCGCGAGGCAGATCGGGGTCGGCGAACGAGGCACCGTAGGCGTTGACGTTCTGCCCCAGCAGCGTCACCTCGAGCACGCCCTGGTCCACCAAAGCCTGTACCTCGGCAAGGATGTCGCCCGGCCTGCGGTCGATCTCCTTGCCGCGCAGCGCCGGAACGATGCAGAACGTGCAGGTGTTGTTGCAGCCCACCGAAATCGATACCCAGCCGGCGTACGCGGACTCCCGCTTGGCCGGCAGGGTGGACGGGAAGGCGTCGAGAGACTCGAGTATCTCGACCTGAGCCTGCTCGTTGTGCCGGGCGCGCTCGAGCAGTACCGGCAGCGACCCGATGTTGTGCGTACCGAAGACCACGTCCACCCACGGAGCCCTGTCCACGACGGTGTTGCGGTCCTTCTGTGCCAGGCAACCGCCGACGGCAATCTGCATGTTGGGGTTTCGCGTCTTCGCAGGCCGGAGCATGCCGAGGTTTCCGTACAGCTTGTTGTCCGCGTTCTCACGTACAGCGCACGTGTTGAACACCACGAGATCTGGGTCGGTACCGGCGTCGGCGGGCACGTAACCGGCCTCTTCGAGCAGCCCGGACAGGCGTTCGGAATCATGAACGTTCATCTGGCAGCCGTGTGTGCGCACCTCGTAGCTGCGGGCACCTGCCGCCGATGGGGCACTGGCCGTCTCGGGGTCGACGCTCCCGCGATCGGTCACGTCCACGGTCGAAAAAACACTCGTTTGCACCTCTTCAGGGTACGTCCATCGCACGGGCGGACACGCCGGGGTCACGGGGCCCTCCGCGGACTGTGCAGGCGCTATGCGCGCCGACAGTAAAGTTTCCATTACATAATCGAAGACTGCGGGCGAAAACGCCGGTCGGCGAGGAAACTACGCATAGGGTTTCCACCTATGACGCACGCCACCGACGCCCCGGCAGCGACACCACCGCCGGGCGCCCCTTCGATGATCTCGCTCAAATCCGTCGACAAGCACTTCGGTGATCTGCACGTACTCAAGGACATCAATCTCGAAGTGCCGGCCGGCCAGGTCGTCATCGTCGTGGGTCCGTCCGGATCCGGCAAGTCGACGCTGTGCCGGACGATCAACCGGTTGGAGCCGATCGATTCCGGTGCCATCGAGGTCGACGGGGATCTACTCCCCGCCGAGGGCAAGGCCCTCGCTGCACTGCGTGCGGATGTCGGCATGGTGTTCCAGTCGTTCAACCTCTTCGCACACAAGACCATTCTGCAGAACGTCATGCTGGCACCGATGAAGGTGAGAAAGCTCAAGAAGGACGAGGCCGAGAAGAGCGCACTGGCTCTGCTCGAACGCGTCGGCATCGCCAACCAGGCAGACAAGTACCCGGCTCAGCTGTCGGGTGGTCAGCAACAGCGCGTGGCCATCGCCCGCTCACTCGCCATGAACCCCAAAGTGATGCTCTTCGACGAGCCCACCTCGGCCCTGGATCCGGAGATGGTCAACGAGGTACTCGACGTCATGACCTCGCTGGCCAAGGAGGGCATGACAATGCTCGTCGTCACCCACGAGATGGGCTTCGCCCGCAAGGCAGGCGACCGAGTCATCTTCATGGCCGACGGTGCCGTAGTCGAGGACACCGACCCGGAGACCTTCTTCAAGTCCCCGAAGTCCGAACGCGCCAAGGACTTCCTCGGCAAGATCCTGGGTCACTGATCAGATTCACCGCTCACCCCATTACGTACGACCAATCCGAAGGACATTCACTGTGAGAATCACCCGACCGCTTCGCCTCGGTGTCGCCATCGCCGCTCTGTCCATCGTCGCCACCGCCTGTGGCGGCGGCGAAGAAGCGCGCACCATCTCGAGCAGCGCCGAGAACGGCAGCCTCATCGTCGGCATCAAGTTCGATCAGCCGGGCCTCGGCCTCCGCAATCCGGACGGCTCGTTCAGCGGCTTCGACGTCGAGGTGGCCAAGTACGTCGCAGGCAAGCTCGGTGTCGACGAGGCGAACATCGAATTCAAGGAATCCCCGTCCGCGCAGCGCGAGACGCTGATCCAGAACGGTGAGGTCGACTACATCGTCGCCACCTACTCCATCACCGACACCCGCAAGGAGAAGGTCGGCTTCGCCGGACCGTACTTCGTAGCAGGTCAGTCGCTCCTGGTGAAGCAGGACAACACCGACATCACCGGTCCCGATTCACTCGAGGGCAAGAAGCTGTGCTCGGTCACCGGTTCCACCCCGGCACAGAACATCGCCGACGAGTACCCGGGAGTCCAGCTTCAGCCGTTCGACACCTACTCCGCCTGCGTCGAAGCACTGCGCAACGGCACCGTGGACGCCGTCACCACCGACGACATCATCCTTGCCGGTTACGCCGCTCAGTCCCCCGGTCAGTTCAAGGTGGTCGGTGAGCCCTTCACCACCGAGAACTACGGCATCGGCCTGAACAAGGACGACACCGACGGACGCAACAAGATCAACGACGCCATCGAAGAGATGGTGACCAGCGGTGCCTGGGAGCAGGCGTTCAACGACACCGTCGGCGCGTCGGGCTACCCGCTGCCGAGCCCGCCCACCGTCGACCGCTACTGATCGACTGCTACTGATCGACCACGCCGTCGTGTTCCGCTCGTCGCGGGCGGGACACGACGGCTCGATCTCGCCGAGCCGTGAGGATCAACAAGCACCGTGAACCTATTGAGCAAGTACGGCGATCAACTGATCGACGCGTTCCTCTCGACCATCTACCTGACGTTGGCATCCCTCGTCGGTGCGTTGGTCATCGGAACGATCATCGCCGCGATGCGCGTATCACCCATTCCGATTGCGCGCGGAATTGCGGCGACGTACGTCACCATCTTTCGTAACACCCCCTTGACCCTGATCATTCTGTTCACCTCGTTCGGGCTATATCAGACAATGGGCGTTTCTCTGGCGTCGGAGTCCTCACCGACGTCACTCGACGACAACAACTTTCGATTGGCAATCCTCGGGCTGAGCATCTACACCGCGTCGTTCGTGGCCGAGTCACTGCGATCGGGCATCAACACCGTCCCGGTGGGGCAGGCCGAAGCGGGCCGCTCGCTGGGAATGACGTTCACCCAGAACATCTCGATCGTCGTTCTTCCTCAGGCGTTCCGCGCGGTGGTCGGCCCGCTGGGAAGCGTCGTGATCGCGTTGACGAAGAACACGACCATCGCATCGGTCATCGGCGTCGCCGAGGCGTCGTTCCTGATGAAGAACATGATCGAGAACGAGGCCGCGATCTTCGTCGTCGGCGGAATCTTCGCGCTCGGCTTCATGATCTTGACGCTCCCGACCGGGTTGCTGTTCGGCTACATCAGCAAGCGATTGGCGGTGTCATGATGAGTGATGCAGTAGCAGTTCTGTACGACGTTCCCGGACCCAAAGCGGTACTGCGATACCGCATTCTGACTGTCGTCGTCGCGGTGATCTCGCTCGGAATCGCATTTCTGATCTACCGCGCCCTCGACTCGAAGGGGCAGCTCACTGCCGAGAAGTGGGACCCGTTCCTCGAATCGACAACGTGGACCACGTATCTGTTGCCCGGTATTCAGGGAACTCTGGTCGCGGCGGCATTGTCGATCGTGTTCGCCCTGATTCTCGGTGCCGTCCTCGGCATCGGCCGCCTCTCGGATCACCGCGCTGTACGAATCGTCAGCGGTGCGATCGTCGAATTGTTCCGTGCAGTTCCCGTGCTGATCCTGATGATCTTCCTGTACGCGGTGTACGCCGATTACGAGGTCTTCAAGGTCAAGTACCTGGCGTTGGCCGCGGTGGTCACCGGCCTCACTCTGTACAACGGATCGGTGATCGCCGAGATCGTACGTGCCGGAGTCAATTCACTGCCTAAGGGTCAGCGCGAAGCCGCCTCGGCGCTGGGCATGCGCAAGAGCCAGGTCATGACCCTGGTACTGCTCCCCCAGGCCGTGACCGCGATGCTGCCCGCCATCATCTCGCAGATGGTGGTGGCACTGAAGGACTCGGCGCTGGGATACATCATCGGGTACGTCGAAGTCGTCCGTTCCGGTCAGCAGGTCGGCGCGTTCTACAGCAACTACCTCCCGTCGCTGATCATCGTCGCCGTCATCATGATCATCATCAACTCGGCGTTGACGAAACTGGCGACCGTGGTCGAGCGGCGTCTGCGATCGCGAAAGCGTAAGGGCGGCACCGCCGCTGTTGTGCCTGCACTCGACGGCGGTCAAGCGGCCTGAGCTCCGCACCGTTCGGCTGCACAGCAGTATGGCCCGCAACACCGATGGTGTTGCGGGCCATACTGTTTCTCGACTACCTGGACTCGATGTGGACGATCACATCGAATCTGGGCCGTCGAAGTCTTCGGTGTCGGCTCCCACGCGATCGAGTTGTTCCTTGACCACGGCGAATGCCATTCCCTGCGAGTAGCCGCGGCGGGCCAGCATCCCGACCAACTTGCGCACCACTTTGTCGCGTTCGGCTCGTGCGTCGGGCCCGTTCGGATCCGGCAGATGCAGCGTTCGGAATCGTTTGCGCACCAACTCCGCAGCACGCTGCCGCTCGTCTTCGGCATCGATCAGATCCAGGGCGTTCACGGCCAGCTCGTTGCTGACGCCTTTGTTCCGCAGCTCCATGCTCAGGGCGCGTTTGCCCTTGCCGGAGTACTTGTGCCGAGATTGAACCCACTGCTCCGCGAACGACTCGTCGTCGACGAGTTTCGCCTTCTCGAGTCGGTCGAGCACTGCGGTGGAGACCTCGTGGGTGAAACCCTTCTTGGCCAAGCTGGCTTCGAGTTCGTGTCTGCTGCGTGCCCGGTCGGTCAGCAGCCGAAGGCAGACGTCTTTCGCCTGCGCTTCGGTGCCGCCGCCGTTGTCTCGCTGCTGCACAGCGAACCCAGGTTAGAAGTCGACCGGAGCAGCTGCGGGCTCCTCTGCGGTGACGTCCGCACCGATCTGCAGCTTCTCCATGATCTTCTTCTCGATTTCGTCACGCACATCGGGATTCTCGAGCATGAACTTACGGGCGTTCTCCTTGCCCTGTCCGAGCTGATCGCCTTCGTAGGTGAACCACGAGCCCGACTTGCGGATGAACCCGTGCTCGACACCCATGTCGATCAACGAGCCTTCACGGCTGATGCCCTTGCCGTAGATGATGTCGAATTCGGCCTGCTTGAAAGGCGGCGCGACCTTGTTCTTGACGACCTTGACACGGGTGCGGTTACCGATGGCCTCGGTTCCGTCCTTCAGCGTCTCGATCCGACGGATGTCCAGACGTACCGAGGCATAGAACTTCAATGCCTTACCACCGGTGGTGGTTTCGGGGGAACCGAACATGACGCCGATCTTTTCGCGCAACTGGTTGATGAAGATCACGGTGGTACCGGAGTTGCTCATGGCACCGGTGATCTTGCGCAGCGCCTGGCTCATCAGACGGGCCTGCAGACCCACGTGACTGTCACCCATCTCGCCTTCGATCTCGGCGCGCGGTACCAGTGCGGCCACCGAGTCGACGACGAGGATGTCGAGGGCACCGGAGCGAATCAACATGTCGGCGATTTCCAGGGCCTGCTCACCGGTGTCGGGCTGCGAGACCAACAGTGCGTCGGTGTCGACACCGAGCTTCTTTGCGTAGTCGGGGTCGAGCGCGTGCTCGGCATCGATGAACGCGGCGATTCCGCCGGCACGCTGAGCGCTGGCCACCGCGTGCAATGCGACGGTGGTCTTACCCGAGGACTCAGGACCGTAGACCTCGATGACTCGGCCGCGGGGCAGACCTCCGATGCCGAGTGCCACGTCGAGCGCGATCGATCCCGTGGGGATGACGGCGATGGGCTGACGGACCTCGTCGCCGAGGCGCATCACCGAGCCCTTACCGAAATTCTTGTCGATCTGCGCGAGTGCGAGATCGAGCGCTTTGTCGCGGTCGTATGCAGCCATCGTGAGCTCCCTGTGTCGTTTCGTTCAGCTGTGTCTGTCGATCAGCTTGTTGGCGGTAACGCTAGAACGGGGTACCGACAAGAAGTTCTTCGAGACCGGCCAGCAACCGTTGACATCAGCATAGGCGAACACGTGTTCGAGTCAACTACCACAGCTTTCGACACGCCGAGCGACTCGAGCCGATGCGGTGGAGCTACCAACGTTCCTTGGGCACATCGAACTCGTAACAGATCGACCGCCATACTTCCCGCGGGTCGACACCGTCTTCGATGGCCTGCGCGCCCGTCCGTCCGATACCGGACAGCACATGATCGGCGAGCAGGGAATTGCCTCGAACGGAGCCGAACTCCTCGGTGAGCAGTTCACGAAATTCGGTCAGACGCACATCGATCAGCCTAACGCCCGCCCTCGGCGTCGCTACCGGCGAGCACCTCGCGGCAGACCGAGACAGGATCCTCGACGTGATGCGCGCCTGCAGCCGCCGAGGTCGCTGCCGCCGCATGACGAGGGTCGGACAGCACGGCGGACACGGCGTCGGCAATTGCACCCGCGGTGGCGGGACGCACCAGTACGGCACTCCCCTGCCGAGCGGCCCGGTTCGCCAGCTCCCATTGATCGCCGCCGCCCGGCACGGTGACCACTGGAACTCCGTGGATGAGCGCCTTGGCCAACATGCCGTGACCACCTCCGCACACCACGACATCGGCGCGGCGCAGCAATTCGTCCTGGCGACCGAGTCCGGCATTCGCCCATTCCGGCACGTCGTCGGGGCCCCCGTCGAGCACCGAGGCCACTACCCGGACGCCTGTGCCGTCCAATCCCTTCAGAGCCATCTCCAACATTCCCTCGGCCCCGGTGAACGCCGTCGACGGGGCCACCATCACCAGCGGCGTATCGCCGGCGGGGACGTCGAGCAATTCGTCGGTGGGCTCCCACAGCAGTGGCCCCACCACATGGGCATCCCTCGGCCAGTCGGGCCGCGGCACTTCGAGTGCGGGAATGGTGGCGATGAGCCGAGCAGCCGGCCCGGGATCGCGTGCGGGGAGTCCGATGCTCACTCGGGCGTCGGCGCGCTGTTGCTGCCCGCGGGCGATAGAGCGCGCCGTCAACGCGCGCATCACCGTATCGCGAAGACGACCCCGAACACCGCGTCCGGGCGCGAGCCCACTTCCGATGGGCGGCAACCCCTTCGATGGCGAATACAGCGGGTGGGGCGAGAGCTCGACCCAGGGAATTCCCAATCGCTCGGCAGCCATTCCGCCTCCGGCCGTGAGAATATCGGAGACCACCAGATCGACGTTCTCGCGATCGAGGTCCGGCAACAGTTCTGTCGCGACAAAGGCTGCGCGCGAATGAATGCGCTGCCCGGCATCGAGATCGTCGTCCTCCGGTCGCGGTAGCAGGCCACCCAGTGGGAGCGTGCGAAGACCGGCCGCTCTGGCGTCGCCGACCCACCGGCTTCCGGTGAACAGGACCGGATCGTCACCCGCCCGCTCGAACAACAGCGACAAGGCGATAGCGGGAAACGCATGTCCTGGGTCCGGGCCGGCCACCACTGCTACTCGCACGCGCTCAGCGTGCCACATCGCCGCGCTGGACGATCACCGATGGTGCCGGGCAGCGGCACCGACGGTCAGGCTTTGTCGGGACGAAGGTAGGCGTCGACGGCGTCCGCCATCTGGCGTACCACCTCGCCACCCGGAACCCGTTCGGACACCATCTCGGCGGACTGGACGGCGGACTGGACCATGAGCAGGACGAGCGTCGCCAGGGTATTCGGATCCCCGTCGCGGATCGACGAATCACGTTGTCCCGCTTCGACAAGACGCGCCACCGCATCGATGATCAACGATTGGCTGGTACCGAGGCGGTGCAGAATGTAGGTCGCGAGCACGTCCGAGTCCGACCGCAGAATCTTGACGAACAGCGGATGCTGCCTTATTCGATCTCCCGCCTGAACCACAGCAACGACGATCTGCTCGCGTCCGGACGCGGTGGCGTCGAAGTCGGGAATCAGGGCAGCGATCTCACGGGTGAGCAGGCTCGACACCACTGCTCGGGTATCGGCCCACCGCCGATACACCGTGGGCCTGCTGACTTTGGCGCGTCGTGCGATCTCGGCGAGGGTCGTGCGCTTGACTCCTCGTTCGAGGATGCACGAGCGTGCGGCGTCGAGAACGGTGTCCTCCACCGACTTCTCGGGTGCTGCCTCCAGGGAGGACTCGACCGAGGCGGGAGTCGACACCTGCTGCTCGATCACAGATCACCCTTCGCACAACGGTCGGAAGTAAAGTACTTCACTCGGAAACATTTCGTGTCGTTACTATACCTCACAGTAACAGCGACACCGTGTTGCACAGTGACCGTCGGCCCGTCCGTCCGTATTCTTCGGTGCCATTGTCGGGTGCCGATCATGCCGCCGACCTGCGCAGGAAACCTCGACCCTGGCAAGCTGATCGAGTGACCGACGAATTCGAGCTTGCATGACGCGATCGGTGACCGTTCTGACCAATCCCACGGCCGGCGGTGGTCGAGCAGTCCACGCAGCACGGCGCGCCGTGACGCGTCTGCGCGAGCGTGAACTCGACGTCTCGACCGTCGAGGGCCGAACGGCGGGTGATGCGCTGGAGTTGTTGAAGCGAGCCGTCGGGTGCGGGACGGATGCCGTCGTTGCCGTGGGCGGCGACGGGGTCGTCAATCTTGCGTTACAGGTGATCGCGGGAACCGACACTCCGCTCGGACTGATTCCTGCGGGCACAGGCAACGATTTGGCCCGGACGCTCGGGGTCCCCCTCGACGATCCCACCCGCGCAGCGGATCTCGTGGTCGACGGAGTCGTGACGTCGATAGATCTCGGTAGGGTCGGGACGCGCTGGTTCGGTACGGTCCTGTCGAGCGGCTTCGATTCACTGGTCACCGAGCGCGCCGGCCGCCTGCAGTGGCTTGCCGGCCCGCTGCGGTACAACGCGGCCATGATATTGCAGTTGGCTGCTCTCCGAACACTCTCGTACACAATAGAATTGGATGACGCCGAGCTGCACCTGGATGCCGTTCTCGTCGCCGTCGGAAATGGCAGCAGCTACGGCGGCGGCATGGCCATCTGCCCGACCGCACGAGTGGACGACGGGCTGTTCGCCATCACTGTCGTCCGGGATGTGAGTCGAACGCGATTGCTTGCGCTGTCGCCGACGTTGTATCGGGGTGCCCACGTCGACCTTCCGGAGGTCGAGGTCTACAGCGCCCGGAACGTGACAGTGCACTGCGACGACATGGTGGCGTACGCAGACGGCGAACGCATCGCAGAATTACCCGTCACGATCGAATGCGTGCCGCGTGCGTTGCGAGTGTTCGTCGGAGCGGATTCCCCACTGCGCACGTAACGCGGTCGGCAGTCAGTATTTCAGCGACGAACGGTCGTGACCGGAGGAGATGGCCTTGTACAGCCACACCAGCCCGAAGACGATGGCCCCGGCCACGACCAACCAGAACAAGCCCTTGATGATGCTGCCCAGCAAGGCAAGTGCGATCCAGACGAGAACGATGAATCCGAGAATTTTCCAGAACATGAACGGCTCCTACCGTGTGACGCGCACCGGGTCGTATCGCGTTATGTCGATACTGGCAGCCGATCACGGCGAACACATCGGGGTGAACCCTGATCTTCTCACCGGTGTCGTGACCGGATTTCGTCGAGTTCGGTGAGCGCGTCGGCCCACCCTTGCAGTCGATCGGTGGCAGACAACAATTCTCGGCGATGAGATTCCACCACGTTCTTCGACGTGGACCCGGCCGGTCCGGTCATCCGTGCTGCAGCGGCGACGAGATCCTCGTACTGATCCACTCCGGCAGCGAGATCGCTTGCCGCAGCCTCGATTCCGGGCCGCAGATGCGTGCGTGTCGACGAGCTTGCCGCTCCCGCACGTTCGAGGGCCGCAATATCGACGGCAACACCTTCCAAGCCCCTCACCGCATCCGAGGCAACGCCGATCATCTCTTCGACGTCCTCGGGGGCGATGGTGCCCGATCGCGCCAGAATTCCGAGCAGCTCGAACAGACTCTGCTCTGCGCCCGCCAATCGTGACATCGGCTCGAAGGCGGCAGATCCACGCTGCGGTAACGAACGCCTGCCGGGCAGTCCCACCGGAACCGGTTGACCTCGCAGTCGCCGCAAACGACCGAAGGCGTACACAGCAGGAACGGCCAAGAGCGCGGCAGAACCACCACCGACGAACAGAGTCCATTCCGGAGCCGACAAGGCTGCGATCCCCGCAGTACTCACCGCAGTGGTCGTCGACGCGGCCCCGAACCTGATACTTCGCCGGCGAGCCCGTCGAATCTTCTTCAGGTGCTTGGCACGTGGGTCCTTACGACGGCCGGCGGCATCGAGCAGTGAGGTTCCTGCGGCCCGCGCTGTCTCGGCCAGAGACCGGACCACCGCTCCGGATTCGGCAACGGCGGCTGTCACAGTCTCCCTGTCCAACGAAACGGCCGGCCGCTTACGCGACCGGCCGGGTTCGTGATTCTTGTTGCTCATGTGTCCGAACTACTGTCTACTCGAACGAACTTCGCGTTCGGTCGATCACGCCTGTGCCGGCGGCTCGGGCGTTGCGTCCGGGGCCTTGGCGATCGACGGCTTGGCGGCGGAATTACCCGTGGGCAGGGAGTCACCGGCCATGGAGGCACGGATCTGCTCGAGCCGGCTGTGACCGGCCATCTGCACAGATGCCTGCTGAACCTCGAGCATCCGTCCGGACACGGAGTTCTGAGCGAGCTCGGCGGAACCGAGCGCGTCTGCGTAGCGACGCTCGATCTTGTCGCGCACCGCATCGAGACTCGGGGTGTTTCCCGGTGCCGACAACGTGCTGTCCATCGAGCGCAGCGATTCGCTGACCTTCTCCTGCATCTTCGCCTGCTCGAGCTGGCTGAGCAGTTTGGTGCGCTCGGCGACCTTCGACTGCAGGGCCATCGCGTTCTGCTCGACGGCTTTCTTGGCCTGTGTGGCAGCCTGCAGAGACTGGTCGTGCAGAACCTTGAGGTCCTCGACGCTCTGCTCGGCAGTCACGAGCTGAGCCGCGAACGCCTCGGCCGCGTTGGTGTACTGCGTGGCCTTCTCGACGTCACCCGCAGTAGCGGCCTGATCGGCCAGCGTCACGGCCTGACGCGCGTTGGCGTTGAGCTTCTCGACCTCGTCCAGCTGCCTGCTGAGCTTCATTTCGAGCTGACGCTGATTGCCGATGACGGACGCCGCCTGCTGAGACAGCGCCTGGTGCTGCCGCTGCGCGTCTTCGATCGCCTGCTGAATCTGAACCTTGGGGTCGGCCTTCTCGTCGATCTTGGAATTGAAGAGGGCCATCATGTATTTCCAGGCCTTGACGAAAGGATTAGCCATGGGGTGGTCCTGCCTCCATCTGTTGCGCCGCGGTGGCCGCGTGCGGGTCGGCTGCTCTCGCAGTGACCGAAATGAACCTGTCAGTGCAGTGAAGTACGGGTGACTCGGTGGGGCCGGCAGCCGACATCGGCTACTCGTTCGATCTTAGGCGGCGGCAAGAGCTCTGGCAGCAGGTGCCGGGATCACGACCCGCGTATCACCGTCGATGCGGGTGGCCACAGCCGATTCGTCGGAACGCACAGCGGCAGTGGATGCATCCGACAGCGTGACGCTCACGTCGCTCATCACATCGGAAAGAGGCACGGCCAGGGCATCGCAGATCGCAGCGAGAAGTTCGCTCGACGCTTCCTTCCGGCCACGTTCCACCTCGGAGAGGTAGCCGAGGCTCACGCGCGCGGTGTTGGAGACTTCACGCAGGGTGCGGCTCTGTGCGACGCGAGTACGCCGCAAACTGTCGCCGAGTGCTTCACGCAATAGCAGCGCCATCTCGCTCCTCCTCGTTGGTGCTGTTGCCGACGACTGTGCCGTCGAGACGACCACGTTCGTATCGTTCGTTCGGAGCCGTCGTAGGGTCAACGTCCCAGCCGGCCCGATTGGTTCCCGACCCTATATGCCCGTCGCCTCCGACACGCGCCGAAGGGGCTCCGACACGGCTGTCGGAACTGCAACTTCCCGCATCGCCTCGTGGACGCCCGTCGAATGCACTCACACCGAGGACACACCCCGGCGCAACCGAATCGCCTGAACCACGTAGTCCAGGCCGGTGTACACGGTCAGCAGAACCGCCAGAGCCATCAGCGCCAGCGCCACTGGATCGACTGCGCTGGGCAGCGGACACAGATACACGCCGATCGCGAATGTCTGGACCAGTGTCTTGACCTTGCCGCCACGACCGGCCGGAATGACTCCGTGACGAATGACGGCGAAACGGACCGCGGTGATGCCTATTTCGCGTACCCCGATGATCGCCGTCACCCACCAGGACAGATCGCCCAACATCGACAGCCCGACAAGGGCAGCGCCGATCAGCGCCTTGTCGGCGATGGGGTCGGCCATCTTCCCGAAATCGGTGACGAGTCCGTACTTGCGGGCGAGTTGGCCGTCGATCCGGTCGGTGATGGCCGCTGCGGCGAAGATCGCCGTCGCCGCCAACCGCCACGAGGTGTCGTGACCGTCTCCGACGAACAGTGCCGCAAGAAAGACCGGAACCAGAGCGATGCGCAGCACGGTCAGCACGTTGGCGATGTTGAGCAGCGGGACGGCGTCCGATCCGCCCGGAGCAGCGTTGCCGTGCGGCAGCCCCGCACTGCGCGAGGCACCGCCGGATGGAACACCGTGGCCCGGCGCTGTCGGGCCGGTCACGAAGCCGCTTCTCGGCCGCGGACCGGACATTCGATGGTGTGTCGGCGTTCGGGCAGCACCGACCCGTCGAGACGGGGACACTGCTCGCTGAACGACACACGGAAAGTTTATCGGTTGCATCGGTGACTACTGTTCACCACATGACTTCTGGGCCGAATCGGGCGAGTCGCGACACTGCCGATCCCGAATCCGACGAGTATTCCGACACCGTGGACGGCACGTCCATCGGCGACGCCACCCTGGTCGTGCGTCGAGCCCGAACCTCCGACATTCCCGAGATCAAGCGGCTGATCGACATCTACGCGGGCCGAATCCTGCTCGAGAAGAACCTGGTGACGCTGTACGAGGCAGTGCAGGAGTTCTGGATTGCCGAGCGCGCAGGCGAAGTCATCGGATGCGGAGCTCTGCACGTGCTCTGGGCGGACCTGGGTGAGGTACGCACGGTGGCAGTCGACCCCGCAGCCAAGGGGCACGGAGCCGGCCACCTGATCGTCGCCAAACTCATCGAGGTGGCACGCGAGCTCGCGCTGCAGAAGGTGTTCGTGCTGACCTTCGAAGTGGATTTCTTCGCCCGGCACGGCTTCTCCGAAATCGAGGGAACGCCCGTCACTGCCGAGGTGTACGCGGAGATGTGCCGGTCCTACGACACCGGCGTCGCAGAGTTTCTCGACCTGAGCTACGTCAAGCCGAACACATTGGGCAACACGCGCATGCTGCTCTCGCTCTGACAGAATTCTCCGGACACCCCTCGAATCCGGAAGTGAGCTCCATGCCCCTGATCGCCGTCACCTACACGTACTCCCCCACGACCACCGAGGGCCGCGACACCCATCGCGCCGCACACCGGGCGTGGCTGGCCGACTTGTTGGAGAAGAAGACGCTCGTCTCCAGTGGCCCGTTCGCCGACGACAGCGGCGCTCTGCTGCTCGTGGACGGCCCGGACGCCGCATCCGTGGAATCACTGTTCGCCCAGGATCCCTTCGCGGTCGAGAACCTCATCGAGTCGGCAGACTTCCACGAATGGACACCGGTGATGGGCGCGTTCACGGCCTGAGTCTGCTCGCCCACCCGTTCTGCGTGAATGGACCATTGCACCGCCCAGACGGCTGCAATGGTCCATTCACGCAGGTGTAGAGCCCGTCAGAACTCCTCGGACGCCGGCTGCTCGTCCGGGTCCCCGCCCTTGATGGACCACAGCAATCCGTCGAGTTCGTCGGGCTTGACGAGTACTTCGCGGGCTTTCGAGCCCTCGCTCGGACCCACGACGCCGCGGTTCTCCATGAGGTCCATCAGTCGTCCTGCCTTGGCGAATCCGACCCGTAGCTTGCGCTGCAGCATCGACGTGGAACCGAACTGGCTGGTGACGACGAGTTCGACGGCTTGCAGCAGCACGTCGAGGTCGTCACCGATGTCGGGGTCGACGTCCTTCTTGTCCGAGACCTTCGCGGCGGTGACGGTGTCGTTGTACTCGGGCTCGGCCTGATTCTTGGCGAAGTCGACGACGGCCGAGATTTCCTCGTCCGTGATGAACGCACCCTGCAGACGCGTCGGCTTGCCCGCACCCATCGGCAGGAACAGCGCGTCGCCCATGCCGATCAATTTTTCGGCTCCGGGCTGATCGAGGATGACTCGCGAGTCGGTCAACGACGACGTGGCGAATGCCAGACGTGAGGGCACGTTCGTCTTGATCAGACCGGTGACGACGTCGACGGACGGACGCTGCGTGGCGAGCACCAGGTGGATACCTGCGGCGCGCGCCTTCTGGGTGATGCGCACGATCGCTTCCTCGACGTCGCGAGGAGCGGTCATCATCAGGTCGGCAAGCTCGTCGACGATGGCCAGGATGTAGGGGTACGGCCGGTAGACGCGTTCGCTGCCCAACGGTGCGGTGATCTCGCCGGACCGCACCTTCTTGTTGAAGTCGTCGATGTGCCGGACCTTGTTGATCTGCATGTCCTGGTAGCGCTGCTCCATCTCCTCGACCAGCCAGGCCAGGGCCGCGGCAGCCTTCTTCGGCTGCGTGATGATCGGCGTGATGAGGTGCGGGATGCCCTCGTACGGCGTCAACTCGACCATCTTCGGGTCGATCAGAATCATCCGGACCTCGTCGGGTGTCGCCCGTGCCAGCAGCGACACGAGCATCGAGTTCACGAAGCTCGATTTACCCGAACCGGTGGATCCCGCCACCAGCAGGTGCGGCATCTTCGCCAGGTTGGCACTGACGAAATCGCCTTCGATGTCCTTGCCGAGGCCGATCACCAGAGGGTGGTGATCCTTGCGGGTCGACGGGGCGGTCAGCACATCGGCCAGGCGGACCATCTCGCGATCCGAGTTCGGCACCTCGATACCGACGGCGGACTTGCCGGGGATCGGGGCGAGCAATCGCACGTTGTCGGTCGCGACCGCGTAGGCGATGTTGCGAGCCAGCGCAGTGATCTTCTCGACCTTGACGCCCGGTCCGAGCTCCACCTCGTAGCGGGTGACCGTCGGTCCGCGGGTGAATCCGGTGACCGCAGCGTCGATCTTGAACTGCTCGAGTACCTCGGAGATGGCCTCGATCATCGCGTCGTTCGCCTGGCTGCGCGTCTTGGGCGGATCGCCGTCGATGAGCAGCGACAACGACGGCAGCGTGTAGTCGCCGTCGACGACGCGATCGACGACGATCTTGTCGTCGTCGGCAGCCGGCTTGGGTTCGGCGGCCTTGACGATCGGCTTGGGCTTCGGCCGCGGGGGCGCGGCAGGCTCGGGCACCGGGACCGGTGCGGCCGCGGCAGGCGTCATGACCTCGGTGGGGGCCTCCGGTGCCGGTGCAGGGGTCTTGCGAGCGCGTGATGGCTTGACGACCGGGATGTACTCCTCGGTCGGGTAGTTGTCGTACGGGTCGGTGGTGCCGTGCACCGGGTATCCGTCGGCGTCGAAGTTCGAGTCGTAGTCGCCGTAGCCCTCGTCGCCGAATTCCGAACCGAAATCGGCCGGGTCGTACTCGTCGTATTCGTCGCCTCGACTATCGGTACCGAACAGTGCCCGCATCCGGTCCGGTACGTCTCGTACCGTGGTGCCGGTGAGCAGCAGCACGCCGAACAGGCCGGCGAGCAGCAGCAACGGTACGGCGAGCCACACCGTCAGGCCGTCGGCGATGGGTCCGCCCGCAACGTAGCCGACGAAGCCCGCTCCCTCGGACCGACCGGTGGCGTCGGTCGGTGACCCCGCCGCCATGTGCCACAGCCCGAGAACGGGCAAGCCCAGCAGTATCGAGCCCAGAACCAGGCGTGGTCTGACCTCGGGGCGAGGCTCCGAACGCATCAGCACGACGGCGATCGCGACCCCCAGCACGGGTGCGACATAGCCGGCGTCGCCGATGACGGCACGGATCCCTACCTCGATCCACTCACCGACCGGGCCGCCGGCACTGAACCACACGCTTGCGGCGACGACGACGCTGACGGCGATGAGCCCAAGGGCGATTCCGTCACGTCGGTGACCGTGCTCGATGTCCGCGGCCTTGCTGACGGTGCGTGTGGTGGCACCGACACCTCGTGCCGCCATCGACCACGTAGACGCGATTCCGCGACCGATCGCGTCGAGCGCACCGCGGGACTTCTTCTTCATGGGGGGCCGCCGCGACGCAGCACCTCTCGCGGGTGCCTTACCGCGAGACGATGCGCTTACCCGCGTGGTCGCCGGGTTGCGCGGTGCGGTGGGCTTCTTCGGTGTCGTGACGGTTCGAGCCGTGCGGCCGGTACCGGACTTACGAGAGGTACCGGACGCGCGCGAGGAGCCGGATCCGCTGGATCCGGCCCTGGCGGTGGAGGTGCTGGTCTTTCCTGCCATGACCCCAGGCTAGTCGCAACAGCCCCGTCGAAACCATCCGCAACACCAGTAACAACGACGGATGTGCGTCAGAAACTCAGGTCGAGCGCCTTCACGGCGGCGACATCGTCCGCCGAGCCTTCGTACACGACCTCTACCTGGTCCCGACCGAACGCATAGAGAAGGAGTTCGGAGGGTTCCCCCACCACCGTCACACCCGGGCCCGAGCCACCCTTGAAGGTGGCCTGTCGGCCGTCCGGGGTGCGGACATGCACCGGAACCGGTGCCGAGCGGTGCCCTGCTCGTCCGATCAACCGCACCTGGGGCCACAGTCGGGACTCGACCGCGCTGGGCAGAACCCGTCGGGTCCAGTTCCCTTCCGCGCGGCGCAGATCCTCGTGATGCACGAACATCTCACCGAGGTTGATCAGCGGATCCAGCAGGGCGAACGGCGACCACATCGGCGGCCCGGTCCGAACGTCCTCGACCACCGACGCGAACGGTCGATTCGCAACGGAACGCTGGACCCGCTCCGTGTATCCGGACAACGGACCGAGAAAGATACCCGGCGACGCATCGAGCCGCCGTTCGCGAACGACGAGGTGCGCGGCCAGATCGGCAGCAGTCCACTTACCGCACAGTGTCGGCGCATCGGGACCGACGTCGAGAAGGGTTCTGACAAGCTGGGAACGTTCATCCTGGGCAAGGCTCACGTACTTCAGGCTACGGCTACACCGAAGGAGCGGCATCCTGCCGGGAGACCGACTCCTTCGTCTGGGTAACCTCCCAACAGTGCCGGTATCGGAAATTCTCGTCATCCTGCTCGCCGGCCTCGGGGCCGGTGCAATCAACGCCGTCGTCGGTTCGGGCACGTTGATCACGTTCCCCACTCTGGTCGCGTTCGGCTATCCCCCGGTGGTCGCCACGATGTCCAACGCCATCGGACTGGTGGCGGGAAGCGTATCGGGTACCTGGGGGTATCGCCGGGAACTTCGCGGGCAATGGCACCGACTGCGTTGGCAGCTTCCCGCCTCTTTCTTCGGCGCACTCGGTGGCGCGTGGCTGCTGTTGCATCTGCCCGAAAAAGTATTCGCCTCTGTCGTTCCGGTGTTGCTCATCGGTGCATTGATTCTCGTTGTCGCACAACCGAAGATCCAGGCCTGGGCCAAACGTCGGTCTGAGGCGGCCGGCAAGGCGGCCGGCCACATCGGCCGCGGCCGCATGGCGCTGGTCACCGTCGGCACTCTGCTGGTCGGCATCTACGGGGGCTATTTCACTGCAGCACAAGGAATCCTGCTCATCGGAGTGATGGGCGCACTGCTCCCCGAATCCATGCAGCGCATGAACGCTGCCAAGAACTTGCTCTCGCTGGTGGTGAATGTCGTTGCAGCAGTTGCTTTCACGATTTTTCGATTCGACGACATCAGCTGGCAGGCCGCCGGTCTGATCGCGGTCGGCTCCCTCATCGGCGGAGCTGTGGGAGCACGCTACGGCCGCCGGCTGTCGCCGGCGGCCCTGCGCGGTGCCATCGTCGTCCTCGGCCTCATCGGCCTGTGGCGACTGCTCGTCTGAACTCTAGGAATGCGGTTGCGGCTTGACCGCGATGATCGTCGGAACGATCATCGGCTTACGCCGATACTTGTCCGCTACCCACCGGCCCACGACGCGGCGGACGGCCTGAGCGATCCGGTGGGTATCGGACACTCCGTCCGAGGCCAGCCGCTGCAGCTCGGCCTCCACCAGCTGGCCGGCCTCCTTCAGGGCCGCCGGGTCGTCGGAGAATCCGCGACCGGACACCTCGGGTGCGGTCACTGCACGGCCGGTGGCCGAATCGACGGCAACGCTGATCGCGATGAAGCCGCCCTCGCCGAGCACCAGACGATCCGACAGCGTCGAATCTCCGACATCGCCGACCGACAAGCCGTCGACGTAGACGTGACCGACTGGGACCTGCCCCACGATCTCGGCGAGCCCGTCGACCATGTCGACAACGACGCCGTCCTCGGCGAGGACGATCCGGTCCTCGGATACGCCGGTCGCCTTCGCCAGAGCCGCATTGGCCCGGAGGTGACGCCACTCGCCGTGTACCGGCATGGCGTTGGTCGGCCGCACTGCGTTGTAGAGGTACAGCAATTCGCCTGCCGATGCGTGACCCGAGACGTGCACCTTCGCGTTCTGCTGCGTCACGACGGTCGCGCCACGCTTGGCGAGGCCGTTGACCACCGCGAACACGGAGTTCTCGTTGCCCGGGATCAGCGACGACGCCAGCACCACGAGATCGTTGGCCTTGACGTTGATCTGACGGTGCTCGCCGCGAGCCATCCTGGACAGCGCCGACAACGGCTCGCCCTGCGAACCGGTGGAGATGAGCACCAACCGGTCGTCCGGGAGCGTCGCGGCGGTATCGACATTCACCTCGAGGCCGTCGGGCACCCGTAGATAACCGAGATCCTGGGCGATCTGCATGTTGCGCACCATGGAACGACCGACGAACGCCACTCGACGGTTGTATCGCTCGGCCACGTCGATGACCTGCTGGATGCGGTGCACGTGACTGGCGAACGACGCGACGATGACGCGCTGCTTCGCCTTGCCGATGACGGTGTCGAGCACTCCGCCGATCTCCCGTTCCGGCGTGACGAATCCGGGCACCTCGGCATTGGTGGAGTCGACCAGGAAGAGGTCAACGCCCTCGTCACCGAGCCGTGAGAAACCGGCCAGGTCTGTCAGACGACCGTCGAGCGGCAGCTGATCGAGCTTGATGTCTCCGGTGTGCAGCACCAGACCGGCATCGGTCCTGATGGCGATGGCCAGAGCATCGGGGATCGAGTGATTCACCGCGAAGTACTCACAGTCGAACGGCCCGTGCTGTGTGTGTTGACCCTCGATCACCTCGACGAGATTCGGCCGCAGCCGGTGCTCACGGCACTTGGCCGCGACCAGCGCGAGGGTGAACTTCGATCCGACGACGGGCAGGTCGGGACGCAGTCGAAGCAAGAACGGGACTGCGCCGATGTGGTCCTCGTGACCGTGCGTCAGCACCACCGCCTCGACATCGGCCATGCGGTTCTCGATGTGCCTGAAGTCGGGCAGGATCAGGTCGACGCCCGGCTGCTGGTCCTCGGGGAACAGGACGCCACAGTCGATGATCAGCATCTTGCCCTGATGCTCGAAGACAGTCATGTTGCGACCGATTTCGCCGATTCCGCCGAGCGCGACCACTCGTAGGCCCTTGAACGGAGCCTTCGGCGGTGTGCCGAGACGCTCGGTCGGGTCGAACTCACGACGCTTGTCGGGACGCTGCGTCCGAGCGGAATTCTGCACCATCGGCTTGCCCTGGCGGGCACCCGAAGGTTGGCCCTGCTTGGGAGCGGGACGCTCGGACGGCGGTCCGGCGTTTCGGGTTGCGCGTCCGCGCGATCTGTTAGGTCGTGTCATACAAGAACTCCTGCCGCCCGCAGCTCGGCTGCGAGCAATTCGATGTGATCGATGCTCGGTGGCACCTGGGGAAGTCGTGGTTCGCCGACATCGAGTCCGATGAGGCGCAGGCCTGCCTTCGATGCGCTGACGCCGCCGAGGCGTGCCACCGAACGGATGACCGGGATGAGGCTGACGTTGATCGCTTGGGCGCGGGCGATGTCGCCCATCATGAATGCGGTGTGGAGTTCGCGCAGACGGGCCGGAACGAGGTGCCCGATGACGCTGACGAACCCGGTGGCACCGACCGAGAGCCAGGGCAGGTTCAGCGGGTCGTCGCCGGAGTAGAACTGCAGACCGGTCGACGCGATCAGCTCGGCACCGGCGTTGAGATCGCCCTTCGCATCCTTGACGGCAAGGATGCGGGGGTGCTCGGCGAGCCGACGCAACGTTTCGGTCTCGATGGGGACGACCGATCGAGGCGGAATGTCGTAGAGCATCACTGGCAGATCGGTGGCGTTGGCGACCGCAGTGAAGTGGGCGTAGAGGCCCGCCTGCGGTGGCCTGGAGTAGTACGGGGTGACCACGAGCAGGCCGTGCGCACCGGCGCGAGCGGCATCACGGGCCAGTTCGACACTGTGTGCGGTGTCGTTGCTCCCGGCCCCGGCGATGATCCGAGCCCGATGTCCGACAGCCGCGATCACGGCGCGCAACAGCTCGAGCTTCTCGTTCTCGGTGGTGGTGGGCGACTCACCCGTCGTCCCGGCCAGCACCAGCCCGTCGTTTCCCTGTTCGACGAGATGATGCGCGAGCCGAACGCCTGCGTCGATATCCAACTTCCCGTCGGCCGTGAACGGGGTCACCATTGCGGTGAGCACCGTACCGAACACAGGCGCAACGGAAGGAGCGGCGTCACCGTAGGTCATGGCAGCAGATTACCCGGTGCTTTACCCACTCCTACGCAGCGGGACTCCCCGCTGACACCGGTGGTCCGCGCCGGTCCGTTCGAGCCTCGAACGCGATTCCTAGACCTCGGTGACGAAGGGGCTGCGTGCGACTTCCGTTCCGTCCGGCTGGGTCGTGATCTCGAAGTCGCCGAACACGTCGGGTGCCACGTCCACGAGCTTACGCAGACATTCGACGGCGACGCGGCGGATTTCGACGTCCGCGTGCTCCGAGGCCCGCATCGACACGAAATGCCGCCAAGCGCGATAGTTCCCACTCACCACCACGCGGGTCTCGGTCGCGTTCGGCAGAACCGATCTCGCGGCCTGCCGCGCCTGCTTGCCCCGCAAGGCAGCATTGGTGACCGACTCCAGTTTGCCGTCGAGGGCAGCGAGCAACTCGCTGTACGCGGCCCGACTCGCCTCTGTCGCCGATGCGAACAGGGCCTCGAGCTCGGGATCGCCCTCCACGGCCGGCGGAAGCACCACGTTGGCATCGTGTTCGGGCACGAAGCGCTGCGACAGCTGCGAGTACGAGAAATGTCGATGCCGAATCAACTCGTGTGTGCACGACCGAGAGATACCGGTGATGTAGAAGCTCACGCTCGCGTGCTCGAGCACCGACAGGTGTCCGACGTCGAGCAGATGACGCAGATACGACGCATTGGTCGCAGTGCGAGGGTTCGGTTTCGACCAACTCTGGTAACACGCTCTGCCTGCGAATTCCACCAACGCCTGCCCACCGTCCGCGTCGGTCTCCCACGGGATGTCGGCGGGTGGGACGAACTCGGTTCGGGCCACCAACTGCACGTTCAGCGCGACTGTTCGAGGCGCAGCTCGACCTCTGATTTCTGACGACACCGCCCAACCCTAAACGGCGACGACCGCACCCTGCCGCGCACGACGCCACCGCTGATGCCTTCGTGACGTCGAGCTGACATCACCCGCCGCCTTGACTGACGCCATTTATGACGTCACACTGGCGTCATGGAACTGAGCCAGTACACCGACACTCTGCGCACCGATTTGATGGCCGCGGCGGCGTTGGGCGATGAACACACCCGGCAGACAGCCGAGGCCCTCGGCAAGACCGCGGAAGCGTCGGCGCGGTTGATGCTGCTGACCGCCCTGTCGGACTTCGCGGCCGAGGTGTCGAACGCACTGGACGATCGAACCGTGGTCGTCCGCCTGGACGGTGGACAGGCACACGCAGACGTTCGACGCAACGATTCGACATCGGACCACGCCAGCGAGCCGAAAGAGCCTGTTGCCGAGGAGTATCCGACCATGGACGACGTCTCGGGCGAGGTACGACGCGTCACGCTCCGACTCGTCGAGCAGATCAAGGAACGAGCCGAGGACGCAGCGAACAACAGCGGGGTGTCCCTGAACTCGTGGCTCTCCCAAGCAGTTCAGGGCGCGCTACGAGATCAGATGCGCAAGGACCGCGGTTGGAACAACTGAGGGCTCTCTCCCCTGTTTCTTCACGCGCCTCTACTTCTTCTCTCTCCACTGTCGCTCGAACGGCAGCCGCCAGGCATGCGGCGCGATGAGTTGATGAATTGCGTTGGGGCCCCACGACCCCGGTGAGTACAGGCGCACCGGCGGTGGATCGGCCAGCAACGGCTCCGATACCTGCCACAGTCGTTCGATACCCTCCGCCGTCGTGAACAGGGTGTGGTCGCCGTACATGGCGTCGAGGATCAACCGCTCGTAGGCCTCGAGCACGTCGCCGGCGCGTTCGGTTTCGTGAGTGGCGAACTGCATGCTCAGTTTGTCCAGCCGCATCCCGGGCCCGGGCCGCTTGCCGTAGAACGACAGCGACACCTTGGATGCGTCCGCCAGGTCGAAGGTGAGGTGGTCGGGACCTTGCGCTCCGACGCCCGAACCGGCAGGGAACATGCTCTTCGGTGGCTCTCGGAACGCTATCGAAATGATGCGTTGGCCTTCGGCGAGACGTTTCCCGCTACGGAGGTAGAACGGCACACCGGCCCAGCGCCAGTTGTCTATTTCGCATTTCAGTGCCACGAACGTGTCGGTGTCGGAATCGGGGGCGACACCTTCCTCCGAGCGGTAGCCCGTATATTGTCCGCGCACAACATTTTTCGGGTCCAGCGGGACCATCGATCGAAACACCTTGTTCTTCTCTTCACCGATCGCACGCGGTTCGAGTGCCGTCGGCGGTTCCATCGCCATGAACGCGAGCACCTGGAACAGGTGAGTGACGACCATGTCCTTGTACGCACCGGTGGACTCGTAGAACCCGGCCCGACCGTCGAGGGCGAGCTCCTCCGGGATGTCGATCTGAACGTGATCGATGAAGTTGCGGTTCCAGATCGGCTCGAACAGCCCGTTGGCGAAACGGAACGCCAGGATGTTCTGCGCCGGTTCCTTGCCGAGGAAGTGATCGATTCGATAGATCTGTTCTTCGTCGAAGGTCTCGTGCAGGCGAGCGTTCAGGTCGATTGCGCTCTGCAGATCGGTTCCGAACGGCTTCTCCATGATGATGCGCGATCGCTTGACCAGGTCTGCGGAGGCGAGCGTATCCACAACGGCCAGTGCAGCTCTCGGCGGAACCGACAGGTAGTGCAACCGCCTGGCGTTGCCTCCGAGTTCGATCTCGGCCTCGGCTACCGCGGCACCCAGCGCCGCCGGCCCGGCTTTCTGCGAGACGTACGTCAGCCGCGACGCGAACTGCCGCCACTGTTCGTCGCCGACTTTGCGGCTGGAGTACGCATTGATCGATTCGCGAGCGAGGGCGCGAAATTCGTCGGTGGACATCTCCTCGAGCGAGGTACCCACCACGCGGATGTTCGGTGCCAGCTCGGACAGCGCCAAGTGCATCATCCCGGAGAGCAATTTCCGTTTGGCCAGATCCCCGGTCGCCCCGAACAGGACGACGACCTGGGGTGGGAGTTCGGTGTCGATGCCTGTCGGAAAAGTGGTCATGCTCGAAAATACTGGCATCGATCCGGATCGAGCGCACGCCGGATCATGTCATCGCAGCGCAGCGACGAGATCACCTCGGGTACCCACCACCACGCGTTCGAGTTCGAGCCACTCCGCCATCTCGTGCAGGACGTCGCGCAACCGGGGTGCGATGTCGCGTGGATCGCGGTCGCCTTCGACGTACGCCGCTATGACGTGTAGTTCCGAGTTGGCCCGCACGGCCTTGAGATCGACGCGCGCCACGAGATGGCCGTCCAGCAGGAAGGGAAATACGTAGTACCCGTGAATTCGCTTGTGCTGCGGGGTGTATATCTCGATGCGATAGTGGAAATCGAAGATTCTCTCCACACGCGGCCGATAGAAGATCATCGGATCGAACGGGCACAACAGGGTTGCGACGGTGGCAGTCCTCGGTGTTCTGGCGTCGCGGTGCACATAGGCCGGCGCGTTCCACCCTCGGACGGATACCTGCTCCAGGACGCCGTCTTCCACGAGGTCGGCGATTGCGGCCTTGGACTGCTTCTGGGAGAGCCGATAGTAGTCCCGCAGATCCGGCTCGGTGCCGATTCCCAGTGCACGAGAGGACTTTTCGATCAGGGCCCGCACCGCATCCGCTTCGTCGACCTGCCTGCGGAGAACAGCGTCGGGAAGCACCTGTTCGCTGAGCTCGTACTGCCGAACGAACCCGGACCGTGCCGGCACGCTGACCACTCCGGCAGCGAAGAGTTGCTCGCACACGACCTTGACGTCGCTTCGATCCCACCAGGGACCCTTGCGCCCGGGCTTCTCGACGTCGAGATGCTTCTCGATCTCACCCGCACTGGCCGCGCCGTGCTCTGCGATCACGGCGAGAACATCGTCCACCAGTGTGGGTTCACGATCGAGAATGCGGGCGGCTCCACCCCATCGACCGTGTCGGTACAACTCCATACGCCACCGCATCAGCGGCCAGTCCTCCACCGGGAGCAACGCTGCCTCGTGCGCCCAGTATTCGACCAACCGCCTCGGGCGTCGGGTGGTGTCGGTCCAGGCGGCGTCGTCGAGGATTTTTCTGTCGTAGGCACCGACGCGACTGAACACCGGCGCGTAGTGCGCGCGCACCACCACCGACACCGAATCGATCTGCAACAACCCGGTGGTGTCGATGGCTCCGTGCACCGCGCTCTTGCTCGCCGGCCGCGTGCGCGATCGGGCCGACGCCAGTCCTTGGGCGGCCAAGGCGGTGCGGCGCGCCATGGCAGCGCTCATGTCTCGCATCGGGCCACCCTGTCACGATCCACCGACACGGTGGTTCAGGTGCTGAAGAGATTCTTGGCCTTGAGGATCAGCTCGTACAGTCCGTAGGCGAACGGCACGGACACCCAGAGCCATGCGATCACCATCGTTCCCTGCATTCGCGCGGTGGTCATGCCTTGGCTCCTGTCGAGGTCGTCGAATCGGCGGCGTCGGCCGAATCGGATTCATGGAATTTCGACGCCACCGGTTTGATGGCTTCGTTGGCCAGGAACCCGACGACCAACAATCCGATCATCACGTAGAAGGCCGGGAGGTACCGGCCGGTGGTTCCCGCCTCGCCGGCGTCGGCGATGGCGTTGACGATCAGTGGTCCCAGAACACCTGCCACCGACCATGCGGTGAGCAGTCGTCCGTGGATTGCGCCCACCTGGTACGTACCGAAGAGGTCCTTGAGATAGGCCGGAACGGTTGCGAATCCCGCGCCGTAGAACGACAGGATCAACAGCGCCGACACCATGAAGAGGATCTTGTTCGTGTTGGTGAACAGGGCGATATACAGGTACAGGAGCGCGCCGACACCGAGGTACAGACGGTAGATGTTCTTGCGACCCACCACGTCCGAGACCGAGGACCAGACGAAGCGACCGATCATGTTGGTCAGAGACAGGAACGCTACGAAACCAGCGGCCGCCGCGGCCAACGATTCCGGGGAGGTGGCGTCCGGAAAGAAGTCTTGGTAGATCCCGGAGCCGCGTTCGAGGATGCCGATGCCGGCAGTGACGTTGAAGCACAACACCACCCACAGGAGCCAGAACTGCGGAGTCTTGACGGCGTTGGCCGCGGAGACGTTGTGCGTCGAGATCATCGCCGACGCCGCGGGAGGCGTCCAGCCTTTCGGTGTCCACCCCTCGGCCGGGACTCTGATCAGCACGACTCCCAGCGCCATGAACACCGCGTACCCGACGCCGAGGGTGAGGAACGTCTTGGCGATCGAACCATCGGTGAAGCCGCCGAAGTTCACCATCAGTTGGCTGGTGAGAGGTGACGCGATCAGGGCGCCGCCGCCGAAGCCCATGATCGCGATACCGGTCGCCATTCCCGGCCGGTCCGGGAACCACTTCATCAGCGTCGACACGGGCGAGATGTATCCGATTCCGAGGCCGATACCGCCGATGAAGCCGTATCCGAAGATCACCAGCCAGAACTGGCCGAGTGCCATGCCGAGTGCGGAAATCAGCAGTCCCGATACGAAGAAGACAAGTGAAACGGCCATCGCCCAACGCGGGCCGTTCTTCTCCACTCTGGTGCCGAAGATCGCGGCCGACAGGCCGAGCATGACGATGGCGAGCTGAAACGGTATGGCGGTGACCGTTCCGCTGAGCCCCAGGGCGTCGGGCTGTGAGATGGCGTTCTTGAAGACGCTCCAGGCGTACGCAGATCCGATCGCCAGGTGTATCGACAGGGCTGCCGGGGGTATCAGCCAGCGACTCCACTCGGGCGTAGCAACGATTCTGGAGCGGTCGAGAATGGGGAGGGTCATCGAAATCCCTTGATATGGAGAGCGGTACAAATGTCGACTATCCCCTGCAGTCAAACACGAGCACGACCCTGCCTGCTCACAATCGGACATAGTTTCTTCACCGAACTCACTACATCGAGCCGCGTATCCTCGAGTAAGTGGATGTCGAGCGGTGGCGTAGCAGATTGCCGGTGAAACGAGCCTCGGACGGCGAGGTGATCGGATGGACCGTCGCACACAGCGCGGGTGAATCGGCCCCGTACGACGAACACGACGAGGGATACCTGGTCGATGCCGTCAATCCGGTGGGTATCACTGTTGCGCTGGGTGTGTCGCTGGTGGACGCGATTGCCGCCCTGGAGGAACGCGGACTGGCGTCCCTGTCGTTGCCGCACTGGACGAAAGCCCCACTGCCGTTGCAGCCCGAGACCGATCTGCTGACACCGCAGGACGATTGGCAGTGGCGCCGGGTGTTGATGACTCAGCTCGACGACAACCGTGTCTGGATCAGACCCGCGTACCCGAGTTGGCCGGAACGACTTCTGGAAATTCCGTTGTCGATCCCAGCCGACGACGTGCTGCGATCCCACTCCCCTGTCGAGTCGGACTGAGTCGGTACTCGCGCGGCCGCAGCGTGCCGAGACGTACACGCCGACTCGGGCCGCAGTCAGTCGGACAGACCGGCTGCGATCGTCCCGCCGAGCTCGTAGCAGCGCTCCCGCGACTCCTTGCCGCTGTCCACCAGGTGAGCGGTCTCGGCAACCTTGTCCAATCCCCAACCCGCTGCAATACTTTCGATTGCCCGCCCGGCACCAGCGGTGTCACTGTTTCCGTACACCCACGCACCGTAGGGCTTTCCGGATACCGCATCGAGACTCGGGTAGTAGACGGTGTCGAAGAAGTGTTTCAGGGCACCACTCATGTAACCGAAGTTCGCCGGGGTACCGAAGAGAAAGCCATCGGCGGCAAGCACATCCGGGACTGTCGCGCCGAGCGCAGGCACACTGCGCACGTCCACACCGCTGATCTCGGGATCACGGGCTCCGGCGAGGACCGATTCGAGCAGTTCCCGCATCGGCGGGCTCGGAGTGTGGTGAACGATCAGCAGAGTGCGCGCCATGTCCGTCAGCTCTCGGCACGTTCCAGTGCCACAGCACGTTTCATCGTCTCGCGAGCTCGCCCGCGATCACCCGCGTAATCGTAGGCCCGCGCCAGCCGATACGAATTGCGCCAGTTGTCGGGGTCTTTTTCCCATTCGGCCTTGACCTGTTGGAAGAGTTCGTCGGCCGCGTCTCGTTCGATGCGCCCCGACGGCCTCCTCGGCAGATCGTCGACGTCGAGTTCGAGGCCTTCCTCTCGGATGCGCGACGCCAGCCGCTGATGGTCCAATCCTGCTTTGAGCGTCGCCCACACGATCCACAACCCGACGATCGGCAGCAGAATCACCCCGATCCCCAGGGCAATACTGGCCACCCCGCCGTTCTGGATCAACGTCACTCCGCGCTGTCCGAGCAGGAAGAAGTAGAAGCCGAGGATCAACACCATCACTGCAATGATGGCGACGACTTTGGTCGCTTTGTTCACTGTCGATCAGCTCACAGATCCAGAAGCGGGTCGAGGCCGACGGTCAGCCCCGGACGGGCAGCGATCTCTCGGACTCCGAGCAGTACGCCGGGCGCAAAGGACGTCCGGTCCAGCGAGTCGTGTCGGATGCTCAGCGTCTCCCCCTGTGTCCCCAGCAGAACCTCTTGATGCGCAACGAGTCCCGCCAGTCGGATGGAGTGCACGCGCACCCCGTTGACGTCGGCTCCGCGAGCACCGTCGAGCTCCGTCGTCGTCGCATCGGGACTCTTCGGGGTGCCCGCTGCCGCCCGCGCTTCGGCGATCAGCGCGGCGGTACGGTACGCGGTCCCCGAGGGCGCATCGGCCTTGTTCGGGTGGTGCAGCTCGATCACCTCGACGGAATCGAAGAATCGGGCTGCCTGCTGAGCGAAGCGCATCGACAGCACCGCTCCGATGGCGAAGTTCGGTGCAATCAACACACCCGTCTGTGGGGATCCGGCCAACCACTCACGAACCTGCTCGAGCCGCTGCTCGTCGAAACCCGTCGTGCCGACGACGGCATGGATGCCGTGCTCGACCAAGAACTGCAGGTTGTCCATGACCACATCGGGATGGGTGAAATCCACGACCACCTGCGCACCGCTGTCGACGAAGTTCGCCAGCGGATCGCCCTGGTCGACAGTTGCCACGAGCTCCAGATCGCCGGCTGCGTCGACTGCGGCGCAGATCGCCTGACCGACCTTGCCGCGTGACCCCAGTACCCCTACTCGAACAGGTGCCGTTGCACTCACGTCGTTCCCACACTCGTTTCGTCGTCGTCTTGTCGTCCTACCGAAGACCGAGCCTACTTCCAGGCCCCCGACACCGGCAGCTACGGTCGGTCGGTGAAGTCCAGCGTTCTGTTCGCCGACCGCGTCGATCTCGTCCGTGGCGGCCGCTATCTCCTCAGCGATGCGACCGTGCGGGTCGACGAAGGCGAGCACTGGGTGTTGCTCGGTGCCAACGGTGCCGGCAAGAGCACCCTGCTCAGCTTGCTGGGAGCCGTCGTCCATCCCACGCGGGGCGCGGTGCACGTACTGGGCCACCGCCTGGGCCGCGTGGACATGCGCGAATTACGCACGCACATCGGACACGTCGACCCTCGTCTGAAGATCGAGGCCCCGCTGACTCTGCTCCAGGTCGTCCTGACGGGACTGACCAACACGCCCGATCTGATCCCGAGGTGGTCGGCCACCGAGGACCAGGTCGCTCGCGCCAACCGGCTCGTCGAGTCGCTGGGAGTTGCCCACCGCGTGGACGCGTCGTGGCACACCCTCTCCCAGGGCGAGCGGGGCCGGGCACTGATCGCTCGCGCACTGCTGCCCGATCCGGCGCTGCTGCTACTCGACGAACCCGCCACCGGCCTCGATCTCGCTGCCCGCGAACAACTCCTGACGGCGCTGGACTCGCTGCGTGCCGAACATCCCGGGCTCGCCAGCATCCTGGTCACCCACCATCTCGAGGAAATCCCCACCTCGACCACCCACGCATTGCTGATCCGCGACGGGCGCGTGCACGCTCAGGGGCCTGTCGACACGGTGCTGACGACGGACAACATCAGCACGTGCTTCGACCATCCGATCGACATCTCTCGCCGTCGCGGGCGGTGGGTGGCCACCGCGGCCCACCGCTGACGGTCAGTCGAAAACGATGACCTGACGGATGGCGTTGCCGTCGGCCAATTCGTCCATGCCGCGGTTGATCTCGTCCAACGTGATGCGCGAGGAGATCAGCTTCTCGACGGGCAGTCGACCCTCGCGCCACATCTGGGCGTACGTCGGAATGTCGCGCGCCGGGACGGCCGAGCCGAGGTAACTACCGATGATCGTGCGCGCCTCGGCTACCAGACCGAGAGGTGAGATCGACGAACGGGCGTCGGGAGCAGGTAGGCCGACGGTGATCGTCTTTCCACCGGGAGCCGTTGCCGCGACAGCAGTTTCGAATGCACGGGCGTTTCCCGCTGCCTCGATGACGATGTCCGCCTTGATCCCCTTCTCTGCGAGATCCGCAGGTGAATAGACCTGTGTTGCACCCAGATCGGTTGCGGCGACGAGCTTGTCGGGGACGCCGTCGACACCGATGACCTCACCGGCACCGATCGATACCGCGGTCAGTACGGCCGCCATGCCCACTCCGCCGAGGCCGACCACCATCACCGACTGCCCTGGCTTCGGAGTTCCGGCGTTGAGGACAGCGCCGCCGCCGGTGAGCACTGCACAACCGAGGACCGCTGCGATGTCGGCTGGGATGTCGTCGTCGACCGGTACCACCGACTTTCTACTGACCACTGCGTGTGTGGCGAAGCCGGAGACTCCGAGGTGATGCTTGATCTCGGCACCGTCTCGATGCAATTTGATGTCTCCGCCGAGCAACGTGCCCGCATTGTTCGACGCGCTTCCCACGACGCAGGGCATCTGGCCGTCCGTGGCGCACCCCGCGCAGTCACCGCAGCGCGGCAGGAACGTCATGACCACACGGGTTCCGACTGCTATGTCGTCGACGCCCGCGCCGACTTCCTCGACGCGGCCCGCGGCCTCGTGGCCGAGCAGCATCGGTACCGGACGAACGCGATTACCGTCGACCACCGACAGATCCGAGTGGCACAGTCCGGCGGCTTCGATCCGGACGAGCAGTTCCCCGTCACCCGGTGAGCCCAGTTCGAGATCGGAGACGGTGATGGGATGCGAGTCCGCGAAGGGACGAGATCGGCCGATTTCTTCGAGTACAGCGCCGCGAATCTTCATCCCGCCAGACTATGCGGCTGCGCCGCATGTGCGTGGATTTGGAGTGGAGCCCGCGGAACGACCCGAAAACACTTCGTAGCCCACTACGAAGTTCCACTCACATGGGCCGCAGGCCCTCACAGCGGCAGACGGGGCCTGAGCAGGTGCGCAACCAACGCCGTCCAGCCGGTTTGGTGTGTTGCTCCGAGTCCCTCGCCGGTGTCTCCGTCGAAGTACTCGTTGAACGTGGGGTGCTCACTCCACAGTGGATCCGAACTCGATTCGATCCGCTGACCGTCGGCAGGCCGCTTACCGTCGACCGGACGGAACAGTCCGGCGAGACCGTTGTCGATCAAGTCGGCAGCGTCGGTGAGGGTGCGGTGGTTGCCCGATCCGGTGGGGATTTCGATGGTGAACGAGTCGCCGTAGTAGCGCCCGTAGGCGCGCAGCTTGTCCGCCAGCAGCACGTTCACCGGGAACCACACCGGCCCTCGCCAATTGGAGTTGCCCCCGAACATTCCGGTCCGTGACTCCCCCGGCTCGTACTCGATGGACAGGCTTCGACCGTCGACGTCGAACGTGACCGGCTCGCGGTACGAAGCCGACAAGGAACGAATACCGAAGTCCGACAGGAACTCTTCCGAGTCGAACATGCGAGAGAGGATCCGCTTGAGACGTTCGGGCTGCACGAGGGTGAGCAGAAGGCGCACCTCGTTGCCTTCCCGACGCGCCAGCAGCGGTGAGACCATTTCCGGCCGACGGTGCTGAACCCACCGCAGCCGCGCCGCGAGGTCCGGGCACTCCGCCTCGACCCAGGGCGGAATTTCCGTGGCCCCGAGAATGGGAAGCAGACCGACCATGGATCGCACTCGCATCGGTACCGCGTCGCCCTCGGGTTGCACGAGAACGTCGTAGAAGAATCCGTCTTCCTCGTGCCACAGCGAAATGTGCTGCGAACCGAACGAGTTGACCGCCTTCGCGATCGAGAGGAAGTGCGAGAAGAACTTGGTCGCGACGTCGTCCCAGGCGCTGTCGTGGCGCGCGAGCTCGAGTGCGATCTTGAACATCTGCTGGCAGTAGAACGCCATCCAACTCGTGGCGTCGGACTGTTCCAGACGGAAACCGGGCGGCAGCGGAGCGGAGCGATTGAACAATCCGATGTTGTCCATACCGAGGAACCCGCCCTCGAAGATGTTCGACCCCTCCGAATCCTTGCGATTGACCCACCACGCGAAGTTGAGCAGCAACTTCGTGAACACCCGGACCAGGAACTCGCGATCCCGGTACCCGTCGATCCGATAGACGTGCCAGGCCGCCCAGGCGTGGACCGGGGGGTTGACGTCGCCGAACTCCCACTCGTAGGCCGGCAGTTGGCCGTTGGGATGCATGGCCCATTCCCTGCACATCAGGACCAACTGCTCCTTAGCGAAGTCCGGGTCCACATGTGCGAGAGGAATAGCGTGAAAGGCCAAGTCCCAGGCGGCGAACCACGGATATTCCCACTCGTCGGGCATCGAAATCACATCGGCCAGTGCGAGGTGACGCCAATGGGCGTTACGGCCCTTGGGGTCCTGACGCGAGTGCGGCGCCGGGGCTCCCACCTTGTCGCCCTCGATCCACTGCTCGACGTCGTAGCGGTAGAGCTGCTTGGTCCACAACAGCCCCGCATATGCCCGCCGCGCCACGTGTCGATCGGCATCGGTGAGGTCCGCACCGATCACTGCGCCGTAGAACTCGTCCGCCTCCGCACGACGGTCACCGGTGACCGCGTCGAATCCCGCACCGAACGTCTGCTCGTCCGGCCGATGGGGCGACAAGCGCAGTCGCACCGATTCGGTTGCACCCGAGGCGATGTCGTCGAATCTATACCAGAATGCAGCCTTCGTTCCGGTCTGCTCGGGGTTCACCGCACCCTGTTCGCCGTCGACGACATGTCGGCCGATGCCGTCCTTGGGATATGGGGAGATGTTCTCCTGCCCCCACAGGGCCTCGGCGTTGGTTTCGTTGTCGCAGAACAGGACCGCCGGCGTACCTTCGGCGCTGAGGTAGTACCGACCGAGAAAGCCGTGATCGGCGGCAACGCCCTCGAGGCCGCCGGCCAGCAGTTCCGGTCGGGTCAGCTGGGTGAGCGATCCGCCGCGATCGTCGCGCCCCCACGACCAGGTGTTGCGCAGCCACAGTTGCGGCAGCAGATCGACCGATGCCGCCTCGGGTCCGTGATTGGTGATGGAGATCGTGATGCAGATGTCGTCGGGCGACGCTTTCGCATACGTGACCTGAACGTCGAAGAACCGGTTCTCGTCCAGGATCCCGGTATCGGCCAGTTCGTATTCGCGGTCGTCTCGGCCGCGTCGGGCACTCTCCTCGCGCAGGTGCGCGTACGGATACTCCGCATGCGGGTAGCGGTAGAGCCACTGCATCCAACTGTGCGTCGGGGTGCCGTCGATCGCCCAGAAATACTCCTTGACGTCCTCGCCGTGATTCCCCTCCTCGTTGGCCAACCCGAAGAGTCGTTCCTTCAGAATCGGATCCTTGCGATTCCACAGGGCGAACGCGAAATTCAGGAAACCGAATCGATCGCAGATTCCACCGATTCCGTCCTCACCCCAGCGGTAGGCACGCTTGTGCGCCTGATCGAACGGAAACGACGCCCACGCGTTTCCGTCCTCTGAGTAGTCCTCTCGCACCGTGCCCCACTGCCGTCCCGCCAGGTACGGTCCCCACTGACGCCATGGCCCGCTGACCCCTGGTGACTCCGCCAAACGGTTGTGTTCGACGGTGGACGGGGTGGGAACGCTCACGGGATTGGTGGTCACGGCACACAGTCTGGTGCTTCCCGGTCAGCGATGCACGCCGACATTGGCGGCGAGGTACCCGACTCGGCGTTGCACCGCGGCGATCTCTCGGATGCCGTCGGTGAGCAGACTGCGCTCGAGCGGTGAGAGATCGGCCATGATCAGCACATCACCGGGCCGATGGCCTGCCGTCACCTGATCGATCTGGTGTGACAGCCGCAGCCGTTGAAGCAACGCGAACACCTCGGTCAACGTGGTGACGTCCCGTTCGGAGAGCATCCCGTTGCCCGACGCGGCCGCCAGACGCGCCGGTGTCGAGGCCGAGGCCATTCCCACCGACAGTCCACCCCACCGAGCGAGATTGACGATGGGAGTCAGTGCATGGGCCTTGAGGTCGAACGTACCGCCGCGCCGCGCCAGCACGTCTCGCAGCGAACGCAGCCTGGCCCGTCCGGCGAGGGCATCTCTGAGTTGCAGTCGCAGAGCATCGGGGTTGTCCACCAGCAGTCGGCGATAGGCGTCGGGAACGGTGTTCAACTCCCGCGGGCCCCACACCACCCTGCCGTCGATCATCAGCGAGGACATGATGAGGCCGGAGTCCCCAGCCGGAGTGGAGCCTGCGGAACGACCAGAGGTTCCTGCTTTGCCACGATCGCCGAAGGGGTTGCTGAGCCAGTGGGCCGCGGCACTTTCCCACTGTCCGGCCGAGCGTGCGAATCTCGGCGAACTCGCAACCGCACCGTTGGTGTCGGACGGCAACCCGGCACCGTCGAGGCTCGCGTGTACCCGAGCGGCCAGGCCCATCAGCACTTCGTCGCGAGTTCTCGGCACCGAGTTCGATCGTCCACGCACGTAGGGGTCGGCGGTGGTATCCGACCAAGTCAAAGCGCTGTCGACGTCCGAGGAGGGCATCGCCTCCCGTCGGGCGACGCTGCCCAGGGTGATCCAGGCGAAGTTGTGTCGCGGTACTTCGGGCCGCGCCGCCCATTCGATCTCCACGGCTCGGCGAACGAGGCTGTCGACCACGACGGACAGAATCGCGCTGACGGCCAGGGCGTCGGTCCCACCCCGGAACAGGTCCGCCACCAATCCCGGAACGAGCCTTCCTGCGTCGGCGAGTTCGGCCGATGTCGTTGCCGAGGTCACCGCGCGACGAACCACGAAGCTGCGACGCGTGGACGCGGCATGCAGATCGGAGTCCTCGACGACGCCGAGAACCTCGCCTCGGCTGGACACGACGGGCATGTGCCGCAGTCCCAGCTCGAGCATGTCCATCAGGACGGTGCCGGCCAACCGGTCCGCGGTGACCGTCTCGGTGGGCGACGTCATGACGTGCTCGACCGGGGTGTCGACGCCGATTCCCGCGGCGACCACCCGCACCCTGAGGTCACGGTCGGTGAATATTCCGTAGCGCGAACCTCGCAGCGGAACCAGGACGTACGAGCTGCCCTGTTCGGTCATGTGCCGAACTGCGTCTCGGACGGAGGTGCCGACGGAGACGAACACCGTTGGGGCCGAGAGCAGTTCGCCGACGGCGCGGCCGGCACTACCCTCGGCCGCCCCACCGCGATGCGTGCTGGCCGAGGTGACGGCGTCGGCCAGAAACGCCAGCCCGGTCGGCGTTGCGAACAGCGGTCGAATCAGCTCTCCGGGCAACCGAAGAACGGTGCTCGGCTCGGTTGCGCGCGCACAGAATTCGACCGTCCCGCCGACAAGCAACGCCGAGAAACCGAAGACCCCGCCCGGACCGATGGTGTCGATCGGTACGGCGGCGGGCGAGGTGTCGTCGTGGTGCACGATCACCACTCGACCGGTACGCACCACCCACACGGTGTCGGCCACATCGAGCTTCGACGTCGGGCCCACAACCCATGCGCCACTGGCATAGTCGAGTTCGACGGCTGCTCCGGCGATGTCGGTCAGTACCGCAGGTGACGCGCCCTGGAACGGTGGGTGCGCGCCGAGGAAGTCGGCAAGCTCCGATCTATCCGCCACGGATCAGGTCGGCGCACTTTTCCGCCATGGTCATGACCGTGATGTTGGGATTGACATACGGCAGCTTCGGCATCGCCGACGCGTCGACCACGCGCAGGTTCGAAACGCCCTTGACGCGCAACTCGGGATCGAGCACGGCCATGGTGTCGTCCACCGATCCCATCCGCGCCGTGCCTGCCGGGTGATAGACCGTGTTGTGGGTCTTGTGCACGTAGTCGAGCAGATCATCGTCGGTGACGGCATCGGGCCCGGGTGCGAGTTCGCGTTCGATCCAACCCGCGAGTGGACCGTCTGCGGCGATAGCGCGCGCCAGCTTCAGACCGGCGAGCATCACCGCGTCGTCATGGCCGTCGGCATCGGTAAAATAGCGCGGATCCACCTTTGCGCGATCGCGAAAGTCCCTGCTGCGCAACCGAACAGTTCCCCTAGAACGACCCTGGGTGACGTTGGGCGTCAAACAGAACCCGTTGTCGGTGCTCGGATAACCCCACCGGAGAGTGTTCATGTCGAACGGCACGCTGCCGTAGTGCATCATGATGTCCGGGTAGTTCAGCGACGAGTCGGTCTGCGCGAACACGCCGATCTCCCACCACTGCGAGGACGTGGTGACCATGGGCTTGCTCGCCTCCCAGAACACCAGCCCCTCGACGTGGTCGTCGAGGTTCTCTCCCACTCCCGGTGAATCGACCCGAACGGTGATTCCCATCTCCTGCAGCTGTGCCGCCGGTCCGATTCCGGAGAGCATCAACAACTTCGGAGTGTCGATGGCACCGGCGGTGACGATCACTTCGCGTCGCGCGGACACGGTGTCGTAACCGGTCAGGTCGGGGCGTTGGTACCGCACACCCGTAGCGGTCAGCGACTCGTCGATCAGAATCTCGCTGATCCAGCAGTCGGTGCGCACCTCGAGGTTGGGCCGCGATCCGATGATCGGGTGCAGGTAGGCATGGGACGTCGACATACGCGACCCGTCCTCACCCGCGTTGATCTGAAACCAGCCGGCACCGTTGAGTACCGGCGTCCCGCGGTTGAATGCAACGGTGGGAAGCCCTACTCCGGCGGCCGATTCGAGCACTGCTGCACCGCATGGATCGTGCGGCGGCACGTCGCGGATTCGAACGGGTCCGTCGTGACCGCGGCCGGTGTCGTTGTTCTCTACGCGCGCAACGAACGGCAGGATGTCCGACGCGCCCCAGCCCGTCGCACCGGCCGCGGCCCAATCGTCGAGAGTTTCCGCCGGCGGATGAAAAGCGATGCAGGAGTTGTGCGACGAGCAACCGCCGAGCACTTTCGCACGCGCATGCCGCATGAAGCTGTTGCCACGTTCCTGCGGTTCGACGGGGTAGTCCCAGTCATAGCCGGAGTCGAGCAGATGCATCCACTCGACGAGTTCCCGGATCGCTTTGTCGCCGACGTCGGTGGGACCTGCCTCGACCAGGCAGACGCTGACGGAAGGATCCTCGCTCAGCCGCGCGGCCAGGACGCACCCCGCCGTGCCACCTCCCGCGACGACGTAATCGAACTGGGTGTCTGTCACTGCACGCTCCTTCTAGTTGCCCGTGGAGGCATGTGATTTCAGAGTGCCGATGTGCTTGCGCCCCTTGATTGCGTACCACAGCAGGCCCACGCCCAGGATGCCACCGATGTAGACGAACGCACCGAACGTGTTGTACCAGGGGGTTCCGTACACGGCCTCGCGCGGCCAGGCGAGGTTGAGCGCCATCCCGGCACCCCACACCACCGCCGCAATGTTGACCGGCAGGCCGAACTTACCCATCGTGAAGTATCCGCCGGGTTTGAGATCCTCCGGCGGCCACTCGCCTTTGATGCGCTTGACCAACAGTGGTCCGGTGACCATCAGATACGCGAGATAGATCATGATGATCGCGATCGAGGTGAGGACCGTGAAGATCTGCGGCTGACCGATGTTGACGACGAGGATCACGATGGCCAGCACTCCGATGGTCACCGCGGGCACCACCGGGGTCTGCGTCTTCGGATTCACCTTGGCCAGGCTTTCGCCGAAGGGCAACGCGTTGTCTCGCGCCATGGCGAACGTGAGCCGGATCGCCGCGGTGTGTACTGCCAGTGAGCAGACGAAGACCGCAATGACGATGCAGATGAGGAAGACGGTGCCGAGCGGGCCCCACATCACCGATTCGACGATGGATTGCAGGCTGCCGTCGGGGCTGCCGAGGGAAGGATCGTTCAGGTCCGGCGCGGCCATGACGGCGAACACCAGGATGGCTCCACCGATGACGAACGAGGCGAGGATGGCGCGAAAGATCGCTTTGGGAGCGGTGCGCCGAGGTTCGACGGTTTCCTCCCCGAGCGAGCTCGCGGTGTCGAATCCGTACATGACGTATCCCGACGCCAGCGACGCGACCAGGAAGGCACCGAGGTAGCCGCCGCTCTCACCGGCACCGTAGCCGTTGGTGGAGAAGAACACCTCGGGTCCCCGAGTGATGTTGGCCGCGAGCAAGATCGCGATGAGCACGGCCGCGATGAGTTCGATGAACACACCCGCACTGTTGATCATCGCCATCAATCGAACGCCCAGCGCGTTGATCGTGGTGGTGATGGCGATCAGAATCGCACCGAGCAGCACTGCATTGGCCGCGAAGTCGGTGGCACCCGAGCCGTCACCGATGATCTGAAATCCGCTCCAGATACGTGGCAGATTCAGCTGCAGAGCGAGGGCAACGGCGGCCAGTGTCACGATCGATGCCGTGAGCATCAACCAGCCCGCCGACCAACCGACGATCCTGCGGCCCAACAGCTTCGCCCAGTTGTACACCGATCCCGCCACCGGATACTTCGCTGCCAACTCCATGAAGCACAGTGCCACGCAGAGCTGACCGACGAAGACCGCAGGCCACGACCACAGGTATGCCGGTCCGGCGGTGCCGAAGCCGAAGTAGAACAGCTGAAAGGTGCCGGTGAGGATCGAGATGTAGCTGACGCCTGCGGCGAAGCTGGCGAATTTGCCGAGACTGCGGTCGAGCGATTCCTTGTAGCCGAAATCGTCCATTCCGCTCGAATTGTCGTTCAGTATTGCCATGCCTGTGGCCTTTCCCATCGTGCTCTATCGGGTACCGAACCACCCCGCCGCTGTAGGTGAGGTGTTGTGCCAAATATGCTTCGCTTCTTGATATTCGGACATACCGGACGGTCCGAGTTCGCGGCCGTTCCCGGACTGCTTGAAGCCGCCCCATTCCGCGGCCGCCGTGTAGACACCGAAGTCGTTGAGCCACACCGTTCCATGACGAAGCCCACGCACCATTCTTTCGCCTCGCGCGGCGTCGGACGTCCGAACACCCGCGGCGAGACCGTAATTCGTATCGTTACCCAGTAGAAGCGCCTCGGCCTCGGTGTCGAATCGCTCCACAGTGAGTATGGGCCCGAACGTCTCGTCTTGCACGATATTCATCGACCGATCGCAGTGATCGAAGATGGTGGGCAGGAAATAGCTACCTTTGCTCAAGGACGGATCGTCCGGCTTGGTACCTCCTATGACCAAGGTGGCCCCCTCCTCGATACCCGTCGCCACGAAGCCTTCGATCTTCTCGCGCTGCGCCTGCGACACCAGCGGTCCGGTCTCACTGGCCGGGTCCATACCCGGCCCCATCACGATGGTCTTCGCGCGCTCTGCCACGGCGGCCACGAACCGGTCGGCCACTGATTCCTCGATGATCAATCGGGTACCGGCCGAACACACCTGACCGGAATGCAGAAACACTCCGGTCAGTACGTTGTCGACCGAATCGGCGAACGACTGCTCGTCGGCCACCGCGTCGGCGAACACGATGTGTGGATTCTTTCCCCCGAGTTCCACCGCCACCTTCGTGACGTTCTCCGCGGCCGCGGCAAGAATGTGCCTGCCAGTGGCGAGTCCGCCGGTGAAGGAGACGAAGTCGACGTCGCGGTTCCTGGTGAGCGCATCTCCGAGCGTTGCGCCGCTGCCCTGCAGCAGGTTGACCACACCGGCAGGCACTCCCGCTTCTTCCACGAGCTTGGTGAACGCGATGGTGCTCAGTGGCGTCACCTCGCTGGGTTTGAGCACCATGGTGCACCCAGCAGCCAAGGCGGGGGCGATTTTCCACGAGATCTGCAACAGCGGGTAGTTCCAGGGTGCGATCATGACGCAGACACCGATGGGCTCGTGCACCACTCGGCTCAGAATTTCCGGACGGTCGACGTCGATCAGTCGATCTGCCTGCACCACAGCGAGATCGGCATAGAAGCGGAACACCGAGGTGACGTCGTCGATATCGATCTCACTCTCGCCGAACGTCTTTCCGGTATCGAGGGTCTCGATATGCGCCAACTTCGCCTTGTCCCGTTGGAGCAAGTCCGCGATGCGATTGAGCAGATCACTGCGCTCACCCACCGTCACCGAGCGCCAGGGGCCGTCGTCGAACGCTGCCCGCGCCGCGGCAACCGCAGCCAGGGCATCGTCGGGTGTCGCCTCGTCGACGACGGCCACCACGCTGCCGTTGGACGGATCGACGATGTCGCGGGTCCCGCCGTCACCGGCTTCCTGCCATTGCCCGTCGATGAACAACGACGGCCGCAGTGAGCTCGGGTCGAATCCTGCATCGGAGTCGGTCACTCGACACCTTCTTCCGTGTGGGGGCCTGTTGGTGTGTCTACGGTATGCCTCAGCGGCCGGTGACTCCATCGATCTGTTCGCGGATGATGTCCGCGTGCCCGTTGTGCCGCGCATATTCACTGATCATGTGCACGTAGACCATCCTCAATGACATCGGCCCGCCGCGACAGTCGACCGGATCCTCGAACGAGTATTGGGCAGCGACCACGTCCGAGGCCTCGCACTCGGCAGCGAATCGCGCGAAGTCCGACTCTGCACTCGATGCCGTCGCGCCCAGGAAGTCGGAATCCTTACCCAACGCAGCGTCGTACATCGGATCGAACGACATCGACGCCAGTCGCTCTCGAAACCAGATGCGTTCGACCTTCGCGAGGTGCCGGACGAGTCCGAGGAGGGAGAGCGTCGAGTGCGAGAAGGGGCGTTGCGCAAGCTGTTCGGCATCGGCACCGGCACAGATGTTCGACAACGTGGCTCTATGCCAACGCAGCATTCCTTCGAGAATGGGTCTGTCGTCACCGACGAGCGGACCGTCGACGGGATCGGGCGTGGGCGCGGTGAAGCTCATACTGCGATTGTCGAGCACGAAGTGGCTCCTGCCGAACGACCCGCCCGAAACAGAGTGCGAAGCCCCAGCAACAACCCATTCGGACAATTCACACTACGGTGGGATTCATGACAATCGAAGATGTGGGCGGCAGGCGAACGGTGACGGCGGATGAGCTTCTTCTGTTGGTGGGTGATCATCTCCTCATCGAGGAGGGTGTCGCGACCGGGTTCATCGAAAGCGCTGGGCAGGTTGCCGAGAACGTGGCGGTGACGGTCACCGATGGCGTCGACGGAACCACCACGACCGAGCGAGTTTTCCTTCCCGACGCCGAGGTGACCATCGAACCAGCTGACCGCGGACGCGCTCCGGTCACGATGTGACGATCGAGTTCAGCCGACACCGAAGTACAATCCTGTAACTCGAGCAACTCGGATCACACCAGCCACACTGGCACCGAACTGAGCTAGGGTGACGAAAACCCGTCACCGTTCAGGAGGGCAGCCGACAATGCGATCCGGCCGACAACAACCGTCGATTCGCGTTGCCGTGGTCTCCTGTGTCGCCGTGTTCGGGCTCGCCCTGGGATCCAGTTCGGCGACGGCCGAGCCCGCTGCGCCGATCTCGACCCCAACGATTGCCGACGCAGTACGTTCGGCCGCCGCGCAGCAGTACAACGATGCGCAGAATGCTCTGGTCAAGGGTCGCTACGAGGCCGGTTTCGCCGCACTGGACGCGGTTGCCACCGCCGCACCGAACGATGCCAATGTCGCAGCACTGCAGACGTTCTACGCCAACGCAACCGATGATGCCGACGCGCGAGCGCAGCACTCGGCCCGCCTGCGCGCCCTGTCTCCCCCGCTTGCCGATGCGGTGGATCGGGCTATCGAAGTCATCGACGAGGCGGCGACGGAGGCGATCGACTTCACGCCTGCGACCGATGGCGTGAGGACGGCAATCGTGGTGCTCGGCCTGGGCCTGAACGACGACGGCAGTATGGCACCGGAATTGGTGCAGCGACTGAAATCCGCTGCCGCGGTCGCCGAGCGTTCCCCCGAATCACCCATTATCGTCACCGGCGGAAATCCGCAGCGCGGCGTCACCGAAGCCGAAGCGATGAAGAAGTGGCTGATCGACAACGAGATTGCGGCCGACCGCATTCACGCCGAGTCCACTGCGAATTCGACGGTGCAGAATGCGCAGCGCGCCACCCCACTGGCTACTGAGATCGGTGCTGTGAATCTGGTGCTCGCAACAACTCCCAGCCATCTTCGGCGAGCGATCTCCGACTTCGAGATCGCCGGTGCCGACGTGATCGGTGCCGCCACATCCACCCCCGACGATCTTCCGGCCCTGCCCGCGCTCGCTCCGACAGCACGGTTGGGCATGACCGTCGACGCCACCAAGATCATCGGGATACCGCGCACCTACTGACGCATCCACCCGCGCAGCACAGACGCCGCCCCGGCGTCGAACATCACCCGACGATCCTCGTCGTCGGCCATCCCGGGTATCGACAACTCGAGCGACACCAGACCGTGCACGATCGCCCAGAACGAGTGGCTGATCACGTCCACCGACGCGCCGCTCATCGTGCCTGCCTCGACGGCGCTCGCCACCGCCGCCCGAAGCGGATCCATCGCGGCGGCCGCGAGGTGTGCTTGATCGGATACGTCGACCGAACCGAGCACTCCGCCGAACATCACTGCGTAGAGGTGTGGGTTGGCCATGGCCCAGCGGCGGTACGCAAATGCCAGTTCGCGCAGGTCGACCTCGGATTCCCCGGTGACAGGAACGCTGCGTTGCGCGTCACCGAAACTCGAGAACGACGCGCCGAACAGAGCCACCAGCAGCTCCGCTCGACCGCCGAACAGCGAGTAGATGGCCGTGGTCGAGGTGCCCTGCGCGGCCGCGAGTTTACGCAACGACAACGAGTCGACGCCATGGCGCGCAACGGTTTCCGCTGCGGCTTCGAGTAGCCGGGTGCGCAGTTCGGCATCGTGAATTCTGGGTCTCGCCACTTGCGAAATCTATCACAACAGTGTTTTATAACAGTGTCACGCCATGCGCTCGGCCCCGAAACGAACAGACGGGAACACGTCATGCAATCCATCATCGACGGCCGCACCACGGTCGAATCCGACCGCGACACCGTCACGGTCTTCCTCATCGGAATGCGCATCAACAATCCCCTTGCCGTTCGCTCCTGGCTTCCCGCCGCGCGCGCGATGCCGCGGATGCTCAGCCACCTCGAGCAGGATCCCACCTCCGGACTGCTCGGCTACCACTCGTGGTTGGGCCGCACCACCATGCTCGTCAGTTACTGGCGCAACGCGGAAGACCTGACGCGATTCGCCTCCGATCCCGACGCACCACATGCCCCCGCATGGCGTGCCTTCAACCGATCGGTCGCTGCGACCGGCCATGTCGGCGTATGGCACGAAACCTATACCGCGACAGCCCAGGACAGTGAAGCGATCTACGTCAACATGCCGACATTCGGCCTCGCGGGAGCCATCGGTGGAATCCCCGTGGGCACCGGCTCGCACACGTGGAAGCAGCGAATGAAGTCCGCTAAGTAGGCCTGTACGAGCTAGAGGAAGTTCCCGGCCCGCGCGGCGATATCGAGAACGGGCTGAGGAAAGACTCCCAGTGCCACGGTGACGATCACCGACACCCCGATCGCACAGGCCACCGGCGCGGTAGGACGCACCACCGTGGCGGTCCGTTCGCTGGGTTCGGTGAAGAACATCAGCACGATCACGCGCACGTAGAAGAACGCTGCAATCGCACTGCACACCACTCCGACCACGACCAGTGCGGCTCCCCCCGCACCCGAGGCTGCGCTGAACACCGCGAACTTACCGATGAACCCACTGGTGAGCGGGATCCCGGCGAACGAAAGCAGGAACAAGCCGAACACAGCGGCGACGAGCGGCGAGCGGCGACCGATACCCGCCCATCGCTCCAGGTCGCTCACCTCACCGCGTTCGTCTCGGGCCAGACCGATGACGGCGAATCCACCCAGCGTGCTGAAGGCATAGGCAAGCAGGTAGAACATCGTGGCCGACACCCCCGAATCACGTACATCACCCGAACTACCCAGCGCAGTCACTCCGGTGAGGATGAACCCGGTGTGCGCCACGGACGAGTAGGCCAGCATTCGTTTGACGTCGGTCTGCGTCACCGCGACAACCGAACCGAGCACCATCGTCGCGATGGCGATCACCCACAACATCGGACGCCAACTCGACTCGAGACCGGGCAGCGCCATTCCGAAGATTCGCAGAATCGCACCGAAGGCCGCCACCTTGGTCACGGTGGCCATCAGCGCCGTCACCGGAGTAGGGGCACCCTGGTAGACGTCGGGAATCCACGAATGGAAAGGCACGGCACCGACTTTGAACAGCAGACCCACCGCAAGCAAGGCGGTTCCGATCAGCGCGAGTGATCTGCCCTGGCCGTTTGCCGTGATGGCGTCGGCGATGCCGTCCAATCGGACCGTCCCGGCGTAGCCGTAGAGGAACGCGACTCCGAACAGGAAGAACGCAGACGAGAACGCGCCCAGCAGAAAGTATTTGAGGGCTGCTTCCTGAGAGAGCAGTCGTCGTCGTCTCGCCAGTCCGCACAGTAGATACAGCGGCAACGACAGCACCTCCAGCGCCACGAACATCGTCAGCAGATCCGTGGACGCCGGAAACAGCAGCATGCCGCCGATCGCGAACATCGCCAGTGGAAAGACCTCGGTCTGGGCGACGCCTGCATCGATGGCCTGCTTCTCTGCCACGCTGCCCGGCGTGGTCGAGGCCTGCGGAGTGAACGAGTCGATGCGGCGCTCGGCCCCAGCCCCGGTGACGGCGACGGTGCGCTCCGCCAACAGTGCAATGGCCGGAATTGCCACGAGCACAATGGTTCCCTGCAGGAACAGAGTCGGTCCGTCGATCGCGACGGCCCCGTTCATCGCGGCTGCCTCGGTGCCGGCCAGGCCGAGCACTGCCGCGAGGGCGCCGACCAGCCCTGCCAGAGCGAGACCCACGTGGGTTGCGCGACGAGCACGTAGCGGTACGAACGCCTCGACGAGAACCCCGAGAACCGCGACACCGAAGACGATCAACATGGGCGACAGCAGACCGTACTGCACTTCGGGAGTGGTCATCGTTGACCTCCTGCACTGTCGACGATCGTGGATTGCACTGCCGGAGTGATGATGTCGAGTGCCGGTTTCGGGTACACCCCGAACACGATCAGCAGCGCGAGCAACGGGACCACCACCAACGCCTCACGGGGAACGAGATCGGAGATCTTGTCGCTGCCCTCTCGGACGGGCCCCGTCATCACCCGTTGGTAGAGCCAGAGAATGTAGATCGCCGACAGCACGAGCGCACCGGTGGCCACGATTGCGGCGACGCCGTAGCGACCGAATGTGCCGATCAGCAACAAGAATTCGCTGATGAACGGGGCAAGACCGGGTAGCGAGAGCGTGGCCAGACCAGAGATCAGAAACGTTCCGGCGAGCACCGGCGCGACCTTCTGGACGCCGCCGTAGTCGGCGATCGCGCGTGAACCACGACGGGACACGAGAAAGCCTGCGATCAAGAACAATGCGGCGGTGGAGATTCCATGGTTGACCATGTACAGCGTGGCACCGGCCTGACTCTGACCGGTCATCGCGAAGATGCCGAGGATGATGAATCCGAAGTGCGAAATCGAGGTGTAGGCAATGAGTCTCATCATGTCGGTCTGACCGATCGCCAGTATCGCGCCGTACACGATTCCGATCACTGCGAGCGTGATGATCCACGGGGCGAACGTCTGCGACGAACCGGGAAAGAGCTCGAGGCAGAAGCGCAGCATGGCGAAGGTGCCGACCTTGTCCACCACCGACATCATCAGCACAGCAGTCGCCGGGGTGGACTGCACTGCAGCGTCGGGTAGCCACGTGTGGAACGGCCACAGCGGTGCCTTGATCGCGAACGCGAACATGAAGCCGAGGAACAGCGCGTTCAGAACCATCGGATCCACACCGAGTCCCCCCGATGACGCCGCATCCGCGATCGCGCGTAAATCGAACGTCCCGCCGTCGAACGGGCCGTCGGGCCTGGCCGTGACGACGTACAACCCGATGACGGCAGCCAGCATCACCAGGCCACCGAACAGGTTGTACAGCAGGAACTTCACCGCGGCACGCGTGCGCTCGGTACCACCGAAACCACCGATGAGGAAGTACATCGGAATCAACATCGCCTCGAAGAAGATGTAGAACAGCAATACGTCCAACGCGAGGAACGAGACGAGCACCATGGACTCGACCACCAGGATCAACGCCATGTAGGTGTGCGAGACCCGGCGCGATCCGTAGTTCGCCACACGGCTGCCGTCGTGCCAGCCCGCGACGAGGAGCAATGGGGTCAGAACGGTGGTGAGCAACACCAGCACGAGGCCTATTCCGTCGAGGCCGAGCGTGTAGCGCGCACCGAATGCCCCTATCCAGGAATGATCTTCGAGGAACTGGTAGCGATCGCCACCGGAGTCGAATGCCACGGCGAGTACCACCGACACCACGAGTGTGCCGGCAGCGAACCCCACGGCGACACCACGCGCGATTGTCGGACGATCGGCCGGCACCAGGGCGACGACAATCGCGCCGAGAATCGGCAGAACCCACAGGACGGTCAGCCAGGGGAACGTCACAGGACCACCACCATCAGCACGACGAGAACTGCCCCCGCGAACATCGCCAACGCATAGGACCGTACGAATCCGGTCTGCAGCCGCCTCGATCGAGTCGATACTCCGCCGATCGATCTCCCCACCCCGTCCACGACCGCGTCGATACCCGCCTTGTCGGCGAATACCATTGTGTTCGTGAGCTTTTGACCGGGCCGCATGAATGCTACCTCGTTGAAGGCGTCGCCGTATAGGTCAGCGCGTGCGGCTCTGGTCAGCACCGATACGTCCTCGGGTGGAATCGGGGGAACGTCACGAGCGATGTACTTCCGGTACGCGACGCCGGCACCCACGAGTACCACCGCCAAAACTGCGACCGTCACGACCCAGGCAGGTATCGCGTGTTCTTCGTGCGCCGATCCCACCACCGGTTCCAGCCACGTCTCGAGGCGTCCACCCACCGCAAGGAAGGCACCCGATGCCACCGAGCCGACGGCCAACAGAATCATGGGGGCTGTCATCGTCGCCGACGCTTCGTGCGGGTCTGCCTGCGCCGACCAGCGTTTCGGGCCGAAGAACGTCATCAGCATCACCCGAGTCATGTAGAAGGCCGTCAAGCCCGCACCGAGCAACGTGACGCAGCCCAGCACCACACCTGCCGCTCCCCCGGCCGCGAACGCGATCTCGATGATCGGATCCTTTGCGAAGAAACCGGAGAACGGCGGAACTCCGATGATGGCGAGGTAGCCGAGACCGAACGTGACGAACGTGATCGGCATCGCGGCACGGAGCCCGCCGAACCGTCGCATGTCGGTCTCGTCGTACATCGCGTGCATCACCGAGCCGGCCCCGAGGAACAGGCCTGCCTTGAAGAATCCGTGCGACAGCAGCAGCACGATGGCGAAGGCATAGCCGGACGGGCCGAGTCCGGCCGCGAGCACCATGTACCCGATCTGACTCATCGTCGAGGCGGCGAGCGCCTTCTTGATGTCGTCTTTCGCACAACCGATGACGGCACCGAACAGCAACGTCACCGCGCCGACCGTGACGGTCGCCGCCCGCGCCACCGGCGAGGCCTCGAACACCGGTCCGGATCGGACGATGAGATACACCCCGGCGGTGACCATCGTCGCCGCGTGGATGAGTGCGGAGACCGGCGTCGGGCCCTCCATCGCGTCGCCGAGCCACGACTGCAGCGGCACCTGGGCCGACTTCCCGCAGGCCGCCAGCAGCAACATCAGTGCCATGGCGGTCGCCACCGATTCACCCGCGTTCCCGATTCCCGCGAACACCACGTCGTACTGCACAGACCCGAAGTTCACGAACATGATCATCAGGGCGATGGCCAAGCCGATATCGCCGACGCGGTTGACCACGAACGCTTTTCGAGCAGCCGTCGCTGCCGATGGCTTGTGTTGCCAGAATCCGATGAGCAAGTACGACGCCAGACCGACACCCTCCCACCCCAGATAGAGGCCGAGGAAATTGTCTGCCAGCACCAGCAGCAGCATGGCTGCGAGAAACAGATTGAGGTACGCGAAGAAGCGTCGCCGCTCCGGGTCATGGCTCATGTACCCGATCGAGTACACGTGAATGAGTGATCCGACCCCGGTGATCAACAGGACGAAACAGATCGAGAGTTGATCGGCACGCATGCCGAAGTCGACCTGCAATTGGTCGACGGGCACCCAGCGGAACAGCGTGTGAGTCAGTGTTCTGTCCGACTCGTCCCGTCCGAGCATCGACGAGAACACCAGCGCCGCAACGACGAACGACGACACCGCGGCGGCCGTCGCGAAAAGGTGGCCCCACGAGTTGCAGCGCCGGCCACCGAGCAGCAGGACGGCCGCACCGAACGCCGGCAGAGCCGGGAGAAGCCACAGGATCGACATCGTTTCTGCTCCCCCGTCAGTTCTTCATCAGATTGTTCTCGTCCATCGAGATCGAGCGACGAGAACGGAAGATGGCCATGATGATCGCCAGGCCCACCACCACCTCGGCTGCAGCTACCACCATGGTGAAGAACGCGAACAATTGGCCGTCGAGATTGCCGTGCATGCGAGAGAACGCGACGAACGCGAGATTGACTGCGTTGAGCATCAATTCGATGCACATGAACACGATGATGGCGTTGCGCCTGACGATGACTCCCGCCGCGCCGATCGTGAACAGCAGAACCGACAGGTAGAGGTAATTCTCTGGATTCATCGCGTGTCACCCCCGTCCACCTTGTACTCGATGCCTCGATCGGCGAACAGTGCGTTGACGGACGAGTCCGACTCGCTTCCGTCCGGGAGCAGAGCCCGTCGATCGACGCCGTTGTGACGAGCGAACACACCGGGGCTCGGCAGCGGCGTCACCCTGGAGCCGTCACGGAACCGGTCCTGCGACATCTCCCGCTGACCCTTCACCGGTCCCAGAGCCTCCCGGTGCGCCAGAATCATCGCCCCGATGGTGGCCGTGATCAACAGCGCGCCGGTCAGCTCGAACGCCCAGACGTACTCGACGAAGATCAGCTCGGCCAGGCCTTCTACGTTTCCGGTGGAGTTGGCCGCGTCGAGTCCGGCGAAATCGAGTCGCCCGGCGCGGGCCGAGTCGCGCAGCAGCACCCCGATGATCAACAGCCCGAAGCCGATTCCGATGACAACGGCCGCGATACGGTGCCCGCGCAGTGTCTCGGTCAACGACTCCGAGGTATCGACCCCGACGAGCATCAGGACGAACAGAAACAGCATCATGACCGCGCCGGTGTAGACGACGATCTGCACGACACCGAGAAACAGGGCCCCTTGGGCCATGTAGAAGGTAGCGAGAACCACCATGGTGGCCGCGAGGAACAGTGCCGAGTAGACGGCCTTCGTGCTCATCACCACACCCAGTGCACCGATGACCGCAACGACACCGAGGGTCCAGAACTGCACGGCCTCGCCGGTGGAGGTTGCCTCGAGCGCGAGCTGAACGGTGGCAGTCATCGAACCGGCCCTCGATCGGTGTCGGCCTCGCTCTCGGCACCGGTGACGGCACCGCGGTAGTAGTCCTCTGCCGAACGCCCCGGTGCCATCGCGTGCGGCGGCGGCACCATGTCCGGCTCCAGCGGTGCCAGCAGCGAATCCTTCTCGTAGATCAGGTCGGCTCTGTTGTCACCGGCCAGTTCGTATTCGTTGGTCATCGTCAGAGCCCGTGTGGGACAGGCCTCGACACACAGTCCGCAGCCGATGCACCGGAGATAGTTGATCTGGTAGACCCCGCCGTATCGCTCGCCCGGCGAAAACCGTTCGGTCTCGGTGTTGTCGGCACCTTCGACATAGATCGCGTCGGCCGGGCAGGCCCACGCACAGAGTTCGCAACCGATGCACTTCTCGAGCCCGTCGGCGTACCTGTTGAGCTGATGGCGGCCGTGATAGCGCATCTCGGTCGGCTTCTTCTCCTCCGGATACAGCTCGGTTTCGGGCTTTTTGAACATGGTGGCGAAGGTGACACCGAAACCTGCTATAGGACCGAGGAATTCAGGCATCGGCGTTCTCCTTCTGGGACGCGGCCACGGTGGACCGTGCGCCGGCGTGCCGGCTCGCGATGTTCGTGCCCTGCTTCGGAATGGGAGGTACGGGAAACCCGCCCGCCGCAGCGTCGAACGGTGCGACGGGTGCAGCAGGCGGCAGGTTTCGTGTGCGCGCGCGGCGGCGCAGTAAGAGCAGCAGCGAACCCAGGACGGCGACTGCAAAGATCGTCGACACCACGAATGTGACCAGAGGTACGTCGTATCGCCCGGCCCCCAGAACCCGCACCGTCGCGATCACCATCACCCAGATCAGAGCGACGGGAATGAGGATCTTCCAGCCGAAGTTCATGAACTGGTCGTAACGCAATCGCGGCAACGTCGACCGCAACCAGATGAAGACGAACAGGAACACCCACACCTTGGCGACGAACCACAGCACCGGCCACCACCCGGAATTGGCACCGCTCCACAGACTCAACGGAATCGGAGCCCGCCAGCCACCCAGGAACAACGTGGTCGCGAGCGCCGACACCGTGACCATGTTGATGTACTCGGCAAGCATGAACATCGCGAAACGCAAGGAGGAATATTCGGTGTGGAACCCGCCCACCAACTCCCCCTCGGCCTCGGGCAAGTCGAACGGCGCGCGGTTGGTTTCACCCACCATGGCCGTCACGTACACCAGGAACGACGGCAACAACAGGAACACGTACCAGGTGCTCTGTTGCGCACCAACGATTCCGGACGTCGACATGGTGCCCGCGTACAGGAACACCGCAGCGAACGAAAGCCCCATCGCAACCTCGTAGGAAATGACCTGAGCCGTCGAACGCAGTGCACCCAGCAACGGATACGTCGAACTCGACGCCCAACCGGCCAGGACGATCCCGTACACACCCACCGAGGTGACCGCGAGGATGTACAGAACCCCCACCGGCAGGTCGGTCATCTGAAGCGGAGTCGTAGTGCCGAACACCGACACCTCGGGACCGAACGGAATCACCGCGAAGGCCATGAAGGCAGGGACCACCGAAATGATCGGAGCCAGAATGTAAATCGGCTTGTCGACGCCGGTCGGAGTGATTCCCTCTTTCAGAGCGAGCTTGATCCCGTCCATCAGAGACTGCAACAGTCCCCACGGACCCACCCGATTGGGCCCGACGCGCATCTGCATCCACGCCATGATCTTGCGCTCGGCATAGATGGCCACGAGCGGTGTGAGCACAAGAAAAACGAAGACCGCCAGGGCCTTGCCGACCACCAGCCACCACGGGTCGGTGCCGAACATCGACAGATCGGTCGGCGCTGCGACAATCACGATGCACCACCCCCGGGTCGTTCCGCAGGCTCCACTCCCGCACTCCCGAGTCGTTCCACAGGCTCCACTCCTGCACCCTCAGGTCGCTCCGCGGGCTGATCCCTGCGAATCCTCACCACCGCACCCGACTCCGCGCCGAGTGAGCCGTACACCGAAGACCCCGGTGAGTTCATCGGCACCCACACCACGTTGTCGGGTAGATCGGTGACTTTCAGTGGCAACGTGATCGAGCCCCGGCCCGTCTCGACCCTGACCAGGTCGCCGGGCGACGCTTCGATGCTCGACGCCGTCGTCTCGGACAGCCTGATCACGGGTGCCCGGCCGGTCTGCGCGAGATTGTCCTCGCCGTCCTGCATCCGTCCCGAATCGATGAGCATTCGCCAGGTGGCCAGAATTGCCTGGCCGATGGAGAGCGTCGGCATATCTCGCCGTGGTGCCACTCGGGCCACAGGAATCCGTGATCCGCTCCAGGCTCCCAGCCGTGCCAACTCGCCGCGCGCCGCCGCCGCGTCGGGTAGCGACAGTTCGACTCCCATCTGCGCGGCAATGGCGTCGAGAACGCGTTGGTCGGGCAATACTGCGCCGGCACCGAGTGCCGTGTCGAACGTGCGAGGCCTGCCCTCCCAGTCGACGAAGGTTCCGGGCTTGTCGACCACCGGTGCCACCGGAAACACCACGTCGGCCCGCTCGGTGACGGCGCTGTGGCGTAGTTCGAGGCTGACCACGAATGCCGATCGGTCCACCGCGTCGAGCGCACCCTGCGGATCGGGCAGATCGTCCGGGTCGATCCCTGCGGTGATCAGGGCGCGGTCAGGCCCGGCATCCGCCAGTATCGCCGCGGTATCTCGGCCCGCGTCCGTAGGCAGTTCTGTCACTCCCCACACGGCTGCCACCTCGGCGCGGGCGGCGGCGTCGGCGACGGGCCGCCCGCCCGGCAGCAGGTTCGGCAACGCGCCTGCGTCGAGGGCACCGCGCTCTCCTGCCCGTCGCGGAATCCATGCCAGGTTCGCTCCGGTGTCGTCGGCCAACTTCGACGCTGCGGACAATGCACCGGGAACGGAACCGAGCCGCTCGCCCACGAGCACGATCGCTCCCGGGCTCCGGAGGAGCTGGGCGATCGATTCGGTACCCCGGTCACCGACGTGCAGTGCGTCGAGCCACTGTGGTTCCTCGCCGGGAATCGACTGCAGGAGCACCCCGTCGAGCTTGCGCAGACCGCGGCTGGCCCAGGGTGCGATCGACGCCACGACCACGCCGCGCGTCCGGCGCGCCTTGCGCAACCTGAGGAACATCAGCGGTGACTCTTCTTCCGGCTCGAACCCCACCATCAACACCACAGGAGCGTTTTCGAGATCCGAGTAGGTCACGCCCAGCCCCGTCGCCGCTATACGACCGGCCAGGAACTCCGCTTCCTCGGCGCTGTGAGCACGGTTGCGGAAGTCGATGTCGTTGGTGTGCAGCACTGTTCGCGCGAACTTGGCGTATGCGTAGGAGTCTTCGACAGTCGATCTTCCGCCCACGAGTACCGCAGCGTTCCCGATCGACGCAGCCAGTCCCGTTGCCGCCGCCGCCAATGCAGCCGACCAGGACGTCTCGACCAGAGCCCCCGATTCGTCTCTGACCATCGGTGCGCCGATGCGGTCCGGCTCGCTGGCGTACTTGAATGCCCACCGGCCCTTGTCGCAGTTCCACTCTTCGTTGACCTGGGGATCGTCACCAGCCAACCGGCGGAGGACCTTGCCACGACGATGATCCGTGCGTTGCGCACAGCCTCCTGCGCAGTGTTCGCACACGCTCGGCGAGGACGTCAGATCGTACGGGCGCGCTCGGAACCGATACTCGGTGTTCGTCAGTGCACCCACGGGGCAGATCTGGACGGTGTTTCCCGAGAAGTAGGAGTCGAACGGCTCGGTGCCGAAGATGCCGACCTGTTGCACGGCACCGCGTTCGAGCAGCTCGATGGATGGATCACCGGCAACCTGCGCCGCGAAGCGAGTACATCGAGCGCACAGGACACAGCGTTCGCGATCGAGCAGAACCTCGGCCGACAACGGAATCGGTTTGGGATACGTACGTTTGGTCTCGGTGAACCTGGACTCGGTGCGACCCGCGGCCATCGCCTGATTCTGCAGTGGACACTCACCGCCCTTGTCGCACACCGGGCAATCGAGAGGATGATTGATCAGCAGCAATTCCATGACGCCACGTTGCGCTTTGCCCGCGACCTCCGACGTCACCTGAGTGCGCACCACCATGCCCTCGGCCACGGTCGTCGTACAGGACGCCAACGGCTTGCGTTGCCCCTCGACATCGACCAGACATTGGCGGCAGGCACCCACCGGATCGAGCAGCGGATGATCGCAGAATCGCGGAATCTGTACGCCCATCAACTCGGCCGCGCGGATCACCAACGTGCCCTTGGGAACACTGATCTCGTGGTCGTCGATGGTCAGTGTCACCATCTCTACTCGGGTGACCGACTGATCGGGATTGGCAGGAGTGGAGCCTGCGGAACGACCCGGGGATGCAGGAGTGGAGCCTGCGGAGCGACCATGTGCTGCTGCAGTCATGACGTCAGCTCCTCTGCCATCAGGGTCGATCGGTGTGGATCGAATGGGCATCCCTGCTCGGTGACGTGACGGATGTATTCGTCACGGAAGTACTTCAGCGAAGACACGATCGGGCTGGCGGCACCGTCCCCCAACGCGCAGAAGGACTTTCCGGCGATGCCGTCGGCGATGTCGAGCAAGGTTGTGAGGTCGGCCTCGGTGCCGGTTCCACCGTCGAGGCGGCGCAGGATTTGTACCAGCCAGTACGTGCCTTCCCGGCACGGTGTGCATTTGCCGCAGGATTCGTGTGCGTAGAACTCGGTCCAGCGCAGCACCGCTCGCACCACGCAGGTCGTCTCGTCGAATATTTGCAAGGCCTTGGTGCCCAGCATTGATCCGGCGGCACCGACGCCCTCGTAGTCGAGTGGGACATCGAGATGCTCGCCGGTGAACATCGGCGTCGAGGATCCTCCCGGCGTCCAGAACTTCAGTTCGTGTCCCGGTCTGATCCCGCCCGCGTAGCCGAGCAACTCCCGCAGCGTGATCCCCAACGGTGCCTCGTACTGGCCTGGACGGCAGACGTGGCCCGAGATGGAGTACAGCGTGAAGCCGGGTGACTTCTCGGTACCCATCGATCGGAACCACTCGATTCCCTTGCGCAGGATCACTGGAACGCTGGCGATCGATTCGACGTTGTTCACCACAGTCGGGCGTGCGTAGAGGCCCGCCACTGCGGGGAACGGTGGCCGCAGCCGAGGTTGTCCGCGCCGACCTTCCAACGAGTCGAGGAGGGCTGTTTCCTCGCCGCAGATGTACGCGCCGGCTCCGGCGTGGATCACCAACTCCAAGTCGAATTTCGTTCCGAGAACACCCTTTCCCAGATAGCCCGCCGCGTAGGCCTCGGCGACCGCAGCCTGCAGCCTGCGTAGCACCGGCACTACCTCGCCGCGGACGTACACGAATGCATGGGATGCGCGAATTGCGTACGCGGCGATCACTATTCCTTCGACCAGCGTGTGCGGGCTCGCCATCAGCAGGGGCATGTCCTTGCAGGTACCCGGCTCGGACTCGTCGGCATTGACCACCAGATAATGCTCTTTACCGTCGTTCTGCGGGATGAAGCTCCACTTCGTTCCGGTCGGAAATCCTGCGCCGCCGCGACCGCGTAATCCGGATTCCTTGACGAAGGCGATGAGGTCGTCGGGGTCCATCGCGAGGGCCTTCTCGAGCCCGCGGTATCCGTCGTGGCTGCGGTAGACGTCGAGCGTCCAGGAATTCTTCTCGTCCCAGAACTCGCTCAACACCGGCGTCAGGGCCATGTCACGCTCCGTTCGTCGGTGGATCGGTCTCGGTGGTGTTCGGTTGTGGTGGCACAGTCGCCGAGGGTGCCGGTGCGGGCTTGTCTCGCACCGTCTCCGGTGCGGCCGCGGCGCCGAAATCCGGGTGATCGTCGTTCGGTCGTGCCCCGGCCTCGGGTGCCGACATCGCGTGTTCGCGCGCGTATCGCAGTCCGGCCAGGGTGGCATCGCCTGCACTACCGGTCGCTTCGAGTGCCTCGGGCCGATCGTCGGAAAATCCGGCGAGAATCCGCTCGGTTTCGCGGAACGTGCACAGCGGTGCTCCACGCGTCGGTGTGACCTGGGTGCCGGATCGAAGTGCATCGACCAGATCCCGCGCAGACGACGGGGTGCTGTTGTCGAAGAACTCCCAATTGACCATCATCACCGGGGCGTAATCGCATGCGGCATTGCACTCGATGTGTTCGAGGGTGATCGTGCCGTCGGCGGTGGTACCTCCGTGCTCGACATCCAGCTGATCACGCAGCGCGTCCATGATGGCGTCGCCGCCCATGACAGCACACAGCGTGTTGGTGCACACGCCGACGCGGTACGTCCCGGTGGGTTCGCGTCGATACATCGAGTAGAAGGTCGCGACTGCAGTCACCTCCGCCCCGGTGAGTTCGAGTACCTCCGAGCAGAATTCGATTCCAGCGGGCGTGAGGCAGCCGTCCTCGGCTTGCACGAGATGGAGCAGCGGCAGCAGGGCCGATCTGGCCTGCGGATAGCGCGCGACGACGATATCGGCGTCGGCGTGCAGCCGGGCGAGCACCTCGGCGGGATACGACGTTCGTGCACCCGGCGTGGCCAGTTGCACCGGTTCGTCCGGCCGGGCTCCGAGTTGGATCAGAACCGGTTCCGACTGGGGCTGCGCGGTCATCGATCCACCCCACCCATCACCGGGTCGATACTGGCGACCGCGGCGATGACGTCGGAGATCATTCCGCCCTCGCACATTGCCGCCACCGCTTGCAGGTTGGTGAAGGACGGATCTCTGAAATGCACTCGGTACGGCCTGGTTCCACCGTCGCTGACGATGTGTACCCCGAGCTCCCCTCGCGGCGACTCCACCGAGGACAACACCTGGCCGGCCGGGACCCGCATTCCCTCGGTCACCAGTTTGAAGTGGTGAATCAGCGATTCCATCGAGGTGTCCATGATGGTCCGCACATGCTCCTGAGAGTTGCCCAGGCCATCGGGTCCCGAGACCAGCTCGGCCGGCCACGCGATCTTCTTGTCGTCGATGACGACCGGGCCGGGACGCAGGCGGTCGAGGGCCTGTTCGACTATCTTGAGCGATTCCTTCATTTCTTCGACGCGAATCAGATATCGCCCGTAGCAGTCGCATCCGGTGTCGGTCACCACGTCGAACTCGTAGTTCTCGTACCCGCAGTACGGATCGGACCGTCGCAGGTCGTAGGGCAGTCCGGTCGAACGCAGCACCGGACCGGTGACGCCCAGCGCCATACATCCGGTGAGATCCAGATAACCTACGTTCTCGGTTCTGGCTTTCCAGATCGGGTTGTCGTTGAGCATGAGTTCGAGGTCGCGCAGGCGTCCCGGCAGCACGCGAAGGAGCTCACGTACCCTGCCGACCGCGTCCTCGGGTAGGTCCTGCGACAGTCCGCCCGGCCGGATGTAGGCGTGGTTCATGCGCAGGCCGGTGATGGCCTCGAAGACGTCGAGTATCAGCTCGCGCTCACGGAACCCGAACAGCATCGCGGTGACCGCTCCCAATTCCATTCCGCCCGTGGCCAATGCGACGAGATGCGACGAGATGCGATTCAGCTCCATCAGCATCACCCGGATCACCGTGGCGCGCTCGGGAATGTCGTCGGTTATACCCAGTAGCTTCTCCACGCCGAGGCAGTATGCGGTTTCGTTGAAGAACGGCGACAGGTAGTCCATGCGGGTGACGAACGTGACGCCCTGGGTCCAGTTTCGGTACTCGAGATTCTTCTCGATTCCCGTGTGCAGATACCCGATCCCGCAACGAGCCTCGGTGACGGTCTCGCCCTCGATTTCGAGAATCAACCGCAGCACGCCGTGTGTTGACGGGTGCTGCGGGCCCATGTTGACCACGATCCGCTCGGTACTCGATCCGCGGGCCAACTCGACGACGTCGTCCCAGTCCTGTCCGGAGACCGCGTAGATGGTTTCGTCCGTTGCACTCATCAGTTGTACGACCTGCGCTCGTTGGGAGGCGCGACGCGAGCGCCCTTGTACTCGATGGGAATTCCGCCCAGCGGATAGTCCTTGCGTTGTGGATGACCGACCCAGTCGTCGGGCATCTCGATCCGCGTCAATGCAGGATGACCGTCGAAGACGATGCCGAAGAAGTCGTAGACCTCGCGCTCGTGCCAGTCGTTGGTGGGATACACCCCGCACAGCGACGGACTGTGTGGATCGTCGTCGGGGACGGCAACTTCGAGTCGGAGCCGACGGCCGTGCGTGATGGAGACCAGATGGTACACAACGTGCAACTCCCGGCCGATCAGGTCCGGATAGTGCACACCCGATGCGCCGGTACACAATTCGAATCGCAATTCTTCGTCGTCCCGTAGCGCCTGGGCGACGGCAGGCACGTACTCCCGCACCAGATGCAGCGTCAATTCGCCGCGATGAATCACCACCCGTTCGACGGCGGCGTCGAACGTAGCGACGGGGTTCACAGCAAGAAGGACGGTGGCCAACCGATCGACGAGGGCATCGAAGTAGCCGCCGTAGGGCCGCGTCGCGGTGTCCTCCGCTGCCGCCGGCGGCACCAATCGGCCGTAGCCCGACGTGTCGCCACTACCGCGAACCCCGAACATCCCGCGTGGCCGCTGAGACATTTTTCCTGGCGGCTGAGACATCCCACCCGGCGGCTGCGCCGTCATCGGAGCAAACCCTTCAGATCGATCGTCGGGGTGGACGAGAGTGCGGCCGCCTCGGCGGCCGCTCGCACCTGTTCCCGGTTCATACCCAACGGCATCTGCTGAATCTTTTTGTGCAACTCCAGGATTGCGTTGAGCAGCATCTCGGGCCGAGGCGGGCACCCGGGCAGATAGATGTCGACGGGCACGATGTGGTCCACTCCCTGGACCACCGCGTAGTTGTTGAACATTCCGCCCGAGGATGCACAGACACCCATGGCGAGAACCCATTTCGGTTCTGCCATCTGGTCGTAGACCTGCCTCAACACCGGAGCCATCTTCTGGCTGACGCGGCCGGCCACGATCATCAGATCCGCCTGCCGGGGGGACGCGCGAAACGCTTCCATTCCGAATCGCGCGAGATCGAAACGGCCGGACGTGGTGGCCATCATTTCGATGGCACAACATGCGAGCCCGAAGGTGGCGGGCCACAGCGAGCCCTTACGTGCGTACCCGGCCAACCCCTCGACGGTGGTCAGCAGGAATCCGCTGGGTAGCTTCTCTTCGAGTCCCATCGATCACGCTCTTTCGCTTCCGCAGAATGAGAACAGTGCATCGTTCCGTCGTCGTATCCGAGATCGTGTGGTCAGTCCCAACCGAGCCCGCCTCGCCGCCACTCGTACACGTAGGCCACCGACACGTTCACGACGAACAACGCCATCGCGACGAGCCCGAACGCACCGAGAACGTCGAGGTGGACGGCCCAGGGATACAGGAAGACGATCTCGATGTCGAAGATGATGAACAGCATCGCGGTGAGATAGAACTTCACCGGAAATCGTTGTCCCGTAGGCGCATGCATCGTGGGTTCGATCCCACATTCGTACGCGTCGAACTTCGCTCGGTTGTATCGGGCGGGTCCCACCATCGTGCCGACCATCACCGAGAAGACCGCGAACGCGACTGCGACGGCACCCAGGACGAGAATCGGAACGTAGGCGTTCATTCGGGCATCCGCTCCCTCGATCGACGACCGCGCCGCCGCGAAAGTAAATGCGACGGCCGTACCAATGTGACCTGAACCACACAGTATGGCTTCGGTACAGATCTCGCGGGATTTCGAGCAGCCCAGTTTCGTAAACCGTTGACACGCATGGGCCACCCACCCTCGGACCCAATCATTGATGTGATCCACATCACTCTTGCCTCACATGCGGTCCACACCGCGAGGGACGACCAATCACCGAACATTTCCGGCCACCCGACCCGGGCTGCCGCCACCACTGAGGAGAGACGATGAAGTCGATTTCCATCTCGGCGCTCGCCGCCGAGGGACTGGGAACTGCCCTGCTCGTGATATTCGGCGTCGGCACCGCCGTCATCGCGGGCGACACCGTCGGAACCCCGGGCATCGCCCTGGCGTTCGGGCTCACACTGCTTGCCCTCGTCTACGCGATCGGCGCGATCTCGGGATGCCACATCAACCCGGCCGTGACAATTGGCGCCCTGATAGCTCGCGCCATCACCCCGGTCAAGGCTGCGTTCTACATCGCTGCCCAGGCCGTCGGTGCAGTGATCGGCGCGCTGATCGTACTGTTCGTCGCGTCAGGCCGTCCCGGATACGACATGTCGTCGGACGGTCTGGGCACCAACGGATTCGGCAGCTCCTCGCCCGGAGCGTATGGCGTGGCGTCGGTCGCGGTGTTCGAGACGATCGCGACCGGCCTGCTCGTCCTCGTCGTACTCGCCACCACGGCCCCCACCGTTCACCCCGTCGTGGCGGCCGGTATCCCGATCGGCCTGACCCTGACCGTGGTTCACCTGCTGGGCATCGGAATCGACTCGACCTCGGTCAACCCTGCTCGGGCCCTCGGCCCCGCCCTCGTCGCCGGCGGCCCTGCCCTGTCACAACTGTGGGTGTTCGTGGTGTTCCCCATGCTCGGAGCTGCTGTCGCCGGCTCGATACACCGGTTCGTGCTGACGGTGCCCGCATCGGAGAAAACGGTCTGATCTACCGCGATCGAGAGACCCTGGCACCGACGCGACCCGAGTGCTGCCTCAGCAGATCGACCACCGCGCGCCCGAGTCGGATCGGATCCACTGGATGGGGAACTGCGGCCTCGGCGCGCGACCAGTCGGCCAACCACCGGTCGTCGGGGCGTCCGATGAGCACCAGCACCGGCGGGCAGTCGTCGATCTCGTCCTTGAGTTGCTTGGCCAAACCCAGCCCGCCGACGGGCGAGGACTCACCGTCGAGGATCGCCACATCGATTCCCCCCGCGTCCAGGTGCTCGATCACCACGGCCGCGGTGGCAACCTCGACGAAGTCGACGACGCCGAGCGCCGGATCGGGCCGGGTGCCCACCGCAGACATCACCTGAGCGCGCGTGGCCGCGTTACTGCTGTACACGAGCACACGCACCTGACCTGCCGAACTTGCTCCCGCTGTGGCGTCGGACACACCGCGATGGTAGCGCGGCCCCCGGTGGACCGGGCCCGAACGCACGTCGCAGAGGTACTTTCGCGTCGTCGACGTCGTGTGGCGGCAGCTCAGGAGATGGTGACGACCACGGCCGCCGGTTCCTCGGTGCTGTGCACCGCGAAGTCCGGACGGTCGGACGCCACGGCGACGAAGGACTGTGAGATTCCATCGGCATCGGCCAGGAAGTCGACTGCCACCACGGCGGAGTCCGGCTCGTTGCGAATCCGATCCGGCCCGGCATACGGAACGACCGTGACATCCGGCTCGGTCGAGGTACCGGCGATGTCGACCTGGAGTACGGCTCGCCCGGGAAGCGCGACCGGCTCACTGGTTCCGTATCGGACGGCCTCGTCGACGTAGCGCACCGTGTAGGACACCGGCCCGTTGCCGCGCAGTCGATACTCGACGGAGGAGGCTCCCAACACCACGTCCGTCACCGCCACGGGTGAGCCCGACGGGTGACGAATTCCCTCCAGCGACAGTCCCGGCACGACCGGCGGCAGCGTTTCGGTCGGGGCGGTCGGCGCGGTGAACGGGTCACCGACCACGAGCGAGCCGGTGGCGGTCTCGAAGTTCGGTGGCGGTGACGCATCGGGCGTCGGGCGAGCGGCCTCACCGGCGGAGCAACCGACGAGCAGCACAGCAGCAAGCAGTGGTGCTACGACCCACCCGGCCGCCACAAGCCTGCGATACCCCTCGCTCATCGACTCACCGTACAGATGAAACCGATCGGTTCGATAGTGTCGATCGGCCGCAGTTCGGTCACGGTCCCACCTGCCGCAAATCCTGCTAGCGTCGTCGAGCATGGAGCCCACGAGCTATTCGTCCGGTGAACGCGTGTTCGGACCTCCCAACGGGACGTTCGACGCGGACTGGGCGGCCACCGCGCTGCGGTCCAACCGACCGGAATTGGACCACCCGACCTCGGTGCGACTGGTCGAGCGGGCCTGGGAGTTGCTTCGATCGTCGAATCTTCGCGGCGAGCCACTCGCGACGGCTCTGGATCTCGAGCCCGGCCTCGCCTCGGCGGTCGCGGCCGTGGCAACGGAGACGGCGGAGCTCTACCTTGACCGACGGTAGGTCTATCGGTCGACCACCTCGGTCGCCAACCTCGCGTTGCGGCGCCCGTAGGCGAAGTAGATCAACAGACCGAGGGCCAACCAGACCAGAAACCGTATCCACGTCTCCACCACCAGGTTGGCCATCAGGTAGACGCACGAGAGCCCGGACAGAATCGGCACGACGGGAGACAGCGGAACTCGAAAGGGCCGCTCGAGATCCGGCTTGGTCCGACGCAGGATCGGCACTGCCGCCGAGACCAGCAGAAACGCGAACAGGGCTCCGATGCTGACCATCTCGGCCAGTTCCTTCAGCGGTACCAGGGCCCCCAGCAGCGCCACGAACACCACGACGCCGACGGTCAACCGGGTCGGAGTCCCGAAACGGGGAGACACCTTCGCAACCGACTTGGGTAGCAAACCGTCCCTGCCCATCGCGAAGCCGATTCGGCTGATGGTCACCAACTCGACCAGAATGACCGACGTCAGACCCGCCACGGCCGCTATCGAGACCAGAACTCCAGCCCAGCCTGCACCCACAGAATCGAACGCCTTGGCAATGGGTGCGCTGTCGTCGAGCTCGGTGTATTTCACCATGCCGGTGACGACGAACGCGACCATCATGTACAGCAACGTGCATGCCACGAGCGTGCCGATCAGTGCACGAGGCAGATCATGGGCGGGCCGCTCGGCCTCCTCACTGAGATTGGCAACGGCCTCGAATCCTGTGTAGGCGAAGAACACGACCGCTGCAGCGGTGACGACGCCGGCAAATCCGAACGCCGAGGGTGCGATTCCGGCCACGGCCTGCATCAGGGGCTGATCGAGCGTCGAGCCACCGGCCTCGGCGGGCACGGACTCGGGTACGAACGGAACCAGGTTCGATTTCTGGACGAAGAACAGGCCGGCGACCACGATGAACACCGAGATGGCGACCTTGATCAGAACCAGCACGTTGGTCACTCGCGCCGACTCCTTGACTCCCACAGCGGCAATGACGCCCAGCACCGCGACGATGGCAACAGCCCCCACGTTCACCGGCGCTTCCTCCGTGAACAAGCTGGGTGGCAGAGAAAAGAGATCCGCGAGGTAGCCGGACCAGCTTCGAGCGACAACGGCAGCACCCAAAGCGAATTCGAGGATCAAATCCCATCCGATGATCCACGCGAACAGCTCCCCCAGGGTGGCGTACGCGTACGTGTACGCACTGCCCGCCGTCGGCACGGCCGATGCAAGTTCCGCATAACACAGTGCGGCAAGCAAACTCACGACACCGGCGATGACGAAGGAGATCACGACCGCCGGGCCGGCATTTTCTTTGGCCTGTACACCGGTGAGCGTGAATATGCCGGTTCCGATGACGATGCCGACCCCGAAACCGACCAAATCGCGTAACCCGAGCTGCTTGCGCAGACTGCCGGACCCCTCGTCGTCGACGTCGCTCTCGATCTCGTCGACGGACTTCGTGCGAAACATTCCCATTTCCCGACGCTAAGCCATCCACTGTTTCCGCGCCGGAGGAAAGGTGGTGTTTGTTTTCGCGATTGTCGGTTATCCGGACAAATCGGAAATCCTTGCGTCACAACCGTCCTCGGGACCGAGCGACACTAGGACCGTCCCAAGAATTGTTCGGCGAAAAATCCGGCCAGCAGTACCGCGGTCCCGCCGATCTCGCCGACGATCAGAGCGAGCATGAACAGGTGCGTCCCCGGAACGGGATGGACGAACTGATTCTCGGTGTCTCGCCGGATCCCGTGCACGGTGTAGCCGGCGATCGCGGCGACGAAGAACACCAGCACCACCACCGCTGCGGTCAGGTCGACCACCGTCGGCCAGGCGCTGTAGTGCGCGAGAGCCGCAAGAACGAGAGCAGCGAAGGAGTACATCAACGCTGCCCGATGCGCGATGTCGACGTATCGGTGCGCGGTTCCGTCGCTCGACGTGGACATCTGGTGGTACTTGAGCACTCCGAGCGCCAACGCCCACATCAGCAACACACCCGACGCGAACACGATCACTTTCGAGTCGATCTCCAGCTGCATCCGCGCCTCCCCTGGTTCCGCTGTCCGGGCCGAACGTAGCACCGGACGCAATGTTGGTTACGGTTCCGCAATGCCGGCCGACTCCGCCCACACTCAGAACGACTGCGCATTGCGCTTCGAGTGGGGCCTATCCGCGATCGACGCTGTGGTCGCCGGTGCCGACATCGCCGTCGTCGTGGACGTCCTGTCGTTCACGACCACTCTGACGGTGGCGATGGACGCCGGAATCGAGGTCGTACCCAGCCGATGGCGCGACGACCGTGCCACCCACCTGGCCGAGCACCACGACGCCGTTCTCGCAGTCGGCCGTTCGGTTGCCACGCCGGGAGACGTCAGCTTGTGTCCTGCCACCGTGCGCGCCGCCGCACCGCCACCGAGACGACTCGTGTTGCCGTCGCCGAACGGTTCCACGATCGCCCACGCACTCGCCGCCCGGGTCGACACGTGCGTGGGCGCATCGCTCCGCAACGCCGCCGCGATCGCGCAGTGGGTCGTCGACGACCATCCCCACAGCGTGATTGCCGTCATAGCCGCCGGTGAGAGATGGCCCGATTCGTCGTTGCGGCCCGCAGTGGAGGACTTGTGGGGTGCCGGAGCCGTGCTGGCACCCCTCGTGGAGTCCGGCCTGTTCGATCCATCCCCCGAGGCGGTGGTCGCTGCGACCGCGTGGCACGCGGCCGCGGCGGATATAGCTACCGAGCTGCGGCGATGCGGCTCGGGGCGGGAGCTCATAGCGATGGGCCACCCCGAGGACGTCGACATCGCCGCCGAGGTCGACTCGAGTTCCTGCGTGCCGATACTGCGCGGCGATACCTTCGTCGAGCACCGAGGCCGATAGCCCCATCGGGCCTCCGAAACCCGCACCGACGCGGCCGATCGTGTCCGAAATTTTGATCGGAACACGGAATCACGGATCATACGGTGGTGAGTACGGAACGAGTCGCCCCGAAGACCACCGTCGTTGTACCGACGTACAACGAACGCGAGAACCTCCCCAAGCTGGTCGAACTGCTGGCCGGGCTGAAGGTCGAGGGGCTCGGTGTTCTCGTGGTCGACGACAACTCCCCCGACGGAACCGGCGACATCGCCGACAAACTCGCCATCGACGGTCCCCTCGAGGTCTCCGTTCTGCACCGCACCGAGAAGAACGGTCTGGGCCGCGCATACGTGGCCGGCATGACACGGGCCCTCGACGAGGGAGCCGACATCGTGATCCAGATGGACGCCGACCTGTCGCACCCCACCGAGGTGATTCCGGCGATGATCGACAAGCTGCTGAGCACCGACGCCGCGGTCGTGCTCGGTTCGCGCTACGTCCCCGGCGGTTCGGTCGCGGCGGACTGGCCGTGGCACCGCAAGGCGCTGTCGGCGTGGGCCAACTTCTACGTGAACACGATTCTTCGTCTCGGAGTCAAGGACGCCACCGCCGGCTTCAAGGCATGGCATGCCCGCACGCTCCGTACGATCGACGTTGCGTCGGTGGAGAGCAACGGGTACGCGTTCCAGGTCGAGATGAACTACCGCACCGTCAAACACGGGCTCACTCTCGCCGAGGTACCGATCACGTTCGAGGAGCGTAGCGAGGGCGAATCCAAGATGAGCCTGTCGGTCCAGCTCGAATCTGCCTTGGTGCCCTGGAAGTTGTTGCGGAACAAGAAGAAGCTCTGACCGAGGCGCCGCGCCGTGATCACGGCGTGAAGCGTCGGAAGCCACCTTCGGCGCCGATGACCTGACCGGTGATCGAGCCCGAATCGGGCGAGAGCAACATCGCCACGACCGCTGCGGCCTCGTCCGGTGAGTTCCACCGCCCGCGCGGCATGTGGCGCGAGACGAACTCGTTCAGATCCGCACTTGCCCAACCGGTATCGGTCGGACCCGGATTGATCGTGTTGACGGTGATGCCACGTTCGATCAGGGAATCGGCCACGGTCGGTGTTATCGCGGCGATGGCACCCTTGGTCACCGCATAGGGAATCTCGGTTGGCATCGGCCCCTCTCCCTGCCCGGACGTGAACAGCACGACGCGTCCGCCGTCAGGATGATCGACGTACCGTTGCGCGAATTCCTGCACCAGAAGCAACGACGCGCGCACGTTCACCGCCCACGTCAGGTCGAGGTTCTCTGCCGTCAGAGAACCCAGTTCGCCCAGCTGTGATCGCGCATGGTTGATCACCAACGAGTCGACGGCACCGAACCTGGATTCGACAGCATCGAACAGGACGGCAGGCGCTTCGACATCGGAGAGATCGATGTCCAGATTCCCGAGTCTGCTTGGCGCAGTGGACAACTCGGCGAGAACCTGCACCGCTCCCGGCGTTCCCACTCCCCACGGTTCACTGACGTCGTAGGCATCGCATGATTGCGCGAAGACGCGGGCGCGCTCGTCCCGCAGCAACCTGCGGGTGATGGCGAAGCCGATTCCTTCCCTCCGACCGACGCCGGTGACGAGGACTGTTCTTCCACGCGCCTGCACGTCCGAGGTCATGCCGCGTCCTTGACTGTCGCGGCGTAGACGTCGACGTATTCCTGCCCCGACAGGTTCGCCAGCGCAGTCATCACCTCATCGGTGACCGCCCGCAGAATGGCCCTACTGTTCTGTCCCCCAGCGTATCTCGTGAAGTCCATTGGTTCGCCGACGAGCATCAGCACCTTGCCCGGCCGCCAGATCCTCGAACCCACCGGGTTCACTCCGAGCGTCCCGCGCATCACCACCGGCACGACGGGCGCTCCGGACTCGAGCGCTACTCTTGCCAGCCCGGTCTTGCCCTTGTACAACCGGCCGTCGGGAGATCGCGCCCCTTCCGGGTACACCGCCCACACCTTCCGTTGTCGCAGAATACTTTTCGCGGCATCGAGCGCCGGAGCCGAAGCATCTGCCCCGCGGCGGTCGACGGGAACCTGACCTGTCGCGCTGTAGAACCAGCGAAGCGCCGCGCCCTTGATTCCCCGGCCGGTGAAGTACTCACTCTTGGCGATGAACGTGACTCGGCGACGAACCAGGAGGACGAGAAAGAACGAGTCGACGACGGTGAGGTGGTTGCCGGCGATGATCACCGGTCCCGCCTTCGGGATATTGCCTGCGCCGACCACCGACGGACGGCCGAGAACTCGGAGGATCGGGCCGATCAGCACATATTTGAAAAGCAGATACCACATTGATCGATCCTCTCGGCTGGACATCGTCACGGCTGAGAGTAGACAATGTCTACGTGGCTGACAACCTTCGGACTCGACTGGTGGACGCAGGCGTCCGCCTGCTCGAAAACGAGGGACAGGGCGGGCTCACCATCAGAGCGGTCACGCGTGAAGCCGGCGTATCGCACGGCGCACCGAGACGGTATTTTCCGACACTGAGCGCTTTGGCCGCGGCCGTGGCCCGAGTCGGTCTGGTCGATCTCGAGACCGCACTGAATTCTGCTGCACAGCAGTCGGATTCGCCCCGAGATGCACTGGATGCGATGGCGCACGCGTACGTGCAGTTCGCGGCGCAGCGCCCCGCGATGTTCGCGCTCATCTTTCGACACGACCTGCTCGAGGGCTCCGGCGAGAATCTGCGCGGACAGTCGCGACCCCTGTTCGAGGCTCTCACCTCGACACTCGATGCCGTCGTGCCGGAGAATCCACAGTTCACAGCACTGAGACTGTGGACCTCCGTGCACGGAATTGCGGCGCTCCACGCCACTCGAGCGTTCGAGCCGATCACCGACACCTCGGCAGTGCCGGACCTGATCCGATGCGCAGTGCGCGACGTGATCGCCGACGCTACCGGACCAGGGACTTGACCGACGCCGGCAGCTGGCGGACGTTCTTGTAGGGGCCTACCACTGCGGCACCGAAAGGCCGGTCGAGCAACACGGCCGCTACCTCGCGTACCTCGTCGTTGCCGACACTGTCGATCCGCGCCAACGTGTCGGTGATGTCGCGGTGATTGCCGTAGTTCAGTTCGCTGCGACCGATACGGTTCATCCGAGAACCCGAATCCTCCAGTCCCAGCACCAATCCACCGCGCAACGAACCCTTGGCGCGAGCGCACTCGGCATCGGTGATGCCCTCGGCCGCAACCTTGGCGAGCACCTCGCGAATCACCGTGGTGACCTCGCCCAGGTTCTCCGGCTGACATCCCGCGTACACCGAGAACGCCCCGCTGTCGGCAAACGTATCCACCGAGGAGTACACCGAGTAAGCCAGTCCGCGCTCTTCCCTGATCTCCTGGAACAGGCGAGAACTGAGCCCACCGCCGACAGCAGAATTCAGTACCGACAATGCCCAGCGGTGTCCCTCGTGACGTCCGAACGCCCGCACGCCCAGGCACAGATGCGCCTGTTCGCTGTCCCGGGTGGTCAGGCTCAGCGTCGGATTCTGCCGCAATCGCGCTGAACCGCTACGCCTTTCGGCCGGCCGCAGGCCCTTTTCCAGATGACCCGCGAAGGCGCGACGTACCAACGACACGATCTGCTTGTGATCGACGTTGCCTGCGACGGCGACGACCATCCGTTGCGGCGTATAGCGGCGAACATGGAACGAATGCAGTTGGGAACGGGTCATCGATTCGATGGATTCGACAGATCCGATGATCGGACGCCCGATCGGGTGATCACCGAACATCGCTTCCAGGAAAGCATCTCCCAGGAGATCCTCGGGATCGTCGTCGCGCATGGAGATCTCTTCGAGGACCACCTGACGCTCGACGTCCACATCTGCCGATCTACACCGACCACGAAGCACCACATCGCTGACGAGATCGATCGCGAGCGCGACGTCCTCGTCGAGCACGTGCGCGTAGAAGCACGTGCTCTCCTTGGAAGTGAATGCGTTCAGCTCTCCCCCGACACCGTCCATCACCTGGGCGATCTCGAGCGCACTACGCGTCGGCGTCGACTTGAACAGCAGATGTTCGAGGAAGTGCGCGGCACCGGCGACGCTGGGTTGCTCGTCGCGCGAGCCGACGCCGACCCACACACCGACCGATGCCGAGCGAACGCCGGGAACGAACTCGGTGACGACCCGAAGGCCGCCGGGCAGAGTCGTGCGTCGAACGCCCGTGTCGGTGCCGCTGGTCTCTGGAACGGCCGAACGGTACGTCCCGAGGGGACGTACCGTTCGGCTCGCTTGCTTCTTACTCAGCGCTGACCTCGGCGGGTGCCTCGGGAGCGTCGGCGGGAGCAGCTGCGTTGTCGTCTTCGACGGGAACGAGGCTGATCTTGCCGCGGTTGTCGATATCGGCGATCTCGACGCGCAACTTCGACCCGACGCTCACGACGTCCTCGACCTTGTTGATGCGCTTGCCGTTACCGAGCTTCGAGATGTGCACCAGTCCGTCGCGGCCCGGGAGCAGCGAAACGAATGCACCGAAAGCCGTTGTCTTGACGACGGTTCCGAGGAATCGCTCGCCGACCTTCGGCAGCTGCGGGTTGGCGATGGCGTTGATCATGTCGATCGCGGCCTGTGCGGACGGGCCGTCCGCTGCACCGACGTAGACAGTGCCGTCATCTTCGATCGAGATGTTGGCACCGGTCTGCTCGGTGATGGAGTTGATCATCTTGCCCTTGGGCCCGATGACCTCGCCGATCTTGTCGACCGGCACCTTGATCGCGGTGACGCGAGGTGCGTACGGGCTCATCTCGTCCGGGGTGTCGATGGCCTCGGCCATGACCTCGAGGATCGTCGTGCGAGCATCCTTCGCCTGTGACAGCGCGCCGGCGAGCACCTTGGAGGGAATGCCGTCGAGCTTGGTGTCGAGCTGCAGGGCGGTGACGAAGTCCTTGGTTCCGGCGACCTTGAAGTCCATGTCGCCGAACGCGTCCTCGGCACCGAGGATGTCCGTGAGGGCGACGTAGCGAGTCTCGCCGTCGACCTCGTCGGACACGAGGCCCATCGCGATACCGGCAACCGGGGCACGCAGCGGCACACCGGCATTGAGCAGCGACAGAGTCGATGCGCAGACCGAGCCCATCGAGGTCGAGCCGTTGGAGCTCAATGCCTCGGAGACCTGGCGGATGGCGTACGGGAACTCTGCCTGGCTGGGCAGAACCGGCAGCAGAGCGCGCTCGGCGAGTGCGCCGTGACCGATCTCGCGACGCTTCGGCGAACCGACGCGGCCGGTCTCACCGGTGGAGTACGGCGGGAAGTTGTAATGGTGCATGTAGCGCTTGGACGTCTCGGGCCCGAGCGAGTCGACCTGCTGCGCCATCTTGACCATGTCGAGGGTGGTGACGCCCAGGATCTGGGTCTCGCCGCGCTCGAACAGAGCCGATCCGTGGGTACGCGGGATGATCGCGACCTCGGCGGACAACGACCGGATGTCGGTGATGCCGCGGCCGTCGATGCGGAAGTGATCGGTGAGGATGCGCTGGCGAACCGACTTCTTGGTCAGTGCGCGGAACGCGGCACCGATCTCCTTCTCGCGGCCGGCGAAGCTGTCTCCGACCGAGGTGAGGACCTGAGCCTTGACCTCGTCGAGCTTGTTCTCGCGCTCGGCCTTGCCGGCAATGGTCAGTGCCTCGTTGAGCGGGATCTTCGCGGCGTTCTCGACGGCTTCGAAGACGTCGCTCTGGTACGCCGGGAAGACCGGGTAGTCGCCGGTCGGCTTGGCGGCCTTGGACGCGAGCTCCTGCTGTGCGGTGCACAGGGCTGCGATGAAGGGCTTCGAGGCCTCGAGGCCCTCGGCGACAACTGCCTCGTTGGGTGCGGTAGCGCCGCCCTCGATGAGCTCGATGACGTTCTCGGTGGCCTCGGCCTCGACCATCATGATCGCGACGTCGGCGTCGGCACCGGAGCCGGAGACGATGCGGCCGGCGACGACCATGTTGAACACGGCCTTCTCGAGCTGCTCGTTGGTCGGGAACGCAACCCACTGCTTGTCGATCAGCGCGACGCGAACGCCGCCGATCGGACCGGAGAACGGCAGACCGGCGATCTGGGTCGATGCCGACGCGGCGTTGATCGCGACGACGTCGTACAGATCGGCTGGGTTGAGGCTCATGACCGTGATGACGACCTGGATCTCGTTGCGCAGTCCGTCGACGAACGTCGGACGCAGCGGCCGGTCGATCAGGCGGCAGGTGAGGATGGCGTCGGTGGACGGACGGCCCTCGCGGCGGAAGAACGATCCGGGGATACGGCCCGCGGCGTACATGCGCTCTTCGACGTCGACCGTCAGCGGGAAGAAATCGAATCCCTCACGGGGGTGCTTGCCCGCCGTCGTTGCCGACAGCAGCATGGTGTCCTCGTCGAGGTACGCGGCGACTGCGCCTGCGGCCTGCTGTGCGAAGCGACCCGTCTCGAAGCGGATGCTCCGCTTACCGAAAGAGCCGTTGTCGATGATCGCTGTTGCTTCGTAGACGCCTTCTTCGGCGTCCAATGTTGTGGTGTCCGACATGTGTTCTGTTCTCGTCCTCTCGTCTTTGCCGTGCCCGCGTGGACACACCACCAGCCCTCCTGGCTGTGGCGGCATACCTGTGCCGTCCATCTCCGAGAGTTCGTCTCGGGACGCGGCTGCGCGGAGGCGGCCATCGATCGAAGCCCTCCGGATCTCGTATCCGAAAAGCCACTACCGAAGACCGACACCACGGCGTGACAGGCATACACGGCGGTGTGCGGATACCGTGTATCCGCTGGTCGTGCTGACTATCCTGATGTTGCGGTACAAACACAGAAAGCCAACGAGGAACAGTCTAAGCACTGCCTCGTTGGCTACTGCACTATTGCTGCGAGTCGGGTGTACACCGGCGCGTCGAACCATGCATCGGCAACATCCTCGCGTCGATCGAAATTATCGACGCAGACCCAGACGCTCGATGAGCGAACGGTAGCGAGTGACGTCTACCTTCGCGATGTACTTGAGCAGACGACGACGACGTCCGACCAGCAGCAACAGGCCGCGGCGGGAGTGGTGATCGTGCTTGTGCATCTTGAGGTGCTCGGTCAAGTCGACGATGCGCTTGGTGAGCATTGCAACCTGCGCCTCGGGCGAACCCGTGTCGGTGGGGTGCAAGCCGTACTCGCCGAGAACGGCCTTCTTCTGTTCGGTGGTCAATGCCACTGGTACTACTCCTGATCAATGACGTCCGCGTGAAAGGAAGCAACGGGCCCCGCCGTGGACGATGCATGATCATCCGGGCGGTATCGAAGCCGGTGCAGCCGCCGCGGACCGCAGCGAACACCGAGGAGTCAGCCTATCAGGCTGCGCTGGCGGCCAGGATCGAGCGGGCCCGGTCGGCGTCCCGGCCCATCTCCTCCACGAGAGCCTCCATGGAATCGAACTTCTCCATTCCGCGCAGTCGCTCGACGAAGTCGACGGCCACGTGCTGCCCGTAGAGGTCTCCCTCGCCGTCGAGCACGAACGCCTCGACGGTCCTGGTGCGTCCCGAGAACGTGGGATTCGTGCCCACCGACACAGCCGCCGGGTGCCGCTCCCCCGGAGTGACCGTCCCCATGATCGGACCCGGACCGAGCACGGTGAACCAGGCGGCGTAGACCCCGTCCGCCGGTATGGCCGAGTACATCGGCGGAGCGACATTGGCTGTGGGATAGCCCATTTGACGGCCGCGTCCGTCGCCGTGCACGACGACACCCTCGACGCGATGCGGGCGGCCGAGCGCTGCAGCTGCTGCCGCGACGTCCCCGGCGTCCACGCACGACCTGATGTAGGTGGACGAGAACGTGACGGCATGCTCGGCCAACAGGTTGACTCCGTCGACTGCGAAGCCGGACCGTTCGCCGATCTTGCGCAGCATGGGGACCGTCCCGAGCGCCTTCTTCCCGTAGGTGAAGTTCTCGCCGACGACCACTTCTGCAACGTGCAGGCGTTCGATGAGGATCTCGTGCACGTATCGCTCGGGGGTGAGTTTCATCAGTTCGGGCGTGAACGGCATGACGCAGAACACGTCGATGCCCAGTTCCTCGGCCAGTTCGGCACGCCGGGTCAACGTCGTCAACTGCGCGGGGTGACTACCCGGACGGACCACTTCCATCGGGTGGGGGTCGAACGTCATGAGCACACTGGGTACGCCGCGTTCCCGAGCTGCGGCCACTGCTCTACCGATCAACTGCGCATGTCCGCGGTGAACGCCGTCGAACACACCGATCGTGAGCACACATCGGCCCCAGTCGGCAGGTACATCGTCGAGACCTCGCCATCTCTGCACACCGCGAAGCCTACGGCCCGGCGGCCGCTCGGTCATCCTCGGACAGGCGTGTCGCGTGCGGCAGGTATGGACAAAAGGGTGTCCCCACGGTAAATATTTCGGGGTGCCTAACTTATTTCTTCGATCTCGCGGATCTCGCGTGGGTCGAATCGTTGCGAGCTGGGCCGTGGCGGGACTGCTGGTAGCGACGTCGAGCGGATGCGCTCGCGCGGTCGGCGACGACGAGCCGACGTCGATGGACGACGGCAGACCGTTGGTGCTGACGACGTTCACGGTGCTGGCCGACATGGCCGCGAACGTTGCAGGCGACCATCTCCGTGTGGAGTCGATCACCAAGGCCGGAGCCGAGATTCACGGGTACGAGCCCACACCCGGCGACCTACGCACTGCCGAAAGCGCCGATCTGATCCTGGACAACGGTCTGGGACTCGAGGCGTGGTTCGAAAAGTTCGTCGAGCGGGTGCCCGCACCGCACGCGGTCGTCAGCGCACACGTGGAACCCGTCTACATCCGCGACGACGCGTATGCGGGCAAGGCCAATCCACATGCCTGGATGTCGCCGGTCGTGGCGGAGACCTACATCACCAACATCGCCGACGCGTTCGTGGCGCTCGACGCTGTCCATGCCGAGGAATACCGCGCCAACGCCGCCGCGTACATCACCGAGCTGCGGTCGGTCGGCGACGAACTGGAATCCGATCTGGCCCAACTTCCGGCGCAGCAACGTGCTCTGGTGACGTGTGAGGGCGCGTTCGGCTATCTGGCCCGCGACTTCGACCTGCAAGAGGCGTATCTGTGGCCGGTCAATGCCGAACAGGAAGGGACACCCAAACAAGTGGTCCGCACCATCGATTTCGTACGTGACAACGACGTGCCTGCCGTCTTCTGCGAGTCGACCGTCTCGGACAAGGCTCAGCTCCAGGTCGCCGAGGACACGGGTGCCCGCTTCGGCGGAAAGCTGTACGTCGACTCCCTCAGCGCCGCCGACGGACCCGTGCCCACCTACCTCGATCTGCTGCGTTACGACGCGCGGCTGATCGCCGACGCGTTGGTGGGCACGCGATGACCCGGCACATCTCGGGTGCGAACCGGGACGGTGCCGCGCTGACCGTCGACGCTGTCGACGTTCGGTACCGAGACGTCGTGGCACTGGTCGGCGCGAGCCTGACCCTCGCACCCGGACGCGTCTGCGGCCTGGTCGGAATGAACGGATCGGGTAAGTCGACGCTGTTCAAGGCGATCATGGGCGTCGTCAAGACCGATGCCGGTTCGATCACGGTCTTCGGGGGCGACCCCGCTCGGGCCCGCAAAGCCGGGACGGTCAGCTACGTGCCCCAGGCCGAATCGGTCGACTGGACATTCCCCATCAGCGTCCGGGACGTGGTGATGATGGGTCGTTACGGCAAACAGAACTTTCTCCGAACCCCTCGTGCGGCAGACAGAGCTGCGGTGGACGCGGCGCTCCAACGGGTCGATCTCACCGAGCTCGCCGATCGACAGATCGGGCAACTCTCCGGCGGACAGCGCAAACGGGCATTCGTGGCCCGCGCCATCGCTCAGGAAGCGTCCTTGCTGCTCCTCGACGAGCCGTTTGCAGGAGTGGACAAGAAGACCGAGGCGACGATCACGCGACTCCTCCGAGAACTGGCCGCTCAGGGTGCGTCCGTCCTCGTGTCCACCCACGATCTGCACGCCCTTCCGGAACTGTGCGACGAGGCGATCCTGCTGCAGCAGCGGGTCCTGATGCACGGCAGTCCAGCCGAGGTGTTGCGCCCGGAGAACCTGGCACTGGCCTTCGGCATGGACCCGTCGAGGATCGACGAACTGGGCGCGAGCTCTCCAACTTCGGAAGTGAGCTGAACCGTGTACCTGATCGACTTCGTCGTCAATCCTCTCGAATACACCTTCATGCAGCGTGCGCTGTTGGTGACCGTCACCGCCTCGATCGTCTGCGCAGTGTTGAGCTGCTGGCTCGTACTCATCGGCTGGTCACTGATGGGGGACGCCGTATCGCACGCGGTACTCCCCGGCGTCGCCCTGTCCTATCTGCTGGGTGCGCCGTTCGCCATCGGCGCGCTGCTGTTCGCACTCATCGCGGTCGGTGCCATCGGGGTGGTTCGCAACACCACCATCGTCAAGGAGGACGCCGCGATCGGCGTCGTGTTCACCACGTTGTTCGCCCTCGGCGTCGTCCTGATCTCCAAGTTTCCGAGCCAGATCGACCTCAACCACATCTTGTTCGGAAACCTGCTCGGGGTGTCGCAGTCGGACATGATCCAGGTGTTCGTGCTCGGCGGGCTGGCGTTGGCCGTGATGGTGATCAAGCGTCGCGATTTCACTCTGTTCGCCTTCGACCGCACGCAGGCTCGCGCGGTCGGTATCAATCCGAGCGTGATCTCGGCCGCGATGTTGACGCTGCTCGCGCTGACGACCGTCGTGGCGCTACAGGCCGTCGGCGTCATCCTGGTCGTCGCCATGCTGATCACACCCGGCGCAACCGCATACCTACTCACCCACAGCTTCGGCCGCATGCTGATGATTGCCCCCGCCATCTCGGTGGGCTGCGCCCTGGTCGGTATCTACGCCAGTTTCTATCTCGACGTCTCCTCGGGTGGCAGCGTGGTGCTGGCCCAAGGCCTGGTGTTCGTGCTGGCCTACCTGTTCAGCCCGGCGCAGGGCATCGTCACGCGCGCTCTGCGCCGCCGAGGACAGGTGACGGTGGCTCCGGCCGGGTGAGATGTCTTTTTCCATTGGATTGCCTAAGCTCGGCGACGTGGCGCAACGAAAAGACGATCCAGCTCCGGCCGACGAGGGCGTACAGCTGTCCGCAGTTGCGCAGGACTACCTCAAGGTCATCTGGACGGCCAGCGAATGGAGTGAAGACTCCGTCAGCACCAAGATGCTCTCCGAACGAATCGGCGTATCCGCATCCACGGTGTCCGAGGCGATTCGCAAACTCGCCGATCAGGGCATGGTGGACCACGCCCGGTACGGTGCCATCTCACTCACCGAGAAGGGCCGACTGGCGGCCATCGGCATGGTCCGTCGACATCGCCTCATCGAGACCTACCTCGTTCGCGAACTCGGGTACGGCTGGGACGAGGTCCACGACGAGGCAGAAATCCTCGAACATGCGGTATCCGATCTGATGATGGATCGGATAGACGCCAAACTCGGCCACCCCGAACGAGATCCACACGGGGACCCGATTCCGTCGGCCAACGGGTCGATCGACACGCCGTCCGCAACCAGACTGAGCGAGTACCTCGACGGTCAGTCGGGACGAGTGGCTCGTATCTCCGATTCGGACCCCGCAATGCTCCGGTACTTCGATTCGGTCGGCATCGAGCTCGATCTACCGATCACCGTGGTCGAACGACGCGACTACGCCGGCACGGTGGCGATCGAACTCGCCCGACGCGGCAGCACGGAGTCCATCGATCTCGGTCACCGCGCCGCCGAAGCGATCTGGATGGTTCCGGCCACCTGATCGGTGCAGTCCCCTCGGTCGCAGGGCCGATCCGAACGGGAAATCAGTACCCGCGCAGTGTTGCCGGCCGCACCACCATCACCGAGCTCGCCCGTTTGCCCTTTTCCTGCAGCAACGCGATGGTGTGCCCGGTGGGATCGACAGCCGCGTAGACCCCCTCGATTCCGACGGGATCGAGCCAGCGTCCCTGGCTGAGCGACTCCGCTTCGGCGGCATCGATCTGTCGGTGCGGAAATGCGGTGCGCGCGGCCTCGTCTATATCGAGACCCACAGCGGGATTCTCGGCCAATTCCTCGAGCGTCACGGCGTGGTCGAGCGTGAACGGCCCGACCCTGGTTCTGCGCAGAACCGTCAGGTGGCCGCCGACGCCCAGTGCTGCGCCGAGATCCCGTGCGAGCGCGCGCACGTACGTCCCCGACGTGCAGTCCACCTCGACATCGAGGTCGACGAACCGGCCATCGGAATCGACGACATCGCGGCGAGCCGTCACGTCGAAGCGAGTGACAGTGACCTTGCGAGCGGCGAGGGTGAACTCCTCACCGGCGCGCGAGAGCTTGTGTGCCCGCTGACCGTCGACCTTGATGGCACTGACACTGGCCGGAACCTGCTCGATGTCACCGGTGAGTGCGGCGACCCAGGCCGCAATATCCGAATCCGAGACATTCGTGGCCGGGACGTCGGCGAGCACCTCACCCTCGGCGTCATCGGTCGTCGTACTGCGCCCCAGTCGCACGGTGGCGGTGTACGACTTGGTCGTCAGCGTCAGCAGTCCGAGCATCTTGGTCGCCCGCTCGACGCCCAGAACCAGCACCCCGGTCGCCATGGGGTCCAACGTCCCCGCATGACCGACCTTTCTGGTCTGCAACAACTTTCGGCACGACGCGACGACATCGTGACTGGTGACGCCCGGCCCCTTGTCGACCACCAACACACCGGCACCGACGAGACCGGACGAGATCTTTCCGCGAGCACTCACGAGAGTGCATTGTGCCAGGCGCGACGAGCCGGTCGTCACATCACCGAGATCGCCGTCATCACCAAACCGTCGGACACCATCCATCGACCGTCGAAAGCCGTCAACGGAGGTCCGGATACAGTGTCGCCCGGGACCAGCAGTTCGGATCGAAACGTTCCCGAGATGTCGTCGCCGCTGCCGGTGCGCTCGAACGTGATGTGCGCGTCCTCGAACCCGAGCCAGCGACCGGTCAGCGGCTCCCAAGCCTTGTACGTCGCCTCCTTGGCGCAGAACAACACTCGATCCCAGTGGACGTCTTCTCGGCCCGCGGTCGAGAGCCACTCGCGCTCGGCTTCGAGGCTGACCGCGTCGAGCACGCCGTCGGGAAGAGGTCCGTGTGGCTCGGCATCGATTCCCACCGAGCGAACCTGCATGGCGTAGCCCAGAACGGCACCGCGGTAGCCGTCGCAATGCGTCAACGACCCCACCACTCCCTTCGGCCACTGCGGTGCGCCGGAGGTGCCGCGCATGATCGGCGCGGGCTCCACACCGAGCTTCTGCATCGCCACACGCGCGCAGTGTCGAGCCGAGGTGAACTCACGCTTGCGCTTGTCCACCGCCTTGGCGACCAACGGCGCTTCGAGTGGGTGCGGCATCAAACCCGGTGGATCGGTGAACAATTCGGCCGAGACAACACCATTGGGGAGAATCGATTCGATCACTGGCCTGCCCTCATCTTCTCGACCTCTGCCTCCATCTCGGGCGTCACGGTGAAGTGCCCGCCCCATTTGTTCAACGTGCCCGGCGGATACTCGGGAACCGGAAGAATCTGGCGCAGAACGTTGCTCGGCAGTCCACGGCGCTGCCATTCGCGCGGGTAACCCACCGAGACCTCCTCGAAGCGGACGCCGTCGTAGTAGGTGGTCCGCGGGATGTGCAGGTGACCGTACACCGAGCAGATCGCGTTGTACCTGGTGTGCCAGTCCGCCGTCAGCGTCGAACCGCACCACAGGGCGAACTCCGGGTAGAACAACACCTCGGTCGGCTGACGCACCATCGGAAAGTGGTTGATGAGCACGGTGGGAACCGTGGTGTCCAGCGCGTCGAGGCGCTCGCGGGTGGCGTCGATGCGGGCATGGCACCAGGCATCGCGCGTCGCATACGGCTGAGAGGACAGCAGGAACTCGTCGGTGGCGACGACGTTCTTCTCGCGCGCGATCGCCAGCCCGTGCTCCTTGTCCCGCGCACCCTGCGGGAGGAACGTGTAGTCGTAGAGCAGGAACATCGGCACTATCGTCGCGGGTCCACCTTCGCCTTCCCAGAGCAGGTAGGGGTCCTCGGGAGTGACGACATCGATCTCGCGGCACAGATTGACCAGGTACTCGTACCGAGCCGCTCCGTGGATCTGAACGGGGTCCTTCACCGTCGTCCACAACTCGTGATTGCCCGGAACCCAGATCACTTTCGCGAAGCGGCTGCGCAGCAGCTCGAGCGCCCATTTGATGTCGTCGGTCTTCTCCGAGACGTCTCCGGCGACGATCAGCCAATCCTCGGGTGACTCGGGATGAATGTCCTCGGTGACAGGTCGATTGCCTCGATGTCCGACATGAATGTCGCTCACTGCCCATAACTTGGCTGCCACTGATGATCCCTTCCGATGCACTCGGCCGCCGACGTCGAATCGCCACAACCGCCCGAGAACGTACCAACCTCCAATACTCCCCGGAGATTCCGCAGCGGTGCACGCGGGGGTGAACCGCTGCGGTTCGTCCGACGGCTCCGAAAGGAGGATCCACACAGTAGCGACCGCAGATTCGGGTATATGGTGCCTTTCATGACGCTTTTGCGGATAGCTGCAGGAAACGGCACCGTGCGATGACGGCACCGCCGATACGGGTACGCGACGCCGCCGCACTGCTCGGAGTCAGCGACGACACCGTCCGCCGGTGGATGGACAGCGGGACCCTACCCTCCCGCGACAACGAGACGGGCCGCAAGGTCGTCGACGCGCGCGCTCTCGCGCAGTACGCCCGCGAGCACGCCGCTCCCCCGCCCGAGGTGGCATCGGGCGGTAGCTCGGCCCGGAACCGACTCGTGGGGCTGGTCACCGAGGTGGTCTCCGACGCGGTCATGAGCGAGGTCCGCATGCAGTGTGGGCCGTTCACCATCGTGTCCCTGATGAGTACCCGGTCGGTCCAGGAATTGGGGCTCGAACCGGGCTCCATCACCGTCGCGGTCGTCAAGGCCACGACCGTCATTGTCGAAACTCCCTAGAACCGAAGGACGATGTCAGTGAAAAACATTCGAGCGGTTCACGGTGCTCTGGTCGCGGTCGCCCTGATGCTTGCAGGGTGCGCGGCCGACCCCGCTGCCGAGGACGCTCCGCAGGACGGGGGTTCGAGCACGCTGACCGTGTTCGCGGCGGCATCACTGCGCTCGACGTTCACCGCCCTCGGCACCCGCTTCGAGCAGGAACATCCCGGCACTACCGTCGATTTCAGCTTTGCGGGCTCCTCCGATCTGGCCGCGCAACTGGTCAACGGTGCACCTGCCGACGTGTTCGCCTCTGCCGATACCAAGAACATGAGCACGATCGTCGATGCCGGCCTCGTCGCCGGCGACCCGGTGGATTTCGCCTCCAACACCCTCACCATCGTCACTGCCCCGGGTAACCCCAAGGCCGTCCGGTCGTTCGCCGATCTGGCGAAACCCGATGTGCTGACGGTGATCTGCGCGCCGCAGGTGCCGTGCGGCGCGGCCACGGCAGCCGTCGAGAACGCCACCGGAACCGACATCCCGGCAGTCAGCGAGGAGTCGTCCGTCACCGACGTTCTGGGCAAGGTCACCTCCGGTCAGGCCGACGCCGGACTGGTGTACGTCACCGATGCAACGGGGGCCGCAGACGCCGTCACCGCCGTGCCTTTCCCGGAATCGAGCGGGGCGGTCAACACCTATCCGATCGCAGCATTGAGCGGATCCGACAACGTGGACACGGCCCGCGCCTTCACCGACTTCGTCGCCGGACCGGTCGGCCGTGAAGTGCTGACGCAGGCCGGTTTCGCGGCACCGTGACCGGGCACGCCGCGGGCACAGGTCCGACCGTCGGTGTACCCGGATGGATATTCGTCCCTGCCGCTGCCGGAGCGCTTCTCGTCGTCGCGCCGTTGGCCGCGATGTTCACCCGAATCGACTGGACGAACTTCTTCGGGCTCATCACGTCCGAGTCCGCAGTAGCCGCACTGCTGTTGAGTCTGAAGACGGCCTCGGCGAGCACGGTGTTGTGTGTGCTCCTGGGTGTGCCGATGGCAACGGTCCTCGCCCGCAGTTCGTTTCGCGGTCTGTCGACGCTGCGTTCCCTCGTCGTCCTCCCACTGGTGCTCCCCCCGGTGGTCGGCGGTATCGCCTTGCTCTACACGTTCGGTCGCCAGGGGCTACTGGGCGAACATCTCGATGCCTTCGGAATCCGGATCGCGTTCACCTCGACGGCCGTGGTGCTCGCCCAGGCCTTCGTATCGTTGCCCTTCCTGGTGGTCAGCGTCGAGGGCGCGCTGCGCACTGCCGGTGACCGATACGACGTGGTGGCCGCAACCTTGGGCGCTCCCCCTACGACGGTCCTGCGCCGCGTCACCCTCCCCTTGATCCTGCCCGGGTTGACGTCCGGAATCGTTCTCGCGTTCGCGCGCGCACTGGGAGAGTTCGGCGCGACCCTGACGTTCGCCGGTTCTCTCGAGGGAGTGACCAGAACCCTGCCCCTCGAAATCTATCTGCAACGCGAGTCCGACCCCGACGCAGCGATAGCCCTGTCGCTCGTCCTCGTCGTCGTCGCGGCAGTGGTGGTCCTGGCCGCTCGCGGTACTCGAACGACGGGAACACCATGAGTTCGCTACACCTGCGCGCCACCGTCGCGGCCCGGGGCGTCGATCTCGAGCTGGATGTCGCCGAGGGTGAAACAACGGCGATCCTGGGACAGAACGGCGCAGGTAAATCCACACTGCTGCAGCTCGTCGCGGGCCTGGTGCCACCCGACGACGGCATCGTCCGCCTGGGCGAGGACGTTCTGACCGACACGACCGCAAGGACGGCCGTTCCGGTGCACGCCCGCGGCATCGCGACTCTGGCACAGGAGACACTGCTGTTTCCTCACATGACCGCACGGACGAACGTCGCATTCGCACCACGTAGTTCCGGCGCCGACCGGAGGACGGCCGGGGCAGTGGCCGATCGATGGCTCGACGCAGTCGGAGCCTCTCACCTGGCCGAGCGCCGCCCGGCACAGCTGTCCGGGGGCCAAGCTCAGCGGGTTGCCATCGCCCGCGCACTCGCCGCCGATCCCCGACTCCTCCTGCTCGACGAACCGCTCGCCGCGCTCGACGTCGACACGGCCCCGGCCATCCGAAGACTGCTGCGCACCGTACTCCGAGAGAACGGTCGTACGGCACTGATAGTCACCCACGATCTGCTCGACGTCGTCGCACTCGCCGATACCGTTGCCGTCGTCGACGGTGGACGCGTCGTCGAACGCGGTTCGGTCGCCGACGTTCTCACCGCCCCGCGAAGCGAGTTCGGTGCTCGCATGGCCGGGGTCAATCTGATCTCGGGCCACGCACTCACCGTCGGCGACACCACCGCGCTGCGCACGCCGTGGGACACCGTCGTGCACGGCTCGGGGCAACACGGTTCGGGGACGCCGGTGGTCGCAGTTTTCTCCCCCGCTGCGGTTTCGGTACACCTCACCGCGCCGCACGCCAGCCCGCGCAACGTCTTCGAAGTAGTCATCGAGGAGATGGAAGTGCAGGGCTCGGGCATCCGCGTCCGAGCTCGTCCGCACCCCGACGGCACACCGGGTATCGCGGCAGACATCACCGCCGCCGCGGTATCGGAGCTGGGCCTCGAACCCGGCCGACGGGTGTTCTTCGTCGTCAAGAGCCGCGAGGTGGTGCTGCATCCGGCCCTGGTGTCACGGCGGTGATGCATGCGAACGCGATCAGTCTCGCAGTTGCCGATCGCTACCGGTCACGAGCCATTTACCCGACAGCACTCGACCGGCGACCGCGACCATGCGCAGGCAGACGAAGACACCCAGACCCAGCCAGATGCCCACGACACCCCAGTCGAACACCAGGGCCGACCAGATGAACGGCAGGAACCCGACGACCGCACACGCCATCGTGGCGTTACGCAAGAACGCGGCATCGCCGCTGCCCAACAGCACCCCGTCCAACGCGAACACCACACCGGCCACCGGAATGATCGCCACGAAGATCCACCAGATCGCCTGCATCTGATCGATCACCGAGACGTCGGTGGTGAACAATCCCGGGACGACCGGCTGCCCGGCGGCGAACACCGCGGCCAGGATCACCGCGAAGACCGTCGACCATGCCGTCAACCGGCGTGCGAGCGCACGCGCATCCTCGGTCCTGCCCGCACCCAGGGCCGCTCCCACGAGTGTCTGCGCAGCGATCGCCAACGAGTCGAGCATCAACGACACCAGGTTCCACAGATGCAGCACCACCTGATTTGCCGCCACCGACGCGGCACCGAATCGCGACGCGACCGCTGCGGCAGACAGGAAGCACGCCTGGAACGCGAGACTGCGCACGATCAGATCGCGGCCGAGTACCAGCTGCGCCCGCATGACCGACCAGCGCGGGCGCAACGGCACACCCGACCGCCCGAGGGCACCGACGAACAGAGCGCCTGCGACGCCTTGGCCGATGACGTTCGCAACGGCCGAGCCCACCAATTCGAGCCGGGGAAATCCGAGCAGGCCGTGGACGAGGAGTGGACACAGCACCGCCGACACGCCGAAACCGAGCACGACGAACCGCAATGGTGTCGTCGTGTTCTGCACGCCGCGCATCCAGCCGTTCCCGGCCAGCGATATCAGAATGAACGGCACCCCCACCAGCGCCACGCGCAGCCACAGCAGTGCCTCCGCGGCAATGTCACCGCCACCGGCCAGTAGCGACACGACGGGGGCGGCGAACAACTGGACCACGAGGACGATCGCGAGACCGATCGCCACCGCCAGCCACGTCGCCTGCACCCCTTCCCCGACGGCGTCGCGCTCACGACCGGCACCGTGCATGCGCGCCGCACGCGCAGTGGTTCCGTAGGACAGGAAGGTCAGCTGCGTGCTGACCTGAGCGAGGACGAGCCCCCCGATCGCCAGGCCGGCCAGAGCCAACGCGCCGAGCCGGCCGACGACCGCCGCGTCGAAGAGGAGGTAGAGGGGTTCGGCGGCCAGAACTCCGAGCGATGGAAGCGACAGCCCGAGAATTCTGCGAGCCGTGACAGGGGTGGAACTCACGACGCCGACAAGGCCTCACGGAGCGCATCGATCACGTCGGGGAGCTCACCGGTCGCGGTGTAGCCCGCGGCGTTGTGATGCCCACCGCCGCCGAGCCCGGTCGCCACTGCAGATACGTCCACCTGCGTCTTGGATCTGAGCGACACCACCCAGACCGACCCGAAATCCTGCTGCTTCAACACCGCGGCCACCTCCGCCTCGGAGGTGGTCCGCACGATGTCGATGACACTCTCGATCTCCTCCGACCTCAGACCGGCCGAATCCTCGCTCCGGATGACGGCGTACACGAGCCCCCGTCCGCCCGCCGCGTCGGGCAGCAACTCGGCCGAACCCAGTACCGCCCCGAGCATCGGCAGCCAGTCGAAGGGGTGCGTATCGAGGAGGCGACGGGCGATACGTGCACCGTCGATGCCGGTCGCGAGCAACCTCTCCGCGAGCAGATGCGAACCCGGCCGCACCCACCGGAACGACCCGGTATCGGTGACCAGACCCGCGAACAGCAGATGCGCCAGGTCCGCATCGATGTCGACACCCCACCGATCCAGCAGGCGGACGATCACGGCCGTGGTGGACTCGGCGGACGCGTGGACGACGTTCAGTGTTCCGAACCGCGTATTACTCCGGTGATGGTCGATGACCAGGGACTCCGATGCGGAGTCGAGTCGCTCGCCGAGCGAACCGAGTCGACCTCGGCTTCCGGCGTCCACGGTGACCACCAGATCGACCGATTCGGCCACCTTCTCCGGCTCCACCAGCAGATGCCGGTTCGGTAGCTCTTCCATCGATTGCGGCAGAAACGCGGGCGCGGCGAACGCCACCTGCACCTGCGCGCCGCGACGTTCGAGTACCGAACCGATTGCCAATCCGCTGCCGATCGTGTCGGCATCCGGCTGGACATGGCAGAGCACGGTCACCGAGGAAGCGCGCTCAAGCATCTCGATCGCACGCGCCAGATCCTCGTCCAGCTCGAACTCCGAACCAGAGCCATCGGACATCTCAGTCGGCTTCGGCTGGCTCGACGGCTTCTGCATCGCCGCGATCCGCGGGGGACTCCTCGCGGGGAGCCTTGTACGGGTCCGGGTCTCCGGCAGGCTTCGCGTTCGCCCGGGCGCGAGCCAGCTCCTCGTCGGCTGCGCGAGCGCGTTCGAGCAGCTCTTCCATGTGCCGGGCGGTGTCGGGGACGGTATCCGTCACGAACGTCAGCGTCGGAGTGAACCGCACACCGGTACCGGCTCCGACCTTCGAGCGGAGAACGCCCTTGGCCTTCTCCAGACCCGCCGCAGCTCCCTGCAGATCGGGCGGGGTATCGAGATCCTCGCCCATCACGGTGTAGTACACCGTGGCGTCGTGCAGGTCGGCCGTCACCTTCGTGTCGGTGATGGTCACGAACGCCAACCGTGGATCTTTGATCTCGTGGTCGATCGCCGTCGCAACGATAGCGGCGATTCGCTTGGACAACTTACGAGCCCTGGCCTGATCCACCACGACAATCACACTCCTCTTTCATGGCCGGACGTCACTGCAGTGCGACGTCTCGGCGATTACGCTCCAACATTCGCCGAACACGTTCGACGAACTCCCCGATCTAATCCTCGGGGCCGAAAATTCTTCGGCGTACTGCCAACAGTTCCAGATCCTGACGCTCGGCGACGTGCCGCTCGCACTCGTCGAGCTTGTCGTGCAACAGGTCGACGTTCGTGCCCGCCGCTGCCACGCCCAACATCGAACGCCGAATACGTTCTCGCTCACCGGTTTCGGCGGCAGACACTCCCAGCCTCTGCAGATCGCCGAGAACCGGTTCCACCATCGACCGTTTCTCGGCGAGCGAACGCACGTCCCCCAACAACACGTCCAACTCCAAAGCACCCAGATACACGCTGACGTCGCCCCTTCGATCAGCTCCGACGACAAAGCCGGTGGCGGTACATATGTCGTACCACCACCGGCTCGTCCCCGGAGTGCAGTGTCACTCCCCTGGCTTCACCACCGAGCCGACGCGACCGGGAACGGAGCTGTTCAGCTCCAGACCTGTTCTAGTCGCGCGGCTTTTCACGGAGCTCGTACGCCTCGATGACATCGCCCACCTTGATGTCGGAGTACGTCACCGTCAAACCACACTCGTATCCCTCACGAACCTCGACTGCGTCGTCCTTCTCGCGGCGAAGCGAGGAGATCGTCACGGTCTCGGCCACGACCGCATTGTCACGGAGCAGGCGCGCCTTGGCGTTGCGACGGATCGTACCGGAGGTGACGAGGCAACCGGCGATGTTTCCGACCTTCGAGGAACGGAACAGCGCGCGGATCTCGGCCTGGCCCAGAGCGACCTCTTCGTAGATCGGCTTGAGCATGCCCTTGAGGGCCTTCTCGATCTCGTCGATGGCCTGGTAGATCACCGAGTAGTACCGAATGTCGACGCCCTCGCGGTTGGCGAGTTCGGTTGCCTTGCCCTCGGCCCGCACGTTGAAGCCGATGATGATCGCGTTGGATGCCGACGCCAGGTTGACGTTGGTTTCCGTGACGCCACCGACACCGCGGTCGATGACGCGCAACTCGACTTCGTCGTCGATCTGGATACCGAGCAAGGCCTCTTCGAGCGCCTCGACGGTTCCCGAGTTGTCACCCTTGAGGATCAGGTTGAGCTGCGAAGTCTCCTTCAGAGCTGCATCGAGATCGTCGAGGCTGATGCGCTTGCGACTCTTGGCCGCCAGAGCATTGCGCTTACGGGCATTACGGCGATCGGCGATCTGACGGGCGATCCGGTCCTCGTCGACGACCAGAAGGTTGTCGCCTGCACCGGGCACCGACGTGAAGCCGATGACCTGAACGGGCCGGGACGGCATCGCTTCGGTGACGTCCTCGCCGTGCTCGTCGACCATGCGACGCACGCGGCCGTAGGCATCGCCGGCGACGATCGAGTCACCGACGCGCAGCGTTCCGCGGGCGATGAGCACGGTGGCCACCGGACCGCGACCGCGGTCGAGGTGTGCCTCGATGGCGACACCCTGGGCATCCATGTCCGGGTTGGCACGCAGATCGAGTGACGCATCGGCCGTCAGCAGCACCGCTTCGAGGAGGGCATCGATGTTGGTGCCCTGCTTGGCGGAGATGTCGACGAACATCGTCTCGCCGCCGTATTCCTCGGCGACCAGACCGTATTCGGTCAGCTGCTGCCGGATCTTGTCCGGGTTCGCGCCTTCCTTGTCGATCTTGTTGACCGCGACCACGATCGGCACGTCGGCCGCCTGGGCGTGGTTGATGGCTTCGACCGTCTGCGGCATGACACCGTCGTCGGCCGCGACCACGAGGATCGCAAGGTCGGTGGCCTTGGCACCACGAGCACGCATGGCCGTGAAGGCCTCGTGACCGGGGGTGTCGATGAAGGTCACGAGACGCTCGTTGCCTTCGAGCTCGGTCAACACCTGGTACGCACCGATGTGCTGCGTGATGCCGCCGGCCTCGCCTTCGCGCACCGTGGTGTTACGGATCGAGTCGAGCAGTCGAGTCTTACCGTGATCGACGTGGCCCATGACGGTGACCACCGGGGGACGCTGCTCGAGATCTTCCTCGCCGCCGGCATCTTCGCCGTAGGTGAGGTCGAACGAATCGAGCAGTTCGCGATCCTCGTCCTCGGGACTGACGACCTGCACGACGTAGTTCATCTCGCCGCCGAGAAGCTCCAGCGTCTCGTCGTTGACCGACTGCGTCGCGGTGACCATCTCACCGAGGTTGAACAGTGCCTGCACGAGTGCAGCGGGGTTGGCGTCGATCTTGTCTGCGAAGTCCGACAGCGATGCTCCGCGGGCGAGACGAATGGTCTCGCCGTTGCCGCGGGGCAGCCTGACGCCGCCGACTGCGGGAGCCTGCATGCTCTCGTACTCGGCGCGTTTCGCCCGCTTCGACTTGCGACCGCGGCGGACTGCTCCGCCGGGCCGACCGAACGCACCTGCGGCTGCGCCACGCTGACCGGGACGGCCACCGCCGCCGGGACGGCCACGGAAGCCACCTGCGGGAGCGCCACCTGCCGGTGCACCACCGGGAGCGCCGGGAGCGCCACCGCCGCGGTAACCACCGCCACCGCCGCCGCCCGGACGTCCACCCGGTGCGCCGCCGGGGCGACCGGGACGTCCTGCTGCGGGGCCGGGACGTGCCGAACGAGTCGGCATCGCACCCGGATTGGGGCGAGGAGGCATGGAGCCCGGGCTGGGCCGAGGTCCGGCCTGACCCGGTGCGGGACGGGGGCCGCCCTGTCCGGGAGCCGGACGAGCGCCGCCTGCCGGTGCGGCCGGGCGGGGTCCGCCCTGTCCGGGAGCCGGTCGTCCGCCGCCGGGGCGGGGAGCACCGGCACCGGGAGCGGGTCGCGGGGCCGGTCGTTCGACCGGAGCCGACGAGTACGGATTGTTTCCGACGCGCGGAGCCTTCGGGCCGGGCTTGGGGCCAGGACCAGCGGGCTTGGGGGCGGCCGGAGCCGACGCGGTTGCCTCGGCCGACGCGGCAGGTGCCTGCTCGACCGGAGCAGCGGGTGCTGCCGGACGAGGGGTGGGCGCAGCCGGTGCCGGCGTGGGCGCAGCGGCCGGTGCCGACGGGGCAGCGGGAGCTACCTCAGCGGGCGACTGCGCTGCCGGAGCTTGCGCTGCGGGTGCCTGTGCAGCGGGGGCCTCGGGCTCGGCCGGGCGGGATGCCGGCTTGGGTCCGGGACGAGGTCCACTCGGCTTTGCTGCGCCGGGCTTCGCGGCGGAATCCGACGCACGATCTGCTGCTGCGCGACCGTTGGGTGCTGCTGCACCGGACGCCGGCGCGTCCGCGTTTGCGGACGGGAAGGATTCACGAAGTCGACGAGCCACGGGGGCTTCGACTGTGGATGATGCGGACTTGACGAACTCGCCTTGCTCTTTGAGCCGTGCGAGTAGTTCCTTACTGGTGACACCGAGTTCTTTTGCCAACTCGTGCACGCGGGCCTTGCCTGCCACTGCTCTCCTCACTGAGAGGCCGAGCGAGGCTTGGTGCCCGCACGACCTCGGGTTATCTCCGATGGACGTTCATCGTTGGTGCTTCACGGTGTGCTCATCAGTGCTGTTGCCTGTTCTTGTCGACGGGTGTTGCTCTTGTCGTGTTCTCGCCGTGCAGCCGTTCGTGCTCGTCGAGCACGTCCGATACTGCGGACGATTCCACATTTCCCGATATCCGAAACGCGCGGCCGAAGACTCGGCGACGTTCCGCATTGTGCAGGCATTCTCGGTTGTAGTGCAACCAAGCACCACGACCGGACATCGAATGCCGGATGTCGGGGACGAGAGCGAATTCGTACGAACCAGCTTCTCGAACCACGATCCTCAACAGATCGGCGGCCGGCACTCGCTCCCTGCACCCGACACATGTACGAATCGGCCGGCTTGTCACAACCGGATTCTCGCGTTCACGTCTCCGAGCGGAGAGGTCGTTACCGAACCATCGACCACTCTACCGCTGTATTGCCTCGATCTCCGCATTCCGGCCCTAGGCGCTGGTCGTCTCGGGTGCCGCCGCGTCACTGCGGATGTCGATACGCCAACCGGTCAATCGAGCGGCAAGTCGAGCGTTCTGCCCTTCCTTGCCGATCGCCAGCGACAACTGGTACTCCGGGACCACCACGCGCGCCGCGCGAGCGGCTGCGTCCACCACGGTCACAGACACAACCTTCGACGGCGACAGTGCATTCCCGACGAACGTCGCCGGGTCCTCGTCGAAGTCGATGATGTCGATCTTCTCGCCGGCCAGTTCGCTCATCACATTCCGCACGCGCTGCCCCATCGGCCCGATACATGCACCCTTGGCGTTCAGGCCCGAGACCGTCGACGCGACCGCGATCTTCGAGCGGTGCCCCGATTCACGCGCTACCGCCACGATGTCGACCGAACCGTCGGCGATCTCGGGCACCTCGAGCGCGAACAACTTGCGCACCAGATTGGGGTGTGTGCGCGAGAGCGTGATCTGCGGGCCGCGGTTGCCCCGCGCGACTCCGACGACGTAGCACTTGATGCGCTCACCGTGCTCGTACGTCTCCCCCGGAACCTGCTCGGCGGGCGGAAGCAGGCCGTCGGCCCCGTTCGCCTCGCTGCCGATCCGGACGATGACGGTGCCCTTGGCGTTGGCGCGCGTATCGCGCTGGATGACGCCGTTGACGATTTCACCCTCGTGGGTCGAGTACTCCCCGAAGGAGCGCTCGTGCTCCGCATCGCGCAAACGCTGCAGAATCACCTGACGAGCGGTGGTGGCAGCGATCCGGCCGAAGCCTTCCGGCGTGTCGTCCCACTCGGAGATCAGATTGCCCTCGGCGTCGAACTCCTTGGCCATCACCCGGACGGAACCGGTCTTGCGATCGACGTCGATTCGCGCGTTGGACTGGTGCCCCTCGGTGTGCCGGTAGGCGGTCAACAACGCGGTCTGGATCGTCGAGATCACCATCTCGATCGGAACGCCCTTGTCCGCCTCGATGGCGCGCAGAGCTGCAATATCGATATTCACTTGTCCGACCCTTCTTCCGGTGCTTCCACATTCACGATTTCGTCGGTGTTCGCGGGTGACGGCCTACCGCCCACCACGCCGCCCGCAAGATCCATCTCTTCTGCGGTCGGCCGCGAAAATTCTACCTGCACAATAGCTTTCACAACATCGGCCAGCGCGATCGATCTTGTCGAGAGAACTCCCTTGTCCTTGATCACGAGGGCAACCGAGTCACCGTCGAGAAGTCCGACGCGGCCCTCGACCTTGCCGTCGGCGAGTTCGATCCGCACCTTGCGACCACGCGCGCGACGCCAATGCCGTGGTTGTGTCAACGGGCGATCGATTCCGGGAGTGGTGACCTCGAGGGTGTACGGCGCTTCGCCGAAATCGGTCACGCCGTCGAACACATCGGAGATCACCCGGCTCAACTCCGGCAGCGCGTCGAGGTCGACGCCGTCTTCACGGTCGACCATGATGCGCACGGCACTGTGCTTACCGGCAGCGACCACGTTCACGTCCTCGAGGTCGTAGCCCCGATCTCGAACCAGGTCGCCGAGCAGTTCGACAACCCTTTCCTGGGACGGAACAGGCATGTCGCGAACTCCTCGTGTGTAGTTGTCGGCAATGCGGCGCAGGTGCGCCGGACCGCGTTTGGTGAACCAACAGACTACCGCCCCGCAGGTGGTGCTCGCGACCACGCATGGCCGAGGCGACACACGGGCACGGCCGTGTCGCCTCGAGGGTCCGACACGGTCGAGGGTCTGGCACGATATCGGGGTGCCCACGCCGACCGCCCCTCTCTCGTTGAACAGACGTGGGCTGTTCCGGCTCGCCGGTGCCGCCGTCCTCACTGCGGCCACGGCGTCGACCGTCACGGCCTGCGGCGCGGAGGAAATCTCCGGTCCCGCACTCGATTCTCTGACGGCACAGTTGCGCTCCGCTCGCTCCGACGCCGCGGCTGCGTCTTCGGCGGCAACGGTCGCTCCCGATTACGCAGGAGCTCTCGGCGTGGTCGCGGCCCAGCGGACCGAACATGCGGATGCACTCGAGACCGAGATCGCCCGGGCCACCGGAGCGACCACCGACACCTCGTCGGCGACTGCCACGACGACCACGACCGCGGCCCAGTCCGCGCCGCCACCCGATCTCGTCGCGGTGCGCGATGCGCTGACCGCCTCGGCACGCAGTGCGGCGACCGCCGCCCGCGACGAAAGCGGTTATCGCGCCGGCCTTCTCGGGTCGATCAGTGCCTCGTGCACGGTGTTCGCTCAGGTGGTACTCGCATGAGCGATCTCGGACCCGAACAACAGGGGCTCGTCGATGCACTCGTCGCCGAGTACGCAGCCGTCTTCGCGTACGGGATCGTCGCGGCGTTCTCCAACCCGACCCGAGCAGACATGGTGGCCGCGTGCACCGCGGCACACCGAGCGCGTCGAGACTCGACCATCGACGCACTCCGCGCAGCCAGCGTCACAGCGCCCCTGCCCGATCCGGCATACGCGTCGCCGTTTCCGGTGACCGATGCGATCTCGGCTGTGCAGCTCGCTGTTCAGGCAGAGATCGACACGAGTGTGGCGTGGCGTTCGGCCGTCGAGCGCAGTCGATCCGGCGGCACTCGCGAGATGGGCGTCCAGGCACTGACCGAGGCCGCGATCAGACTGGCCACATGGCAGCAGATCCTGGGTGTCATCCCGTCGTCGACGGCTTTTCCCGGTCAGCCGTGACCACGTCGTCCGCCGGACCGGCGGAACGACCCGGCATGAACAGTGCCGCAACCAATCCGATCGCCACCGCCCCTGCGCCTACGAGTAGAGCGGGTGCCAACGCGTCGGTGTATCCAGCGGGGGTGAGTGATCCTCCGTTTCCGATGAACACCGCCGTCAGGACGGCGATTCCGAGCGCAATTCCCACTTCCCGCACAGTGGAGTTCGCACTGCTCGCCGTGGCGTGATCGTCGTCGTCCATGTCTCGCAACACTGCGGTTGCCGAGGGCGCGAAGGTCAAACCCATGCCGACTCCGGCCATCAGCAGCGCGGGCACCATCGACAGGTAGGCGGTGTCGGGTCCGAGGATCAGTGCCATCCACACCAGTGACAGCGACTGCAACGCCAGTCCGGACACCAACAAGCCGCGCAGGCCGACTCGATCGGCCACGAGACCCGCAATGGGTGCGACCACCATAGGCGCGGCGGTCCAGGGCAATGTGCGAAGACCCGCCTCGAACGGGCTGTAGTGCATCACTATCTGCAGGTACTGAGCAAGCAGGAACACGGCCCCGAACATGCCGAGCGAGAACGTGATTCCGATGATGTTCGCCAGCGTGAAACTGCGTGATCGGAAGAGCGTCAACGGCAGTACCGAGAACGGGGTTCGCCATGCTCGGGAGACGAACGCGAGGAGAAGCACCGCAGAGCCGACGAAGCTCGCGAGCACGGTGGTCGATGCCCATCCGTCGTCGTTGCCGTGGACCACCGCCCACACGAGCAAGAACACCCCGCCGCCCGCGAGCACCACACCCAGCAGATCGAGAGGTTGCCTGCGTCCGGTCGACTCGGTCAGGGCGATGTACGCCAGCGGTACCGCGACGAGCGCCACCGGGACGTTGATCCAGAAGATCGCTTGCCAGGAAATACCGTCGACGACCGCACCACCGACGACAGGCCCGAGTGCGACACCGAGGCCCGAGACACCGCCCCAGATTCCGATTGCCATGGCGCGCTTGGCAATCGGGACGACAGCTGCGAGCAGAGTCAGTGACAGCGGCATGATCGCCGCGGCACCGAGGCCCTGTATCGCCCGCGCGGCGATGAGCATTGCCGGACTCGTGGCGAGCGCGCTGGCCACGGAGGCCGCGGTGAACAGCGCTATCCCGCCGAGGAACACCGCGCGCCTGCCCCAGCGATCGCCCAAGGTTGCTGCAGTGAGCATGAATGTCGCGAAGCTCAGTGTGTAGGCGTTGAGGAACCACTGCAGCTGTCCGACCGACGCATTCAGATCCTGCTGAACCACCGGCAGCGCGCTGGTCATCACCAGATTGTCGAGGGTCGCCATGAACATGGGCAGGGATGCGGCGACGATTCCCAGCCACACGGGAATCGACCGAGCGGCGGGGTGCACTGCAGGCGGAGAGGCTGTAGCGGTCATGGCGAACGTCCCGTCTCGAGTTTGTAAGCATCGAATGATTACTTATGATGCGACCGTAAGTTATCGACTGATAACCTGTCAATATGTCCGACACTCCCACGCCCAAGCCCCGAGCAACCCGAATGGACGCGGCCGACCGTCGAGAACTCGTCCTCGACGCCGCGACACGAGCGTTCGCACGCGGGGGCTTTGCCGGGACGAGCACCGATGCGGTGGCCAAGGAAGCGGGCGTGTCGCAGCCGTATGTGGTTCGGATGTTCGGAACCAAAGTCGAATTGTTTCGGCTGGTCTTCCAACGCTCCATCGACGGCATCATGACGGCATTCGACGCAGTGCTCGCTTCGGGGCCTCTGGACCCGACGGACGACGAGACCTGGGCCGACCTGGGCGGTGCCTACGCCGATCTGGTGGCCGATCGCGACCTCTTGATGGTCATGATGCACGGGTTCGGTGCAGGGTCGGTACCCGAGATCGGCCGCCAGGCACGAGAAGGAATGGGCGCGATCTACAACCAGATCCGCAGCGGTACCGGGTGTTCGGAAGATCAGGCTCGGCAGTTCATCGCGCACGGAATGCTGCTCAACGTCTTGTTGTCGATGCAGGCACCGGAGCATCCGGAGGACAGCGAGGGACTGCACGAGATGACGATGTGCGCGTTCGGAACCAAGCTCGTCCCAGCCGATTCCGGACAGCTGTGACGCCTAGGGACGCATCTCGTACCGACCGTCGTACGTGACGACGTCGTTCCAGACCGTCTCGAATCTTGCTGCGTCCACCACCGGCTTGCGTACGGCGTCCAGCGCCCATTTCTGCTGCGCATCGGTCGACGACGGCTTTCCGTACAGCGCGACGGCGTAGCCGGAGAAGTCCCTGATCTGGAAGTCGAAGATCTGGTCCAGCATGTCGGTGGAGATCTCGTCGGCCTGTTCGAGGATCAGGTGGCCGTAGACGACGAGTGAGAACAGATGCCCCACCACGAGCAGGAAGTCGAGGTCCTGTTGCTGCGACTCGTCGGGGGCGCACTCGGCGAGGAACGACGCGAACGCCTGGGCCTGCTCGTAGAAACGACCCACGTTGGGAACACCGGAATGCTTGCGATACACCGGGTTCCAATCGTGGAACCGAACCGAACTCGCGCCGCGAGCGGGGCCTTGGGCGAAGAAGAATCCGTCGTCGACGGCGTCGGTGAACCTGGTGACCTCCGCCTGATCGGTGGGCGAGAACATGTATGCCGGCATGAACTTGAGCATCAGGGCGACGTTGACATGCACCGTTCCCTCGAGTTTCGGCAGTGTTCCGATCAGTTGCGCGGCTTCACGGAAGTAGGTGTTCTTCTCGTACCCCTTGGCGGCGATGACGTCGTGCAGCAAGCGGACCACCGTCTCGCCCTCGGACGTCACCTTGGCCTTGGTCATGGGGTTGAACAACAGGTAGCGCCGGTCGCCGGGACCCGCAGCGCGGAAGTAGTCCAGCGCACGCGCACTGAACAGCTTCATGGCGGTCAGCCGCGAGTAGGCATCGACGAATGCACTGCGCACATGGGGGAATTCGGTGACACGGTTGCCGTACAGAATCCGATTGTTGGCGTGTGTGATCGCCTCGTAGAACGCGTGCTCGCAGATGCCGATCGAGCCGGTGCAGAGGTTGAACTTGCCGACGTTGACGGTGTTCAGTGCAGCCGAGAACGCGTCGGGTCCGGTATGCAGAATGTCCTCGCGGCGAACGGGATAATTCTCGAGCGAGAAGGTGCTGACGTACATCTGGCCGTGAACGACGCTCTCGCGCAACCGATACGCGGGATGCGAGCTGTCGGCGACGAAGAAGACGTACGACTCCGGCCCGTCGATGTCGGTGCGTCTACCGAACACCGACACCATGCCCGCCACGTTGCCGTTACCGATGTAGTACTTCTCCCCCGATGCCGTGAATTCGACGGTGTCGGAACCCTCGACGGCGGGCGTCAACAGCATGTCGGTGGAGTAGACGTCGGCACCGTGCGCGCGCTCGGACAATCCGAATGCCATGACGCCGCCGCGGTCGAGCTCTCGCGCGGCCCTGCGCTTGGCGTCGTCGTTGTCGCTCATCCAGATCGGGCCGAGGCCGAGCACCGTGACCTGCCAGGTGTACCAGTAGGCCAAGCCGTAGAACCCGAGAATTTCGCTCAGAGCAGCGTTGCGGGCAGCGTCCCAACGAGCGTTGGGCAACCCGTTCGCATACTCGGCCGGCGTCGAGAACGTGGCGAACAGTTTCTGGGCTGCGACGAACTCGAGGAAGTCGGCGGGCCAGACTCCCTCGAGATCGTCGGCGAGCAGCCTGGCCTTACCTCGATCCTCGAACCAATCGATCAGTGCGCGGAGCTGACGACGAGACTCCTCGTCGAGCTCGGCGGGATCGAAAGTTGTCGGATCGAACAGCGCAAACTGAGCCACGGTGTGACCTCTCCTAGTCGTGTGACCCGAAGCTACCAGCGAGTAGACCGGCGCGTGGGGAGATCGAGCGTGGAGAGATCGGGACGGGCTGTTACGTGGTGGCGCGCACCGCGGCGACGATCTCGTCGACCGCGGAATCGATGTCGAGTTCACGGCTCTCACCCGAGAATCGATCCCGGATTTCGACCTTGCCATCGGCCCAACCGCGGCCGAGGACGACGACGAGCGGAACGCCGATCAGTTCGGAGTCCTTGAACTTCACGCCGGGCGAGGCCTTACGGTCGTCGAATAGAACCTCGATGCCCTGCGAATCGAGTTGCGTCGCAATGGATTCTGCGCCGGCGCGCGCGTCCTCGTCCTTGTTCGCGATCACCAGATGTACGTCGGCGGGTGCTACTTCCGACGGCCACCGAAGGCCCTTGTCGTCGTGCATCTGCTCGGCGATGACGGCCACCAGACGGGAGACACCGACGCCGTAGGAACCCTGTACGAGTCGCACGGGCTTGCCGGTCTCGCCGAGTACGTCGACCGAGAATGCATCGGTGTACTTGTAGCCCAACTGGAAGATGTGCCCGATCTCGATTCCGCGAGCGCTGACCAGCGGCCCCTGTCCGTCGGGTGACATGTCCCCGTCACGCACCTCGGCGGCCTCGATGGTGCCGTCGGGAACGAAGTCGCGGCCGGCCACGAGGTTCACCACGTGCTTGCCCTGCACATCGGCACCGGTGATCCACGATGTTCCGTTCACCACCCGGGGGTCGACGAGGTAGCGAACTCCGTTGGCCTGCAGCGCACGTGGCCCGATGTATCCCTTGATCAGGAACGGGTGAGCAGCAAAGTCCGCGTCGGTCAGCAATGCGAATTCGGCAGGCTCTAGCGATGCTTCGAGACGCTTCTCGTCCACCTCACGGTCACCGGGCAGGCCGATGGCCAGCAGCTCCCACTCGCCACCGGCGGACCGCACCTTGAGCAGGATGTTCTTGAGCGTGTCGGCACCGGTGACGGCACGACCCAGATCTGCGCCGTTCGCCCACTCGACCAGCGTCGCGATGGTGGGAGTGTTGCCCGTCTCGTAGTCGACCGCGGCAGGCTGCCCCTCGATGGCGATGGGGTCCGGTGCCGGGGTAGTGACGGCCTCGACGTTGGCCGCGTATCCCGATTCGATGCACCGAACGTAGGTGTCCTCGCCGATGTCGCTCTCGGCCAGGAATTCCTCGGACGCACTTCCGCCCATCGCGCCGGACGTCGCGGCGACGATGACGTAGCTGACCCCGAGCCTGGCGAAGATGCGCTGGTAGGCGTCGCGGTGTGCGGCGTAGGACCGCTTCAGTCCGTCCTCGTCCATGTCGAAGGAGTAGGAATCCTTCATGACGAACTCGCGTCCGCGCAGAATGCCGGCGCGAGGACGCTCTTCGTCGCGATACTTGGTCTGAATCTGGTACAGCGTGACCGGCAGGTCCTTGTAGGAGTTGTATTCGGCCTTGACCGTCAACGCGAACAACTCTTCGTGGGTCGGACCGAGCAGCATGTCGTTGCCCTTGCGATCCTGCAACCGGAACAATGCGTCCCCGTATTCGGTCCACCGGTTCGTCGTCTCGTACGGCTCACGCGGCAGCAGGGCGGGCAGCGAAATTTCCTGCGCCCCGATGGCGTTCATTTCCTCGCGCACGACGCGTTCGACCTGTCGCAGCACTCGGAGACCCAGCGGCAGCCACGAATAGACGCCCGGCGCGATACGACGAACGTAGCCGGCGCGAACCAACAGCTTGTGGCTGTCGACCTCGGCGTCGGCCGGGTCGTCACGAAGGGTACGAAGGAACAGCTGCGAAAGACGGGTGATCACGGGTTGTCAGACTAGTCGGTGGTGCAGCGCCTGCGGATAGGCGGCCGCGAAGTGAGTAGCCTTGACCCCCGTGCTGATTCTGCTGCCTCCCTCCGAGACGAAGTCCGACGGCGGTTCCGGAGCACCTCTCGATCTGGACCGGTTGTCGTTGCCGTCCCTGCTTCCGCTCCGCCGAACGCTTGCCGACGCCCTGGTCCGGCTCTCCGACGACGTCGACGCGTCCATCACCGCTCTCGGTCTCGGTCCGACCCAGGTGGACGAGATCGAACGGAACGCTCGCCTGTTCGCCTCGCCCACCACTCCCGCCCTGCGCCGGTACACAGGAGTGTTGTACGACGCTCTCGGGGCGTCGACCTTCACCCGTGCCGGACGCGCGCGTGCGGATGCCAGGCTGTGGATCGGGTCGGCACTGTTCGGGGCCGTTCGCGCGTCCGACCCGATTCCGTCCTATCGACTCTCCGGCGGGTCGTCCATTCCGAACTTCGGGACGTTGCGAGCGCACTGGAAGCCTCGACTGTCCGAGGCCCTTCTCACCGAGGCCGAGGGAATCGTCGTCGACCTCCGGTCCGGCACCTATCAACAGCTCGGGCCCATCCCCGGGGCGATCACGGCAACGGTGCTCACCGAGAAGCCCGACGGCAGTCGGTCGGTGGTGAGCCACTTCAACAAGCATCACAAGGGATTGCTCGCCCGCGCGCTGACCCTGACCACGGCCGAGCCCAAAGATGTGAAAGCTGTTGCGCGCGTGGCGTCGAAGGCGGGTCTTCGAGTCGAAGTGGCGTCGGACACCGAACTGATCGTGCTCACCGAATGAGCGCCGTTCCGGAACTGCTCAGACAGGGAGCCGAGGCGTCGGTCGGCAAGAACAAGAGTCAACGCATCGCCGACGACATCGCCGACCGTCTGGTCTCGATGCACGCGAACGAACTCGGCACGCTGGCACTGACCAACATGATCGGCACACTGTACGAAAACGGCTGGCAACCACTGGATCTGATGCATGTGGTCCGGCGTCAGCACACGGTGGCCGTGACGAATCTCGCTGCCGCGGCACTGCTGCACCATGCCGATCTCATCGAAGCGGACTCCCGCGCCCCGCACGATTGGGTAGATCAGATGTCGGCGATCTGCGAACAGTTCCCGACGGTCGCAGCCCGAGTCGACGCCACTCCCGACTTCCTCACGGCGTACCTCGTGGCGTCCGGCAAGTCCGACTACATCGCCGCCAGCGATCAGTGGCTCGACGTGCTCACTCTGCTCGGCCAGTGGCAAACCCTCCCCCGTTGGCCGCAACTGGGTGCCAAGCCCTCGCAATGGCCCCGCACACGCTCGTCGGTGCCGACGACCACCGGCTCGGATTCACCGAACAGCAAGATGCTGGCCAAGATTCGCGGTCTGCTGGCCAAGGCCGATGCCACCGATTTCGCGGAGGAAGCCGAGACGCTGACCGCCAAGGCGCAGGAGTTGATGACGCGATACTCGATCGACACGCTGCTGTTGGCCGAGGGTCATCTCGACGTTCGCGGTCGACGGGTGCACATCGACGGTCCGCACGCACCCGCCAAAGCCCAGCTCTTGCACGTCGCCGGTACTGCCAACCGGGTCAAGACGATCTGGGACGCGGAGTACGCCGTTGCGACGCTGGTGGGCGCGCCGGTGGACGTGGAACAGGCCGAGCTCGTCTTCACCTCACTGCTGGTGCAGGCAACCCGAGCTCTCGGCCACTCCCCGGAAGCCAAGAAGCGAAAGAAGGCCGGCTCGGCCGCATTCGGCAAGGCGTTCCTCTACGCATACGCCATCCGCATCGGAGATCGTCTCACCGATGCCGACGCGCATGCCCTCGACGAGGCGAGACAGGAATCGGGCGACCTGCTGCCGATTCTCGCGGCACAGACCGTTGCCGTGGAAGCGGAGTTCGACCGCCTCTTTCCCACCGCCAAGCCGATGCGCGGCCCGCGCCTCGATGCCGAAGGATGGGACTCGGGACGAGCCGCGGCCGACCGAGCCGATCTGTCCCGCTGAAACAGTCCACGAGGTTCGTTGTCCGATTCGGGAACTGTTGTAGCTTCAAGTCAGTTGAGCAGACATGAACCGAACACGCGCAGCTGCTCGACTCACCGTGCCCGTTCTGGTCGCACTGTCCGCCATCACGGCGTGCGGTACGTCGCCCTCCACCCCGGAGCCGAACGACGTCTCCGTCTCCGCGCAGTCACCCGACGACCGCTCCGACAGCGTCACCGAATCACGCAACGAAGAAGCAGCGCTGACGCTCTTCGAATCTGCGTTCACGGCCGAAGAACCCGCCGCCGCCGCGTCGGTCGTGGCGGAGAACGCCGTCGATCGATCTGGACCAGTGGTGGGGCCCGACGCGATCGTCGCCCGATTCGAGGCCACCCGGACACGGATTCCCGGTGCACGAGCCGTCGTCAAGCGTGTCGCGGCCGATGGCAGATGGGTGGCAGTGCACTGGCAGGCCACCGCTGATCCGGCATCCGAGACCACCGGTGAGGCGAACATCGACCTCTTCGCCTTCGACGGCGGCAAGGTCACCGAGCACTGGGCCATGACGCAATCCGTGCCGGCCACGTCGATGAGCGGCAACACCATGTTCAGTGACCTCTACCGCTACCCGACCGCGCCCACCGAGCCGACCGAGGACGAGGAAGAGCGCCGACGCATATCGGTGACGGCTACCTACGACGCGCTCTTCCGCGAACACGACGCGTCCGTGCTCGCGACCGACTTCGCCCCGTCCTACCTGCAACACAATCCGATTGCGGGCAACGGCACCGCGGCACTGCAACAGTTCTTCGCCGGCGGCGCGCAGTTCCCTGCCTCGGAATCGGTCGTCTCGCTGGCCGACGGCGATCTGGTGTGGACGTTCGCGAAAGCGCCGGGCGCAGCAGAATCCGACCCCTTCGTCGCGGGAGACATCTTCCGGTTCGACGGCGCCATCGTCGAGCACTGGGACGTCGTTCCGGAGTAGCGACCGCTGTCGGTCGATGACCGCCGGCAAGGCAAAATGGACCGGTGCCCGAGACTCTCGACGACATCGTGACCAGGACATCGGAACTACTGGCCGAGCGCGACGTGGCCGCGTTGTCGACCCTGATGGCGGGTCTGTCCACGACGAACGCGGTCAGAATGCTCGAACGGGTCGACTCGGCGCAGCGGGCGGTTCTCTTTCGGCTGTTGCCCAAGGACGAGGCCGTCGTCGTGTTCGAGCGCTTCGACGCGACCATTCGCAGCGAGCTGTTCGAGAGTTTGCGTAGCGACGACGTCATCGCCCTGTTCGAGAACCTCGATCCCGACGACCGAGTGGAACTGCTCGACGAGCTGCCCTCCAACATCGCGCATCGCATGATGCTCGGCCTGTCGCCCGCCCAACGGGCGCTCACCGCACCGATGCTGGGCTACGACCGCGGTTCGGTAGGCCGTCGAATGAGCCCGGAGTACGTGCGCCTACGCAGCGACACCACGGCAGCCGAGGCTCTCGACGCGGTGCGACGGACCGGTCCCGACGCAGAATCGGTGTACCTGCTGCCCATCACCGACGACCGTCGTACGTTGCTCGGTGTGGTGACGCTCGCCGATCTCGCGACGGCGGAATCGACCACGCCGGTGGGAGAGCTCCATTCGTCGCATCCGGTGGTGCGGGCGGACTCGTCGGCGGAGGTCGCGGCACGTCTGTGTTTCGAGCATCGCAGTCCGGCGGTGGTGGTGGTCGATTCCGAACAGCGCCTGATCGGCATCCTCACCCTCGAGCAGTCGTCTCGCATTCTCGAGGAGGCCGAGGACGAGGACGCCGCCAGGGCGGGCGGTGCAGAACCGCTGCGTCGGCCGTACCTGTCGACGCCGGTCCTGTCCATCGTTCGTTCGCGCGTGGTCTGGCTGCTCGTGTTGGCGTTGTCGGCCATCCTCACCGTGCAGGTGCTCGAGATCTTCGAGCATGCACTGGCCGCGGTGGTGACCCTCGCGCTGTTCATTCCCCTGCTCACCGGCACGGGCGGGAACACCGGTTCGCAGGCCGCGACCACGGTGACCCGCGCGCTCGCCCTGGGTGACGTCCGCCCGCGCGACATCGCTGCTGTGCTGTTCCGCGAGGTCCGCGTCGGCGCGACGATGGGAGCGATGCTCGGAACGTTGGGGTTCGTCATCGCCGGACTCGTCTACGACTGGCACCTGGGCCTGGTCATCGGCACGACGCTGCTGTCTATATGCACGCTCGCCGCGACGGTCGGCGGTGCGATGCCGCTGATCGCCAAGAAGATCGGCGTCGACCCCGCGGTGTTCTCGACGCCCTTCATCTCGACCTTCTGCGATGCGACCGGCCTGATCGTCTACTTCCTCATCGCCAAAGCCGTACTGGGCGTCTGATCGGACCCGCTCGTCAGCCCTTCTGGGCGTCTTCCTGCGCGGCCTGCGCCTGGGCCACCTGTTGCGGGGTGAATCGGATGAACAGTGCGGCGACGCCGGCGATCACGGCGCAGACCGCGCAACAGAACAGCGCGAACATGTATCCGGAGCTCAGTGCGTCGAGCTGACTGTCGTTCATCAGAGTCGCCGGCCCGGATATGCCGCCGAGGGACAGTGTTCGCGACGTGACCAGTGCCCCGATGACGGCCAGCGCCAGAGGACCGCCGAGGGTCTGGGCGACCAGTGAGATTGCCGTCAGCGGACCGATTTCGGTGGGGCTCACGCCCGCGATGGCGCACAGCGGCAGCGGAACGACCGTCAGACCGACGCCGAAGCCGATCCCGATCACCGGGAAGAACAACCCTGGGAAGTACGCCGAATCCGCGTCCATCGTCGTCACAGACACCAGCAGCCAGCCGACCATGATGACCGCACCACAGAGAATCAGCCAGCGCGGAGCGATCCGAGTCACCAGCTGCGACGCGAGGAACGCTGCGGCACCGAGACCGAAGGCGAACGGCACGAACGCCAGGCCGGCATGCAGCGGGCTGTAGCCCAGAATGTCCTGCACGAACAACGCCACATACGCCGCGAGACAGAACATGACCCCGCCGGCGAAGAAGATCGCAACGAAGGTCGCCACTCGATCGCGACTGACGAACAACGAGAACGGCAGCAGTGGGTTCTCGGCCCGTCGCTCGACCAACAGGAACAATCCGAGGAACAGCAGTCCGGCGATCAACGACACGATGACGATCGGGCTCGACCAGCCCAGCTCGGTACCCTCGCTCAGCGCGAGGACCACACCCGTGCAGCCCAGGGTCGCCAGGATCGCACCCGGCACGTCCAGGGCGAGCTTCGCCCCGACGGTCTCCTGCAGCGACACGACGGCGAGCACGACGATGACGATGCCGATCGGTACGTTGATCAGGAAGATCCAGCGCCACGACACCTCGGTCAGAGCGCCGCCGATGATGAGCCCGGCAATGGACCCGACACCGGTCATGGCGGCGTAGATGGCGATGGCCTGATTACGCACCGGGCCCGGAGCGAACGTCGTGGCCACCAGCGCGAAGGCCGTGGGCGACGCCACCGCGGCACCGACCCCCTGCAGTGCCCTCGCCGCAACGAGCGTGGCTTCGTTGACTGCCAGTCCGCACAGCAACGAGGCGATCGTGAACAGGACGACGCCGGCGAGGAACATCTTCTTTCGCCCGAAGGCGTCGCCGAGCCTGCCGCCGAGCAACATCAACCCACCGAAGGCCAACGCGTAGGAGGTCAACACCCAGTTGCGCCCGGCGTCGGACAGACCCAGATCGGCCTGCAGCGGAGCCAAGGCCAGGTTGGCGACGGTGCCGTCGAGAACCACCATCAGTTGCAGCCCGCTCAGGACGATGATTGCCATCCCGAACGCTCGAGTCGTCACCGGGTACTTGATCTCGGTGGCGGAGGTGTTGGACATCGATGACTCAGGCACGAGCGTTCACGTTACCGGCGTGTACAGAGAACCCGGCCACAGTGCCGATGACGACGATCGCCGGCGGCCTGATTTCGGCCTCGCGGACCGCGTCGGCGACGGTGCTCAGCGTGGCCCGAACTTCACGTTGGGTGCGCATGGTGCCCTCCTGAACGACGATGACGGGGGTGTCCGACGGGCGGCCGCCCGCCACGAGTACATCGGCGAACAGCCCGATGCGCTCGACGGCCATCAGCAACACGATTGTGCCCTTGAGCTTGGCCAGCGCGTCCCAGTCGACCAGAGAATCGGGATGATCGGGGGCCACGTGACCGCTCACGACGACGAATTCGTGGGTGACGGCGCGATGCGTCACCGGGATTCCGGCCGAGGACGGAACCGAGATCGCGCTGGTGATGCCCGGTACCACCGTGACCGAAATGCCCTCGGCGGCCAGCGCTTCGAGCTCCTCGTAACCGCGACCGAAGACGTACGGGTCACCGCCCTTGAGCCGAACCACGAACTTGCCGGCCTTGGCACCGTCGATCAGCGCCTGGTTGATGGCTTCCTGCGCCATTGCCCGGCCGTACGGAATCTTCGAAGCGTCGATGACCTCGACGTGTGGTCCGAGTTCGGCGAGCAACTCGGGTGGAGCCAGCCGATCGGCCACCACGACGTCCGCGTATGCCAGCAGTCTGCGGCCGCGGACGGTGATCAGATCCGGGTCGCCCGGGCCGCCGCCCACGAGCGCGACACCGGTCAGCGGCGCGTGCGCCGAGTCGGCCACGACGCCGGACTGCAGCGCTTCGACGACGGCATTGCGCACGGCGGCCGATCGGCGATGTTCGCCGCCTGCCAGCACTCCCAGCGTGAGGCCGTCCCATTCGGCCGACGCCGGAGTGACGGCTGTGCCGTCCTTGGCGATGTCGGCACGGACACAGAAAATCTTGGACGCGGTCGCTTCCGCGACAATGGCGATATTGGTCTCGGCCTCGTCGGTGCAGGCGATGGCGTACCAGGCGTCGGCCAGATCGCCGTGGCGGTAATCGCGCAGTTCGAGCGTCACCTGCCCTGCTGTCGCCATTGCCTCCACGGCCGGAGTGGCCTCGCGGGTGACCACGTGGACCACTGCTCCGGACGAGATCAACAGCGGTAGTCGACGCTGTGCGACGGTGCCGCCACCGACCACGACGACGCGCCGCCCTTCGAGATTCAGGCCGACCAGATAGGGAGAGTCAGTCGCGTTCACGAGAGGAAACGCTACCGCGCGCGCTGGACTCGCTTCTCGTCCCATACGGGCTCGGCTGCTTCGTAAACCTGCCCGGTGGCACCGAACACCAGGAATCGATCGAAACTGCGGGCGAACCACCGGTCGTGTGTCACCGCGATCACGGTGCCCTCGAATGCCGCGATGGCGTCTTCGAGCGCATCGGCCGACATCAGGTCGAGGTTGTCGGTCGGCTCGTCGAGCAGCAGCAGCGTGGCACCGGAGAGCTCGAGCAGAAGAATTTGCACACGTGCCTGCTGCCCGCCCGACAGATTGTCGTAGGACTGTTCGGCCGCGCGGGCCAGACCGTATCGGTCCAACGCGCGGCCGGCGGCCTCACGGCCCATGCCGTCCCGGTGCTCGTTGCCCATGTGAAGGATCTCGAGCAGCGTGTTGCCGGCAAGATCCGGACGCGTGTGCGTCTGCGCGAACAGACCGGGCCGCACCCGGGCCCCGAGTACCGCTGTCCCGGTGTGCGGAACGGGCGCGAGTGCGAGTTCCTGGACCGGCTCGTGCTCCTTCTCGGGATCGGTGCCGCCGTTGGCGAGCAGACGCAGGAAGTGCGATTTGCCCGAGCCGTTGGAACCCAATACCGCCACGCGATCGCCGTACCAGATCTCGGTGTCGAACGGTTTCATCAGGCCGGTCAGTTCCAGGGCCGTGCACACGAGAGCACGCTTGGCCGTTCGACCACCACGCAACCGGACGGTGACGTGCTGCTTGAGCGGCACGGCCTCGGGCGGTCCGGCCTCCTCGAATTTGGCCAGTCGCGTCTGCGATGCGTGGTAGCGGGCGGCGACGCCGTCGTTGAACTTCGCCTTCTCGCGCAGACGCAACACCAGCGCGCGCAGTTTGACCAATTCCTCGTCCCACCGCCTGCGCAGTTCGTCGAGTCGCGCGTTCCGGTCTTCCCGCGCTGCGTGATACGTCGCGAACCCACCGCCGTGCACCCACGCGGTGGCCCCGCTCACCCCCGGCTCGAGGGTCACGATCCGGTTGGCAGCGTTGGCGATGAGCTCCCGGTCGTGGCTGATGAACAGGACGGATTTGTCGGAGTCGCGAATGGTCGCTTCGAGCCAACGTTTGCCGGGCACGTCGAGGTAGTTGTCCGGCTCGTCGAGCAGCAGCAGATCGTCGGTGCCGGCGAACAACGACTCGAGCACGAGCCGCTTCTGCTCACCGCCACTGAGCGTCGAAGCCGCGCGCCACTTCGCGCGATCGAACGGCATACCGAGCGCAGCCGTGGTCACCTTGTCCCAGAACGGTTCCAGGTCGTAGCCGCCCACGTCGCCCCAATCGGACAGGGCCTGCGCGTACTTCATCTGGGTCTTCTCGTCGTCGACCTCGATCATCGTGTTCTCGGCGGCGTCGAGCGCAGCAGCTGCGGACCGCACGGCTGGGGACGCGACCGACAGCAACAGATCACGCACCGTCGAGTCGTCTCGCAATTGCCCGACGAACTGCCGCATCACCCCGAGCGAACCGGAGCTCGACACCGCGCCCTCGTCGGGAGCCTCGTCGCCCGCAACGATGCGCGTCAACGTCGTCTTACCGGTTCCGTTGGGCCCGATCAGTGCGGTCTTGGCACCATCGCCCACCCGGAAGCCGACTCCGTTGAGCAGCTGCCGTCCGTCGGGCAGGAAGTACACGATGTCGTTGAGTTCGAGATGGGCCACAACGAACCAGCCAACCTCATAAGCCCCTCGATGGCCAATCGTTTTCACCCGAGCATGGCGGGGATGCCTGCTCTAGGCGAGCGCCAGGCTGGACGTTCGTGTCAGGACCTGCTTCCCGGCGTCGTCGACGTGGGCATGGTGGACCTGCAGTCGCGCCGAGTCGCCGTGCAGGGTCAGCAGCATGACCCCGTTGTCGAACCACGGGCCCGCCTCGGCCTGCCACTCGACACCCGACGGGCCCACGTGGGCGGCCCGCGCGAGCTTCGACAGGATCCTCGCCGCCGGGCGTTTGACGGCCAGTTTGTTGACCGCGCGGATCGGCAGATTCAGCGGATTGCGGAACGGGGACATGGTCAGCTGATACGTCGCAGGCACGTCGCGCCCGCCGACACCGAAGTCGGCGTTCGCGACGTACGAGCAGTGCACGTCTCCCGAGAGCCACATGATCGACGCGGGCTTGTCGTCACCGCGCGAGAGCTCACGCGTCAGGGCTGCCATGTCGTTGAACGAGTTGGTGAATGCGGCCCAGTGCTCGAGGTCGAGTCCGATTCGCATCTTTTCGGCCACCTTGGCCGACCTCGGCCCCCAACTCCCCTGTGCCACAGCCTCGTTCCACTGTTCTAGATGATGCAGTGCCGGCAGCATCAGGTACGGCAGTGACGATCCGAACAGCAGGTGTCGGGGCGTCGTCTCGAGTGCGCGCTCGCGGACCCACGCCCATTCCTTCTCGTCGACCATTTCGCGGTTGTCGGGGTCGAGATTTCGTGAGCAGCGTGAGTCGATCATGATCAGACGGGTGTCGCCGAAATCTCGATAGAAGCTCCACCGGCCGGTCTCGGGGGCTCGATCGACACGTAACGCGAAGTCGGCCAACAGTTTCTCGCGATCCGCATCGGTCTCGGCGGAGCGAACGGCGGCGTACATCTCGTCCCCCGCCAGTTCTTTCGGCGAGAGATTGCCCAGATGTTGATACACCCAGTACGACGAGTACGCCCCGATCACGCGGTCGTTCCACCACGGCCGGGTCTCGATGTCACGACGCCAGGAGGCCGACGAATTCCAGTCGTCGCGCAGATCGTGATCGTCGAGAATCATGCACGACGGGATGCTCGCCAACAGCGTCCGCACCGGCTCGAGTCCCCACGATTCCCGATAAAGCCACGAGTACTCCTCGAAGTCGCAGATCTCGTTCTCCGCGTCGGTGCCGATGGCACTGGTCGGTCCCTCTCCCGACTCCCGCCGCGCCTGCAGTCGTTCGACGATCTCGGGCGACGGGTCGTCGGCGTACACCTGGTCACCCAGAAGCAACAGGGCCTGGGGCCACTGGCCCGGATCCTGCTCGATGAGGGCAGATCCGAGCCCGGCGAGTGCATCGGCACCGATCGTCTTCAGAGACTTCGCGCTGTAGTCGTCGCCGCGCCGACACGACCCGAACGCGAGCGTGACCGGCCCCGCTGCGTCCACGGTGTGGATGCTGGCTCGCTTGCCGTCCTCCGGCCACACCCTGCGCTCGTCGACGAACACCTCGTAGCTCACCGGCGCGTTGGCGGGCAGGCCCTCGAGTGGAACGAGCGCGAAGTGGTGACCGTGCACTCCCCACGTTCGTTCCGATGCTCGGACGCCGACATCGGTGACAACGGTGACGGTGCACGGGTGCGCCATCTCGAACCACAGGGTCGCGGTCTCGGTGCCGACATAACGAACGATCGGGCCGAGTAGAACCAGACTGTCGGAACTCATTCGACCCACAGTGCCCTCGTCGGCTCGCTTTCGCCAGTCAGTGCGGCAGATCCGCCGGTTCTTCGTCCGTCGCGGCGACCGCGACGACCACGGTGGCACCGACTGCCTTCGGAACAAGCAGCCGCCGCGCCGAGCCGGCCAACAGAGCCGACGCTTCCGCGACGCTGGCAGTACCGACTGCGTCTCGCACACGGTCCGACCCGGATTCGGTGACGACTGCAGACAGGTCCGCCGCCGAGAACGTCGCTCCTCGAACACCCATTCTCGACGCGATCGCTGCCACCAGTTCTGCTTTTCGGTCGATCGATGCGATGCTCACCACCGACCAGTTCTCGTCGATCACCTCGGTGATCGCCTGCAGTACCTCGTCGGGTCCGACCCCTGCTCTGGTGCCGATTCCGATGACGACGCCGCGCCTCACACGCACGCGTAGTCGTGTGCGGCAGAGACGAATCGAGTGATCGACTCGGGGTTTCCCGCCGCGTGCGTGTGCAGATACGACGCATGGACACCACCCTGCACGAAACCCTCGCGTGCGGCGGTTCTGCCGTCGACCCCGTGCTTGTGCCAACCCCACGCCGCCGGTGCGCTCTCTCGGACGTCCACCAGTTTCGTTCGGTGGAATTCGTGGCCGGTGACGCGGCTACCCGCGTCGAACAGCGTCGACGATTCGAGGGCGACGGCATCGCGGTATCCGAGGGTGAGCGTGTTCCCGAATTCCGCGTCGACGTCGACTACCCCGGCCATGGCGTGGCCGTCCAATCTCCGTGCGAGATAGAGCAACCCGGCGCATTCGGCATGTATGGGCAATCCGCGGGCTGCAGCTGTCCTGATATCGGCGAGTAGAACTTCGTTCGCCGCGAGGGCGGCGGCATGTTCTTCCGGGAACCCGCCGGGAAGTACCACTCCTGCTGTGCCCGAGGGTAATCCGTCGCGCAGCGGATCGAAGACCGCAACATCTGCGCCGGCAGCCCGGAGCAGTTCGACGTGCTCGGTATAGCCGAAGGTGAACGCCGGGCCGCCGGCGACAGCGATCACCGGTGCGCCGCCGGACGGTCCGACCTCGAGCGCAGGGTTCCAGGCCGGGACGGGCACCGACGAACGCGCCAGAGCCTCGACCGCCTCGATGTCCACGAACTGTGCGACCAATGCACTCATCGCGTCGACCGCATCGGTAGCGGCACCGCCGTGCTCCACCGCGGTGATCAGCCCCAGATGCCGTGACGGAACGACCAATTCACTCATCCTCGGCAGGGAGCCCAGAACCGGAACACCCACTCGTTCGCAGGCCTGACGGAGCACCTGTTCGTGCCGATCACTGCCGACGCGGTTGAGAATCACACCGCCGATCCGCACACTCGAGTCGTAGGTGGAGAATCCGTGCAGCACGGCGGCGAGGGATTGACTGTGCCCGCGTGCGTCGACCACGAGCACCACCGGCGCGCCGAGCATGGCCGCCACTCGCGCGGTCGAGCCCTCGGCGGACGCCTCCCCCGGACCGGTCATGTCGATCTTGCCGTCGAACAGGCCCATGACGCCTTCGACCACCGCGATGTCGCAGCCGCTGCTGCCGTGTAGAAACAGTGGGCCGATGCGGTCGGCACCGACCATGACTGCGTCGAGATTTCGACCGGGCAGGCCCGCGGCGAGCGAGTGGTAACCGGGATCGATGTAGTCCGGGCCGACCTTGAACGGAGCGACCCGACGGCCGGCACCGCGCAGGGCACCCATCAGTCCGGTGGCGACCGTCGTCTTTCCGCTGCCCGACGCGGGTGCCGCGATCACCACGGCCGGACACGACCGGTTCACCATTCGATGCCCCGCTGCCCTTTGCGACCCGCATCCATCGGGTGCTTCACCTTGGTCATCTCGGTGACGAGGTCGGCGGCCGCAATCAACTCCGGCGGAGCGTCGCGGCCGGTGATGACGACGTGTTGGTTGCCCGGCCGATGTGTCAGCACCTCGACCACCTCCGCGACGTCGACCCAGCCCCACTTGAGTGGATAGGTGAATTCGTCCAACACGTAGAAGCGATGGGATTGCTGCTCGATGCGCCGTGCGATCTCACGCCAGCCTTCGGCCGCGGCGTCGGCGTGGTCGACCTCGCTGCCCTTCTTGCGAGTCCACGACCACCCCTCGCCCATCTTGTGCCATTCCACAGCGCCGCCGATTCCGGTGCTCTCGTGCGCGTCGCCCAGAGCACGAAATGCCGCTTCCTCGCCCACCTTCCACTTCGCACTCTTGACGAACTGGAACACGCCGACGTCGAAACCCTGGTTCCAGGCTCGCAACGCCATTCCGAACGCAGCGGTCGACTTCCCTTTGCCGGGACCGGTGTGGACGGCGAGCACCGGCAGATTGCGGCGCTGACGAGTCGTGAGGCCGTCCTCCGGAACGGTTCCCGGAGCAGGTACTCCCTGTGGCATCGCGTGTCCCCCTACGCCGCTGCGCGAACGACGGCGGTGACCTGCTCGGCCGACAGGTCCGCGAGCGCCACGTATCCGCCTCCGAGACAGCCGGCGAAGTCCGCGGCCAATCCCAGGCGCACCATGCCCGACTCGCAGTCGACGACGACCGACGCGATCTTGTCCGCAGCGATGCGGCCGGCGGCGATTCGCGCCCGACCGACGGGATCGGTGCCGCCCGTGGCACGCCCATCCGTCAGAGCGACCACCAACGCGCGCCGCAGCGGCTCTCGAACCTTCTCGCGCAGCACCAACTCCCGCGCTGTCAGGAATCCCTGCGCCAACGGAGACTTGCCCCCGGTCTTCATCTTTCGCAGCCGCGTCACAGCGACATCGACCGAGGACGTCGGCGGCAGTACCGTCTCGGCCTCGGTGCCGCGCACGGTGATGACCGCGACCTTGTCGCGCCGTTGATAGGCGTCACGGAGCAGTGAGAGCACCGCACCCGTCACCGCCGACAGTCGGTCTCGCGCAGCCATGGATCCCGACGCGTCGACGACGAAGACGATGAGGTTGCCCTCGCGCCCCTCCTTGACGGCTCCGCGCAGGTCCTCGGGCGCCAGTCGCAGCCGCCCGGACGTGCGCCCACGCACCACCTGCTGCTCGGCTGCCGCGAACAACGTACCGATCAGATGCAGACCCCGGCCCGGTTCGACGGTGGGACGAACCGACCGTCCGTACGAGGACCTCGACCGCGAGCGCCTACCCGGAGCACCTTCACCGACCCCGGGAAGCTCGATGAGCCGCGCCTTGAACTGCGCGCCCGGTGTTCCCGCCTGCCGATCGCTGCCCGCACCGGTCGGGGCCTTTTCCTGGCTGTCGGCCGGTTCCTGCGGCGTGTCGGATTCCGTACTCGACGGCGCGTCGGGAGTTTCGGCCGCGTCGGGCTTCGGTGCTCCTCCATCACCGTCGGGATCCGGCTCCGGCTCGGGATCGGGTTGCTGCCCGGCCTGTTCGGCGGCGTCGCGCATGGCGTCGTCGAGCTGCTTGTCGTCTATACCCGGCTCGTCGAAGGGGTCGCGTCGACGCCTGTGCGGTAGCGCCAATTCGGCCGCGACGCGCACGTCCTCCTCGGTCACCTCGCTCGCGCCTCGCCACGCGGCGTGGGCCGAGGCCGTACGCGCGACCACCAGGTCTGCGCGCATACCGTCGACGTCGAACGATGCGCACAGCGCGGCGATGCGCCGAAGTTCCTTGTCGCTCAACACCACATCATCGAGGATCGTGCGTGCAGCCACGATCTGCGCTGCAACGGCGGCATCTTCGTCGACGTACGCTGCCGCGAACGCGTGGGGATCACGCTCGTAGTTCATTCGCCTGCGCACGACGTTCATGCGCACGTCCACATCACGCGACGCGGTGACCTCGACCGCCAGACCGAATCGGTCGAGCAACTGTGGCCGGAGCTCTCCCTCCTCGGGATTCATCGTGCCCACGAGGACGAATTGTGCTGGGTGAGAATGCGATACGCCGTCTCGTTCGACGTGTACGCGACCCATCGCCGCCGCGTCGAGCAGGACGTCCACGAGGTGGTCGTGCAACAGGTTCACTTCGTCGACGTAGAGAACGCCGCGGTGTGCCGCTGCGAGCAGGCCGGGTTGGAATGCTCGTTCCCCGTCACGCAGTACCTTCTCGAGGTCGATGGACCCCACCACGCGGTCCTCGGTCGCTCCCACCGGAAGCTCGACCAGCTTGGCCGGGCGGGCACCGTCCTCGTCCTCGACGGCAGGCAGCAGAGTTGCGAGCGCCCGAACCACCGTCGATTTCGCGGTCCCCTTCTCGCCGCGCACCAGCACACCGCCGATACCGGGGTGCACCGCGCACAGGATCAACGACAACCGCAGCTGATCCTGACCGACGATCGCACTGAACGGATACCCCGGTTCGGGGACACTGCTCTCTCGCTGCACAACCAATTCCCTTCGTGCTCGGAGTTCCGCGCCGAGCGTTCGGTGGACTACACGAAGCCGGGCGGCGATCTGGCTGACAGGAGAACACTCCTGATCACAGTGGCGGGACCGCGCCTGATTCTCACAGGACTTCTCCGCACTCGACTTCGAACGGAACACTACCGCCGAACGAACGAATGCCACACACGCCTGGACGTGTGTGGCATTCGTAGCTTCGGATCCGAACGGGCTGTTACGCCTCGCTCCAGGCGGTGCCGCCACCGCGACGCATCGGAGTGTGCGGAATACCGTCCTCGAGTACTTCCTCGCCGTCGGGCAGGAAGCCGTGCTTGGCGTACATGTCGACGAGGTAGCTCTGCGCGTTGATCCGGCACGGTGCCGAACCGACCTCGGCCAGGGCGGCCCGCAGAATTCGCGTGGTGTGTCCCTGTCCCCTGGCCGAACGCTGGGTGCACAGGCGGCCGATACGGAACGCCTTCTCGCCGTCGTCGTGCTCTTCGAGCAGACGCAGAGTGCACACCACTTCACCGTCTCGTTCGAGCCAGAAGTGCCGCGTCTCGGTCAGCAGGTCGCGTCCGTCCAACTCCGGATAGGCGCAGGCCTGCTCGACCACGAACACCTCGACACGCAGCTTCAACAGGTCGTACAACGTGCTGTTGGACAGGTCTAGTGCCCACGATCGTTTGAGAGCTGCTGCTTGCGTATTCATACCTTTTGCTATCACACACCCGTGTGCTGTGCGAGCTCACGCGAACTTTCCAGCTCCAGCGTCTTCGAGGTCCAGGCCCAGACCTCGTCGAACAGCGAGCTGTTCTGAGCCAGTTTGACCCCCAGGGACGGGACCATTTCCTTGAGCTTGGGCTGCCACGCGTCGTACTTGTCTCCGAAGCACCGCTGCAGCACGTCCAGCATGGCCGGTACGGCTGTCGATGCGCCGGGAGAGGCACCGAGCAGGCCCGCGATGCTGCCGTCGGCAGCGTTGACCACAGCGGTACCGAACTCGAGAACGCCACCGCGTCCCTTCTTCCGGATCACCTGCACACGCTGACCGGCCGTGACCAGCTCCCAGTCCTTGGCGACGACGGTCGGCGCGAACTCCCGCAGAGTCTCGACCCGATCGGCCTGCGACTGAGCCAACTCGCTCACCAGGTACTTCACGAGCCCGAGCTCGGTCACGCCGACGCCGAGCATCGACATCAGGTTGCCCGGCTTGACCGAGCCGGGCAGATCGGTGATCTTGCCCTGCTTGAGGAACTTCGGTGACCATCCCGCGTACGGTCCGAACAACAATCCCTGCTGGCCGTTGATGACGCGCGTGTCGAGGTGCGGCACCGACATCGGCGGTGCTCCCACCGAGGCCTTTCCGTACACCTTGGCCGAGTGCTGCTCGATCAGTTCGGGATTGGTGCATCGCAGCCATTCGCCGCTGACGGGGAATCCGCCGAAGCCCTTGATCTCGGCGATGCCCGACTTCTGCAGCAGGTGCAGCGCGCCGCCGCCCGCCCCGACGAACACGAACTTGGCGTTGACGGTCTTCTTGGCACCGGTGCGCTGGTTCGCCACCTTGACGTCCCACGTGCCGTCGGACTGCTTGGTGATGTTGCGCACATCGTGCCCGAAGTGCACGGTGCCACCCGCCGCGGACAGGTAGTTCAGCAGCTGCTTGGTGAGTGCACCGAAGTCGACGTCGGTGCCTTCCTGACTCCAGTTGAGCGCGACCGGATCGGAGAAGTCACGGCCACGAGCCATCAGCGGCAGTCGCGCGGTGAACTCGTCCTTGGAATCGATGTACTCCATGCCGGCGAACAAGGGGTTGCCGACGAGCGCCTCGTAGCGCGCCCGCAGGTACTTCACGTTGTCCTCGCCGTGCACGAAGCTCACGTGCGGGATCGGATTGATGAAGTTCTTGGCGTCGGAGAGGACGCCGGTCTCGATGCCGTGGGCCCAGAACTGCCGCGAGACCTGGAACTGCTCGTTGACGTTGAGCGCCTTGGCGATATCGACGCTGCCGTCCTTGTTCTGCGGCGTGTAATTGAGCTCGCAGAGCGCCGAATGCCCGGTGCCCGCGTTGTTCCACGCGTCGCTGCTCTCGGCCGCTGCGGCGTCGAGACGTTCGTAGACGTCGATCGACCAGTTCGGCTCGAGCTGACGGAGCAGCGCACCGAGGGTGGCGCTCATGATTCCGGCACCGACCAGAACGACGTCGGTCTTGATCCGCTTACCCTGCTCATCTGTGGACACTGGAGAATCGACTTCCTTGTCTGTAAAGGTCTCGGCCGGTGGCGGTATCGGTCCGAGAACTCTTCTGTAGAGGGTTACTCACCCGATGCGGTCAGGTTACTAGCTGGGCCTACCCCATCGGACACCACGTCAACCTGCTCTCGATTGTGCTCCTCGGACGCTGTCGGCGGCGCCCACTACAGTTGTGATCTGTGACTACCTGGGTTCCCGATGTCCTCGGCGACGGCTACGAACAGACGACCATCCCACTCGGAGACGATCCGGACGGCGAGGGCCAGGTCGAGGCCACTCTGGTGCGGTATCAACCGCCGGGTGTCGCCAACTTCGACCGCGCGGTGATCTATGTCCACGGATTCACCGACTACTTCTTCCAGCGACACATCGCCGAGCATTTCGCCGCCAAGGGATACGCGTTCTACGCGCTCGACCTGCGCAAATGTGGACGATCGCGCCGTGAGGGCCAGACCGCACACTTCGTGACCGATCTGGCGATGTACGACGCCGAGCTGAACGAGGCGCTGAGCCTGGTGCGCGCCGAGCGCGCGGACGCGCCGGTGCTGCTGATGGCGCACTCCACCGGTGGCCTCGTGTTGCCGCTGTGGCTCAACCGTCTCAACCGTCAGGAAGGCGGCTCGTCCGGGTTGGGCCTGGCAGGCGTCGTCCTCAACAGCCCCTGGTTCGACCTGCAGGGTCCGCCTGCAATACGTAGCGTCGGTACCGCGGCGATCGACGTCATCGGCAGATTCCGGGCCAAGACGCCGGTTCCCGGGGGCGGCTTGGACACCTACGGCCTTTCCCTCGCGGCATCGGAGCAGGGCGAGTGGGATTACGACCTGGACTGGAAACCCCTCGCCGGCTTCCCCATCACCTTCGGCTGGATCCGTGCGGTCCGGCACGGGCATGCCGAGCTGCACCGCGGCCTCGATATCGGAATTCCCTCGCTGATCCTCCGCTCGAAAGTGACGCATTTCTCTCGCCGCTACAGCTCGGCCGTCGACGCGGCCGATGCCGTTCTCGACGTCCGGCAGATCGCCCGTTGGGCCGGCTGCCTGGGTGATCGAACCTCCATCGTCCCCATCGAGGGCGCACGCCACGACGTCTTCCTGTCCACCGAGGGCCCTCGCGCCCAGGCCTTCGAGGAAATGGACGAATGGCTCGAGTGGTTGCACCGAGGAGAGAAGACCGACCACGCGTCGGGCAAGGACCACACCGAGATCGGACACATTTCATGACTGAGCACTTCGACGTCGTCATCATCGGCTCCGGCTCGGGAAACTCGATCGTCGATCAGAGGTTCGACGACAAGAAGGTCGCCCTGATCGAGGAGAATTCGACGTTCGGCGGAACCTGCCTCAACGTCGGCTGTATCCCCACCAAGATGTATGTCTACGCGGCCGAGGTCGCCCGTACCGTGCGAGATTCCGCCAAGTACGGCATCGATGCACACGTCGACGCGGTCCGCTGGCCGGACATCGTCGAGCGGGTCTTCGGACGCATCGACCCCATCTCCGAGGGCGGTAAGCGATACCGGGCCGAGGGCAGCCCCAACGTGACGCTGTTCCAAGGTCACGCGAGCTTTGTCGGGCCGCGCACCATCGACACCGGAACCGGCACGACCATCACGGCCGACCGGATCGTCATCGCGGCCGGCTCGCGTCCCATCGTGCCGCAATCGATCGAAGATTCCGGTGTCGACTACCACACCAACAACGACGTCATGCGTTTACCGGCACTGCCCGAACACCTCGTGATCCTCGGATCCGGTTACATCGCAGCCGAATTCGCGCACGTCTTCTCCGCACTCGGGTCGAAGGTGTCGATCGTCGCCCGCAAGGATTCGCTGCTGCGCGCGTTGGATGCCGATATCGCGAAGCGATTCACCGAGCTCGCCCGGGCCAAGTGGGACGTTCACCTCGACTCCGGTGACACGCGCGGGATTTCCGAGGGCGGACTGCACGGCGTCGAACTCTCGGACGGCACCAAGGTCCTCGGAGACGCGTTTCTCGTGGCCGTCGGCCGCCAGCCCAACGGCGACCGACTGAATCTCGGTGCTGCCGGGATCGAGCTGGACGACGAGGGCCGCATCGTGGTCGACGAGTTCGGCCGCACCACCGCCGAGGGCGTGTTCGCACTGGGCGACGTCTCCTCGCCGTATCAGCTCAAGCATGTGGCCAATCAGGAAGCGCGCGTCGTCCAGCACAACCTGTTGCAGGACGCCTGGCACGGCGACACGTCCGCGTTGCGTACCTACGATCACCGCTTCGTTCCCGCTGCCGTGTTCACCGATCCGCAGATCGCGGAGGTGGGTATGACCGAGGAACAGGCCCGAGACGCAGGGCTCGACATCACGGTGAAGGTCCAGAACTACGGCGACGTCGCCTTCGGCTGGGCGATGGAGGACAGCGAAGGGCTGTGCAAGATCATCGCCGAGAAGGGCACCGGCAAGATACTCGGGGCTCACATCATCGGAGCTCAGGCCCCGACTCTCATCCAGCCGCTCATCCAGGCGATGAGCTTCGGACTGTCCGCCCAGGACATGGCCCGTGGTCAGTACTGGATCCACCCAGGACTGCCCGAGGTGGTCGAGAACGCCCTCCTGGGCCTCGACCTGTAGGTTTCGATCACCAGGGGCTGGTGCGGAGCACGATCTCCGTGGCCAGCGCCGCCGGGGCGTCGGCCGCGACATGTTCGACGCCGTCGAGCGCGACGACCCGAAAGTCCGAGTAGACGAAGCGGCCGCTGTTGTCGGCGGACGGACGCATCTCGGAGTTGCCGATGACCAGCGTCGTCGGCAACTCGATTGCGGGGCAATCGGCGTCCCGCACGATGCCCCGATGGTCGGCGATCGCCGGGTGGCAACGATCCACGGCGATGAGGCTGGCAAACCGGCCGAAGGTCTTCGCCGCCAGCCTCCAGGCCGATTCCGCACCGGCACCGCTCCCGACGAGGTGGACCCACGACAGCTTCAGCTCGTCCAGCAAGGCGAGAACAGCGTCATCCCCCACTCCGTCGATGTCTTCCACCGCAACGGTTTTCAGATCCGAGTTGTGCAACCGCTCGCTGACCGAGTCGTAGACATCGACCGAATCGCCGATGTCCGGCAACAGGAGCACGGCGTGCCGACTGTCCGGTCCCGCTACTCGTACCGAAACAGACCCGCCCGCAGCACTCACATGCGTGAACTCCATGGGGACGACGGTACTGCCTCTTGCCAGAACCACGCACCGGTTCTATGGTTAGTTACATGAGTAATGAACCAGTGAGGTACCGAACCTCGCCGCCGCGGCGGTGTCTCTGATGGACGAGGGCAGGCCGATCTTCCTGCAGATCGCCGAGCTCGTCGAGAACTCGATCATCGACGGCTCCCTGGCCGAGGAAGAACAGGTTCCCTCCACCAACGAGCTCGCCGCGTTCCACCGCATCAATCCGGCCACAGCGGGCAAAGGGCTCGCGAAGCTCGTCGCCGACGGCGTCGTCTACAAGAAACGAGGGATCGGAATGTTCGTCACCACAGGCGCACGGGACGCACTCCGGTTCCGTCGACGCGATCTGTTCGCCCGTCAGTACATCGACCCGCTGGTCACCGAGGCACGCAAGCTCGGAATGACCGTGGACGAACTCAAGACCATGCTCGACAACTGGGAGGCATCGCGATGAGCATCCACGATATCGGTACGCCCGACGAACTCCGCCGCGTCGTTGCGTCGGCCACACACCTGACCAAGAAGTTCGGCTCGTTCACCGCCGTCGACGACGTGAGCTTCGAGATCGAACGCAACAAGATCTACGGCTTCCTCGGCCGCAACGGAGCAGGCAAGACCACCGTCATGCAGATGATGACCGCCCAGATGCGCGAAAGTGATGGTGAGATCTCGGTATTCGGCGAACGCCCGTGGGAGAACCCACAGGCTCTGAGTCACGTGTGCTTCGTCAAGGAAAGCCAGAAGTATCCCGACGATTTGAAGGTCAAGAACGCCATTGCGCAGGCCTCCCACATTCTTCCGCACTGGGACAACGACTTCGCCGCCGAATTGCTGCGCGATTTCGACCTCCCGTTGGGTCGCAAGATCAAGAAGCTCTCTCGCGGAATGACGTCAGCACTCGGAATCGTCATCGGTCTCGCGTCCCGAGCGCCACTCACCTTCTTCGACGAGCCCTACCTGGGGCTGGACGCAGTCTCACGACACATGTTCTACGACCGGCTGCTGGCCGACTACGCGGAGAACCCCCGAACGGTCGTTCTGTCGACGCACCTCATAGACGAGGTCAGCAATCTGATCGAGCACGTGATTCTCATCGACAAGGGAAGAATTCTGCTCGACGCCGAGTCGGACGATCTGCGCGAGAGAGCATTCGAGATCACCGGTCCGACCGAGGCTGTCGACCGGTTCGCTGCAGAGCATCGAATCTTGCACAGAACTGCTCTCGGCTCGACAGCCCGAGCGACGATCGACGGGCGACTGAACGATCACCAGCAATCCCTCGGCGTGGCGTCCGGTCTCAGCATCGAACCGATTCCGTTGCAGCAGTTGATCATCGATCGAACCACTGCCCATTCCGGCTCTATCCACGAGTCGACCACCGCCGAGGAGGCCTTGTCATGAAGCGAATATTGAACGTAGCTCGGGTCCACAACACCTCCTGGGCAACCACATTCGCGTGGCCCCTGGGAATTCTCGTCGCAGTGTTCGTGATCACCTACGGCATCTTCTCGGTAGTTCCGGAAAGCGATTCGGATTTCAGCTTCAGCGGCGGCGTGTTCTCGGTCTATGGGTTCGCTATTGCCTTCTACGTCACGGCTATCACCCAGTGCTTCCCGTACGCACTGAGCCTGAGCATCACGCGTCGCGAATTCCTCACTGCGACAGCACTGGTGGGGGTAGCACAATCGGTCGCCCTCGGCACGATCGTCTACCTGTTGTCGGTCGTCGAAGCCGCGACCGGCGGCTTCGGGCTGAAGATCCGCATGTTCGGTCTTGCCCGCTACGCCACCGACAACCCGCTCCTGCAGTGGCTGACTCTGGTGATCGGGCTACTACTGATCGGGTCCATCGGGGCGTTCGTCGGAGTCGTCTACCGGCGCTTCCGCACGAACGGTCTGTTCACGCTCGGACTCGCCGGCCTCGTCGTCTTCGGAGGCGGCGCGATCGTGATCACGTGGCAGAACTGGTGGCCCGACGTCGGGACGTTCTTCACCGACACCCCACGCGTGCTTCTGCTGGTGGTCGTTCCGCTCGTGATCACCGGGATCTTCTCGACCGTGAGTTGGATGGGCTTGCTCAAAGCATCTGCGTGACGATCTTTCTCGTCGAGCCGTCGACGCCGTTCTCTATCAGATCGAGAACGGCGTCGATATCGATGTTGCTGTCCACCAGATCCGCCAGCAGATCCAACTGCTGTTCTCGAAGGGCCGCAACCGACGTGTCGGACGCAACCTCGAATCCTGCGCGACCCGCCTTCACTGCCACCCAGGCGAGAAAGGATCGACGGAAATCATCGGATTCGAGGAGTCCGTGCCAGTGAGTTCCCACGACACCGCCACGCACACTGCCCTCGCCGACGCCCCCCGCGGTCGTCAGCAGGGCATCGTCTCCGTTCCGGACCACTCGTCCATGGTGAATTTCGTACCCCCGCACGGGATCCGAGCCGAATGCGACGGAACGACCACTCACCTGCATGAGTACCTTCTCGGCCGCGAATTCGATGTCGAGATCGAGCAATCCCAGTCCCTCGACCGTTCCGACGCCCGACTCCACGGAATCGGAGATGGTTCGGCCCAACATCTGGTAACCGCCGCAGATGCCGAGAACCGGCATCCCCGCAGCGGCGCGCTCGGAAAGGGCACGAGCAAGACCGGTGCGCCGCAACCATTCCAGATCCGACACCGTGGACTTGCTGCCGGGGACGACCACCAAATCCGCATCCTCGAGCCGAGAAGGCTCGGTGACCCAGTGCACCGACACTCCGGGCTCGCACGCCAGCGCCTCGACATCGGTCGTGTTGGAGATCCTCGGTAATCGCACCGCCGCCACCCGCAGCCACTGCGAGCCGAGCGGAGGACGGGGCCTGCCCACGGGCGCATCGGGAACTGTGCCGAGCGAATCCTCCGCGTCCATCCACAACCCGTCGGCGAACGGAACGACTCCGTACGTCGGCCGCCCGGTCAACGTCCGCAACTGGTCGAGCCCCGGTGCCAACAGAGCCGGATCACCCCGAAATTTGTTGATCACGAACCCTGCCACGAGAGCCTGATCCTCGGGTGACAACACCGCCACCGTCCCGAACAGGTGTGCCAGCACTCCCCCGCGGTCGATGTCGCCCACCACGATCACCGGCAGCGACGCCGCCCTCGCCAACCCCATGTTGGCCAGATCGGTGGCGCGTAGATTGATCTCGGCCGGTGAACCGGCACCCTCGCAGATCACCACGTCGAATTCGGCACGTAGCGAGGACAACTCGTCGGCGACCACATGCCGGAGCGCCTGCCGATGTTCGATGTAGTTGCTCGCACTCACCTGGGCCACCGCACGCCCGCGCACCACCAACTGCGACGTCCGATCACTGCCGGGCTTGAGCAACACCGGATTGAACCGCACGCTGGGCTCGAGGCCACAAGCAGCCGCCTGCATTGCCTGAGCCCGGCCGATCTCGCCGCCGTCCAACGTGACGACCGAGTTGTTCGACATGTTCTGCGCCTTGAACGGGGCCACCCGAACACCCCGCCGCGCCAACATCCGACACAGGCCGGCGACCAACACACTCTTGCCTGCATCGGAGGTAGTGCCGGCGACCAACAGAGCGCCTTTCACGGCAGGATCAAATTTCTATTCACTCCGCAGGCTCCGCTCACGGCAGTGTCAGGATCTCGCAACCCGTCTCGGTCACCACGAGCGTGTGCTCGAACTGCGCGGTCCACTTCTTGTCGTGCGTGACCACCGTCCAGCCGTCGTCCCACATCTCGGCGTTGATCGTGCCCAGGTTGATCATCGGTTCGATGGTGAACGTCATGCCCGGCTCGATGATGGTCTCCACCGACGGCTGGTCGTAGTGCAGCACGACGAGGCCGTTGTGGAACGTCGTACCGATGCCGTGGCCGGTGAAGTCCTCCACCACGCCGTAGCCGAAACGGTGCGCATAGGACTCGATCACTCGCCCGACCACGTTCAGGGCGCGCCCCGGCTTGACCGCCTTGATGGCCCGCATCGTCGCTTCGTGGGTCCGCTCGACGAGCAGGCGCGCCTCCTCGGACACGTCACCCGCCAGGAACGTCGCGTTGGTGTCGCCGTGCACACCGTCGATGTACGCGGTGACGTCGATGTTGACGATGTCCCCGTCCTCGATCACCGTCGAATCGGGGATGCCGTGGCAGATGACCTCGTTCAGCGAGGTGCAGCACGATTTCGGAAAACCCTTGTAGCCCAACGTGGACGGGTATGCGCCGTGGTCGACCATGTACTCGTGTGCAATACGGTCGAGCTCATCGGTGGTCACTCCCGGTGCCACGGCCCGGCCCGCTTCCTGCAGAGCGCGAGCCGCGATCTTCGACGCCACGCGCATCTTCTCGATGACCTCGGGGGTCTGCACCCACGGCTCGCTGCCTTCGTTCACGGTCGACTTCCACGCGTATTCGGGTCGCTCGATCGACTTCGGCACGGAGAGGACGGGCGAGACGACGCCTGGCACGAGTGGCTGACGGGGCTTGCTCTCGGCAGTGACAGACATGCCGTCCAGAGTAGTCGCCGCAACCGTGTCCAGAAGAACCAGCGCTGCTGGTCGAGGCCACCGAATCCGCAACCGCGCGACGGGATATGATCTGGGTCACGTTCGCCGTCGACGTACCCGAACCGAGGAAGGAAGCGTCGTGGTCCATTCCAGTCTGTTGCGCCCCCGGGACGGCGATGCCCTTCGCGCCGAACTACGCCAGGTCGCCGCGACGTCCGCCGTGCCCGTCGTGTTCGGCGGGGAAGTGTCCTCGGAAACGCTGCACCTGAGCGAATTTCACGGCACCCGCACGCGTGGGCTGGACGGGCTCGCCATCCCGCCCAGGTCCGGTCTCGGTGGCCGGGTCATGGACCAACGTCGGCCCGCGGCCGTCAGTGATTACGGCGCGTCGATGTCGATCACCCACCACTTCGACCGGCCGGTCCTCGGCGAGGGCCTCAAGTCGATCCTGGCGGTGCCGGTTGTCGTCGCCGGAGCAGCCCGCATGGTGATGTACGCAGCGGTGCGAGAGCGCGGCCCCCTCGGTGATCGAGTCGGCGACATCATGACCGCCGCAGCCCGGCGCCTCGGTCAGGAGATCGCCATCCGCGACGAGGTCGACCGCAGGGTGCGCCTCATGGAGAGTGCGCGGGCCACGTCGGACGGGCACCTCTCGCGAACGGCCGAGTTGCGCGGTGTGCACGACGAGCTCGCCGAGCTCGCTCGGTCGATCGGAGACGCGGCGGTCAAACACAGACTGGACGCGGTCACCGCGCGACTGGCAGCAACACTCGGTCGGACGGCGAACCAGGACAGCGACTCCGGCGACTCGCAGGCATTGACGCCACGCGAGATCGACGTCATCTCGCAGGTCGCGCTCGGTTGCACCAACGTCGAAGTCGCGGCACGGCTGTCGATCGGTGCCGAGACGGTCAAGTCCTATCTCCGCAGCGTGATGCGAAAAACCGACTCGCACACTCGATACGAAGCGGTTCTCGCGTGTCGTCGACTCGGGCTGCTGTCGGGCTGAACCCGGCCCACCGGTGCAGCGCTCAGTACCCGGGCGGAAGCTGCTCGAACATCTCCCGGGTGACGGCGACCGCATTGTCCGAGCTGCCGCCGCGTACCACCAAGGTCGCGAAGGCGATGTCGCCTCGGTAACCGACGAACCACGAGTGCGATCCGCCCTCGACCTCTGCTTCTCCGGTCTTGCCGTACACCTCGCCCTGGTCGGCGATGCGCTCTGCGGTGCCGCTGGTGACCACCGAGCGCATCATGCCGCGTAACCCGTCGACCATGGCAGGTTCTATCGGTGGATGATCGCCGGTGATGGCGGTTTCCCGTCCGACCAGAAGATTGGGAACCGGTGTGGAGCCGTGGGCAACCGTCGCGGCGGCCAGTGCCATCCCGAAGGTCGAGACGACCACCTTGCCCTGGCCGAATCCGTCCTCGGTGCGCTGGACGAGTTCGTCCGCGGGCGGGACCGAACCCGAGTCGGTCGGCAAGCCCACGACGTCGTAGTCCGGACCGACGCCGAACTGGGACGCGGCCACAGTCAACGCGTCGGGCGACATCTCGCTCGCCAGCTTCGCGAAGGAGGTGTTGCACGATCGGGTGAACGCGGTGCTCATGGTCACGTCACCGAGGGCGAACTCGTTGTAGTTGGGGACGCTTCGTTCGCCGATCTCGATACGACCGGGGCACGGAACGGTGCTCCCCGGGGTCGCGAGTCCGCTGGAGATCGCCGCCCCGGCGGTGATGATCTTGAACGTCGAACCCGGTGGGTAGAGACCGGCCGACGCGACCGGACCGTCCCGATCGGCGGCCGGATTCTGCGCCACAGCGAGGATGGCCCCGGTGGACGGCTGAATGACCACCGTCATGGCCTGCTCGGCCCTGGCGTTCACTGCTCGTTGGGCCGCGACCTGAATATTCCGATCGAGGCTGATCGAGAAGGACGGTGCCGGCTCGGGCGGGGTGTCGGTGAGGACGTCGATGTCGACGCCGTTGCGGTTGCTGGTCACCACGCTCCAGCCGGCCTTGCCGTCGACGTCGTCTATGACGGCCTTCTTGACCTGGCCCACCAGGTCCGGCGCGAAGGTGGGGTCGGTGGACACGAGATCCGATTCGTCGGACGCCGTGACACCGGGAATCTCGGTCAGCGCCGCCGAGATGGGTTCGAAGTCGCTGTCTCGCAGCAGCGCCACCGGGTAGTCGCCGTCGACGGAAGTCGCCGACTCCACGATCGACTGGGCCGTGATCGACGCGTCGAACGGTGTCAGCAGTGTCGACAACGCCGTCGCCGAGGCCACGACGTTGTTCGCGGCCGAGGCGTCGAACTTGATTCGATGTACGACCCCGGGCACCAGGACGTCGGTGCCGGAGCGCTCGTTGACGCGAGCGCGTGGTGCAGCCGTCGAGCGCAAGGCCATGGTCTGCGTGTCACCGAGCTTCGGGTGGATGTCCGAGGCGGTCCACCGCACCACCCACTCTCCCGCACTCCGACCCATGTTCAGTTGGCCGTCGTACGTCCACACCCGATCCTTGGGCAGCTGCCAACGGTAGGTGTAGCCGACCGTGGCGGTGTCGCCGTCGACTCGAACCGACGTCGTCTCGGCGTCGAGGGCCTCTGCTTGCAGATTGGTCCACGCCTCGCGCAGCGCAGTGGCTGCGGCGTCCGGCTTGTCGGTATCGGCGGCGGCCGTGGGGATGTCGTTGGCCTCGAAGGCCGCGAGGAATGCCTGAGCTGCGGGCTCCGGACCGTCGGGCTTGGGTGTACACCCAGTGAGGCAGGCACCGACGACGGCACCGATCACGGTCACCACGCCCAGCCGTCCGCGCATCCAGGTCGCATCACGTGATCTCATTGCGCCCCATCGTAATACGGCCGGTGCGTCGACCACGGCAACGAATCGCGTTTCGGGACAGGCCGATCGAGCGACCGTTCTCAGTCCAGCAGCACCGTGGTGAACGTCGCCACTTGCGTCAGACCGATTTTCGCGTAGGCCCGGCGCGCGACGTAGTTGAAGCTGTTGACGTACAGGCTCGCAGTACGCCCCTGGCGGACGACCGAGTTCACCACGGTCGCCGTTCCGGATGCACCCAGGCCGTGCCCGCGTCGGTCCGGGTGCACCCATACCCCCTGGATTTGCCCGACCGTCCCGGACTGCGAGCCGATCTCGGCCTTGAACACCACGCGGCCGTCCTCGAATCTGGCCCAGGCACGTTGCGCTGCAATGAGACTGGCGATCCGACGCCGGTATCCCCTACCGCCGTCGTTCAGTCGCGGGTCGACGCCGACCTCTTCGATGAACATGGCAACGGCCGCGGTCAGATACACGTCCAGCTCGTCGGGTCGAACGAGCCGAACGAGAGGATCAGGCGAGATGGACGACGGTACCGACGTGGCCAACAACGGTTGCTCACCGCGCACTTCTCGCGCCGGACCCCAATCCGTCTCGAGCATTTCCCACAACGGAAGCGTCAACTCCGCTCTGCCGACCAACGACGAGCACAGACGCGGCCCACGGCACGCGCGGTCCGCGAAGGAACGAAGATCGTCGCTGGAACCGAGCAACGGAACCAGATTCGCACCGTAGAAGCACAGCGACTCGTCCGGACCGCCTCTGCTCCACATCTCGCCGTGGAACGACCTCGGATCGAGGCCCGATTCCTGCACGCGCGCGGCAACCATGCAGGTTGCAACGGGGTCGGCGTCGAGCACCCGGAGCACGTGCGCGACGTCCCGATTACCGAGAGGCTTCGCGCCGAGGAGCTTGAGCACCTACCGACCTCCTGACCCACCTACCGCGTACGCACCGATTCTGAAGCGAATCATTCCAGACAATGTGTTCCCCCGGTGGCAGAGCGGCAAACCGGACGCCGAACAGGTGTACCCGCTCAGCTGACGGTGACCACCGGCGCGCCACCGCTGGCGATCTCGTCCTTCTCGAACTCCTCGGCGATGCGCATCGCTTCCTCGATCAACGTCTCCACGATCTGCGCTTCGGGGACCGTTTTGATGACCTTGCCCTTGACGAAGATCTGGCCCTTGCCGTTGCCCGACGCGACACCGAGGTCGGCGTCGCGGGCCTCGCCCGGCCCGTTCACGACGCAGCCCATGACCGCGACGCGTAGCGGGATCTCCATGCCTTCGAGTCCCGCAGTCACCTCGTCGGCGAGGGTGTAGACGTCGACCTGTGCGCGCCCACACGAGGGGCAGGACACGATCTCGAGTTTGCGCGGGCGCAGATTGAACGATTGCAGGATCTGGTTTCCCACCTTGATCTCCTCCGCCGGCGGTGCCGACAGGGAAACTCGGATGGTGTCGCCGATGCCCTTGGACAGCAAGGCCCCGAAGGCCACAGCGGACTTGATGGTCCCCTGGAAAGCCGGTCCCGCTTCGGTGACACCGAGGTGCAGTGGGTAGTCGCACTGTGCCGCCAACTGCTCGTACGCAGCGACCATGATGACGGGGTCGTTGTGCTTGACGGAGATCTTGATGTTGCCGAAACCGTGCTCCTCGAACAGGCCTGCTTCCCACAGCGCGGATTCGACGAGCGCCTCGGGTGTCGCCTTGCCGTACTTCTTCATCAGCCTCGGGTCGAGAGAGCCGGCGTTCACACCGATGCGGATCGGAATGTTCGCGTCACCGGCCGCCTTGGCGACCTCCTTGACACGGCCGTCGAACTCCTTGATGTTGCCCGGGTTGACGCGCACCGCTGCACATCCGGCGTCGATGGCCGCGAAGATGTACTTCGGTTGGAAGTGGATGTCGGCGATCACCGGAATCTGGCTCTTCTTGGCGATGATCGACAGCGCGTCGGCGTCGTCCTGTGTGGGGCACGCAACACGAACGATGTCGCAACCCGACGCCGTCAGCTCTGCAATCTGCTGCAGGGTGGCGTTGATGTCGTGGGTCTTGGTGGTGCACATCGATTGCACCGAGATGGGGCTTTCGCTTCCGACACCCACCGACCCGACCTGGAGCTGCCTGGTCTTTCGACGTGGCGCGAGTACGGGCACCGGCGGTGCGGGCATTCCCAATCCGACTGACACGGACACAGTGGCCTTCTTTCCTAGCTACGACTGTCGAGTCTACTTAGAACAATTGAATCGGGTTGACGATGTCCGCCGTGAGCGTCAAGAGAGAGAACCCGATGAAAACAATGATGACCACGTAGGTGACGGGCATCAGTTTCATGTAGTCCACCGGCGCACCGTCGGGCAGGCCGCGACGATTGCGGAAAATGTTGCGTATGCGCTCGTAGATGGTCACGGCGATATGGCCACCATCGAGTGGCAACAGCGGCACGATGTTGAACACACCGAGGAAGAAGTTGAGCGACGCCAGCAGCCCGACGAACGTCTGCCAGTTGTCGTTTTCCACGGCCTGGCCACCGATGACACTTGCTCCGACGACACTCATCGGCGTGTCGAGCCCTCGTTCACCACCGAAGATCGAATCCCACAGCGCCTCCACCTTGCTCGGCAACTGCACCAACGCTTTCCCGGTCTGCACGAAGATGTCCCCGGTGAAAACAAAGGTCTCGGGCACTGCTTCGATCGGGTTGTATCGAATGTTCGGCGGTGGACCGCCGGTGACGCCGATCGCTCCCACGGTTGTCGAGTTCTTCGCTTCGGTCTCAGGATCGACGACGTAGCGCTGAACCTGAAGGATCGGAACGCTCAGAGTCTGCGAAGCACCGTCGCGATCGACTGTCAGATCGGCCGACCCGGTCGAGTCCCGAATGGCGAGAACGACGTCGGACCAAGTCTCTGTCGGCTGACCGTTCACCGCAGTGATGATGTCGCCCGTGCGCAGTCCGGCTTCGGCAGCCGGACCGTCTCCCGAACACGGCGCAAGTTCACCGTCCTCGGTCTGGGACGTGCTGACACAACCGATGCCCTGGACCGTCGTTGTCGGCGTCACCCGATCCGGCGTGCCCCAGCCGAGCACCAACACGTAGACCAGAACGATTCCCAGCACGAAGTTCATCGCGATGCCGCCGACCATGACGACGATGCGCTTCCATGTCTTCTGGCGGTACATCGCACGCTCGACCTCGTCGGGCGCGAGTTCGTCGATGGCGGTCATGCCGGCGATGTCGCAGAACCCGCCTGCCGGAATGGCTTTGAGGCCGTATTCGGTCTCGCCGCGTCGGAAGGAGAAGATCTTCGGGCCGAACCCGATGTAGTAGCGGCGAACCTTCATGCCGAGCGCTTTCGCGGTCCACATGTGTCCCGCTTCGTGCAGCGCGATCGACACCCCGATTCCGACGGCGAACAGCACGACACCCAGAGCGAACACCATGTGTCAGAGGCCTTTCGGTTTCAGTAGTTCACGGGCGTGGGCCCGGGCCCAGGAGTCCGCCGCGAGTACGTCGTCGACGTCCCTGGGAGCCGTCGACCAGTCCTGCCCGCCGTCGCCCAGTACCGCGCGCACCGTCTCGACGATCTGCGGAAATTCGATCCTGTCATTCAGGAACGCTTCTGCAGCGATTTCGTTGGACGCGTTGTACACCGCAGTCATGCACCCACCCATGATCCCGGCCTCACGCGCCAGCTGCACCGCCGGAAACACTCGGTCGTCGAGTGGCTCGAAGTCCCAGGAGAATGCGGTCGTGAAGTCGAGTGCACGGGCGACGTCCGGCACTCGATCGGGCCAGCCGAGGGCCAGCCCGATCGGCAACTTCATGTCCGGTGGACTGGCCTGAGCGATGGTCGAACCGTCGACGAACGTCACCATCGAGTGCACGATGGACTGCCGGTGCACGGTGACATCGATCTTCTCGTAGGGCACACCGAACAGCAGGTGCGCCTCGATCAGTTCCAGACCCTTGTTGACCAGTGTCGCCGAGTTCAGCGTGTTCATCGGTCCCATCGACCAGGTGGGATGTGCGGCGGCCTGCTCCGGCGTGACCGACTTCAGTTCGGTCTCGCTCCACCCTCGAAACGGACCACCCGATGCAGTGAGAACCAGTCGATCCACTTCGCCGCGCGAACCGCTGCGCAGGCACTGGGCAAGCGCGGAGTGCTCGGAGTCGACTGGCACGATCTGACCGGGGGCTGCGGCGGCGAGAACCAGCTCGCCTCCGGCGACCAGGGATTCCTTGTTGGCCAACGCCAGGCGCGCACCGCTGTTCAGCGCGGCCAGGGTCGGTTCGAGGCCGAGAGAACCCACGAGGGCATTGAGCACGACGTCCGCCGGGGTCGACTCGACCAGCTCGGTCACTGCTCGCGGACCACTCAGCACTCCGGGGAAGTCGAGCTCGGCGGCGGCCTCGGGCTGGGCGACGGCTACCCGTCGGACACCGGTCTCCGCAATCTGGCGACGGAGCAGTTCGATGTTTCCACCGCCCGCAGCCAGCCCGACCACGACGAAGCGGTCCGGGTTGGCGGCGATGACGTCGAGCGCTTGGGTTCCGATCGACCCGGTACTTCCCAGCAACAGCACACGTATCGGCTCGGGGCGATCCGAGTTGGTCGTTCGCTCACGATGGTCTGGCACCGGTCCATTGTTGCCTACCGAGGCTGAGAAACCCCTATGTGCCGACGCAGGCTGGCACGCTGGGGTGCATGGACTTCTCGAAGTACCGCTCGGCACCGTTCAATTACGACGATGCGGGGGCCACCGCCGGCCCACTGCCCACCGGATACCACCACGTCACGATGTCGAGGGTCGTGGGATCGGGGCTGGACGACTTCGTGGCGGCGGCCGATGCGTTGATGCGATGGGACATGCACCGAGGAGCAGGACTGAAGGTCCGTTCCGAGGCCGAGACCGCTGTGCCCGACTCGGTGGTCGTTCTCACACTCGGACCGGTGCGCATTCCGTGTCGTGTGGTCTACGTCATCGACGAGGCGAACCGTCAGGGTTTCGCCTACGGAACACTCGACGGGCATCCCGAGTCCGGCGAAGAACTCTTCTACGTCGACTACTCCCCCGCGGACGGTGCCGTCACCGCCCACATATCGGCGTTCTCGCGTCCCGGTCGCTGGTACACCAAGCTCGGCGGCCCGGTGGGCAGACGCGTCCAGGCAGCATTCACCGACCGCTATCTGAGCGCGCTGGCATCCGCGTGCCGACAGGCCGACTGACTCAGGCCTCTGGCGGGTGCACAGCTCGCCAGTGTTCGGCGATGTCGATTCTCTTCGCGACCCAGACCTTGTCGTGCGACTGCACGTGATCGAGGAAACGTTCCAGTGCAGCCATGCGGGCCGGCCTGCCCACCAGCCGGCAGTGAAGTCCGACCGAGAGCATCTTGGGACTCCCACTCGCGCCCTCGGCATAGAGAACGTCGAAGGCGTCACGTAGATGCGCGTAGAACTCGTCGCCCGTCGAGAATCCTCCCGGCGATGCGAAACGCATGTCGTTGGTGTCCAGGGTGTACGGCACCACCAGGTGATCGACGACCCCGCCGTCTCGGGGCACCTTCTCCCAGTACGGCAGATCGTCTGCATAGGAGTCGGAGTCGTACACGAATCCGCCGTGCTCCACCACGAGCGATCGGGTGTTCGGAGAGTCGCGCCCGGTGTACCACCCCAGTGGCGCAGACCCCGTCAGCTCGCGCAGGATGGTCACGGCCTCCGCCATGTGCTCGCGCTCGACGTTCGCGTCGATCTGCTGATACGACAACCACCGCAAGCCGTGACATGCGATCTCGTGGTCCAACTCCAGCAGTGCCGCAACCACTTCCGGGTTCCGCTCCATGGCCTTGGCGACCGCGAACACGGTCAGCGGTAACCCACGCTTCTCGAATGCGCGCAGCACGCGCCACACTCCGGCTCTGGATCCGTACTCGTACAGCGATTCCATGCTCATGTGTCGATTCGGAAACGCCTGTGCGCCGATCATTTCCGACAGAAACGTCTCGGACTTCGTGTCGCCGTCGAGCACGTTGTTCTCGGCACCCTCCTCGTAATTGAGGACGAACTGGACGGCGATGTTCGCCTCATCCGGCCACTGGGCGAGCGGCGGCGTGCGGCCGTAACCGACCATGTCGCGGGGATAGCTCAGCGGGGACCGACTCGGACGATGGGGAAGGCGCTCGGAGGTCACTGCCGCAGTCTCTCATTCGAGCCCACACACGCGCTGGGTGAGCGATGCAACCCTGATCACTACGACGGGCGGTCGTATGCCAATATTGTTCCGACAACGCGTCTGGCACCGTTCGTGCCGGGACCCACGTGAACGCATCACCCGAGAGGATCGACCGGTGGCAAATACCGAACTGGAATCCGCTTCGTACGACCCGGTCGTCGATACCCGCAACGAGGTGCCCGAGGTGCCGTCCGCCGCATGGGGTTGGAGCGGCGAGTCGAACAAGGCGATGCGCGTCGCAGCCATCGTCGTTGCCGCGTTCCTGCTGTTCATGATCATCGGAAATCACACCGGCAAGGTCGAGGACCTGTGGTTGGTCGGCTTCGCCGTGGCGCTGGTCGGACTCGTCGTGCGCGACGTCATCGTCCGCCGCAAGCCCCGCTAGCGGTTCAGTTCTCGGCGGCGAGCTGACCGCACGCCGCCGCGATCTCCTGCCCTCGGGTATCGCGGACGGTGCACGAGACGCCCTGCGCGATGACCCGGCGAACGAATTCCCGCTCCACCGGCTTCGGGCTGGCATCCCACTCGCTACCCGGAGTCGGGTTGAGGGGAATCAGGTTGACGTGTACCCGGGATCCGAGCGCCTTGTGGAGCTTCTTGCCCAGCATGTCCGCTCGCCACGGCTGATCGTTGACGTCCCGGATCATCGCGTACTCGATCGAGACGCGTCGGCCGGTCTGATCGGCGTAGTACCGGGCTGCGGAGAGAACCTCCGCCACCGACCAACGATTGTTGACCGGGACCAACGTGTCTCGGAGCTCATCGTCCGGCGTGTGCAGAGACACGGCCAAGGTCACCGACAGACCCTCGTCGGCCAGCTTTCGAATGGCCGGAGCAAGGCCGACCGTCGACACGGTGACCGAACGCTGTGACAGTCCCAGCCCGTCGGGGGCTGGTGAGACGATCTTGCGCACTGCCGCGACGACGCGCTTGTAGTTGGCCAGCGGCTCGCCCATGCCCATGAACACGACGTTCGACAGACGACCCTGACCGCCGGGGACGACGCCGTCGCGCATGTCTGCGGCCGCCGAACGGACCTGATCGACGATCTCCGCCGTCGACAGGTTCCGCGTCAGGCCGGCCTGACCGGTCGCGCAGAACGGACATGCCATTCCGCAACCGGCCTGACTCGAGATGCACAGCGTCGCGCGATCCGGATACCGCATCAGAACACTCTCGAGAAGAGTCCCGTCGTTGGCCTTCCACAGCGTCTTTCGAGTGTCACCGTCGTCACACGCCAAGTGCTTGATCGGCGTCAGCAAGGTGGGAAAGAGATCGGCACCGACCTTCTCCCGAGCCTCGGCCGGAAGATCGGTCATCTTGGTGGTGTCGGCCTCGAGCCGCGCGTAGTAGTGCCGCGCAAGTTGGTCGGCCCGGAATGCCGGTAGACCGAGTGCCTTCACTGCCTCACGCAGGCCCTCTTTGTCCAGGTCGGCGAGGTGACGCGACGGCATTCCCCGACGCGGAGCTGTGAAGACCAGCGGAAGATTCGGTCTCTTCTGCTCGGTCGTGCTGTCCGTTGCGGCTGCGGAATCACTCATGCTCGACCCCCGCGTCGTTCCTGCTGGCTCAACTCCATACCCACCATTGTCCACCCGTTCTGCTCACAGTCCTATTCGCGACGGTTTTCGACGGTGCCCTGACGGGTATCGACGCCGGGACCGATTGCGCGTGCATTCGGACCACGCGTGCGAAAGGATCATCGACATGGCCACCAGAGCAGACGACAACAACGAGGCACCGTTCGACACATCGGCGTCGACCAAGCCGGGGTTCGACGAATCGGTGGCCCCGTCGGGCGAACTCGCCCCGATCACGACCCCGGATTCGGACGGCCATTCCGCACCGGACCCGGAGTACGTTCCGGAACCGCAGCACACGCCCAAAGACGTAGCCCACACTCGCACGGCCGCTCTCTGGACCGGATTGGTGGTCGGGGCCGTCGTCCTCGTAATCCTCCTGGTGTTCATCGTGCAGAACCTCGACTCGGTCACCGTGCAGATCTTCGCCTGGCAGCTCGACCTACCCCTCGGAATCAGCATGCTGCTGGCCGCGATCGCGGGTGCGCTGGTGATGGCCATGGCCGGCGGCGCCCGAATCCTGCAGGTCCGGCGCGCAGCGAAGAAGAACCAGCGTCACGGTTCGTGAACACTATGTACAGAAGCTGGCACCGATGCTCTGAATCGATAAGGTTGGCGGTGCCCGACTTCACTCGAGGAGCATGACGTGACTACTTTCATGGAGACACCGGTGGCATCCGGCGTTGCACCCGACCGCGCACGATCGTGGCTGTTGGTTCCGGCCACCAAGCCCGATACCTTCGACGCTGCTGTCGCGTCCGGTGTCGACGCCGTCATCCTCGACATCGAGGACGCAGTCGCTCCAGCGAAGAAGCCTGCCGCTCGCGAGACCGTCGTGCGCTGGCTCAGCGAGGGCAACTCGGCCTGGGTGCGCGTCAACGACGCGACGACCCCGTACTGGGCCGACGATCTCGCCGCGTTGTCCGGGCTGCCCGGCCTGGTGGGGGTCATGCTCGCGAAGACCGAGAGCGGCGGTCAGGTCGAGGCGACAGCCGCCCGCCTCGCCGACGGCACCCCGATCCTCGCGCTGGTCGAATCAGCAGCAGGACTCGAGGCCGCCACCGAAATCGCGCGCGCGGACTCGACATTCCGTCTCGCCTTCGGCAGCGGCGACTTCCGACGCGACACGGGCATGAGCGACGACCCGCTCGCCATGGCCTACCCGCGCTCGCGACTGGTCGTCTCCTCGCGCGTCGCACGACTGCCCGGACCCATCGACGGTCCGACACTGACCGCGAACGACAGCATCCTCGGGCGCGATGCAGCCCTGACGCTCTCGATGGGCATGGCAGGCAAACTCTGTATGCACACCGATCAGGTGGCCATCGTCAACCGCGAACTGGCCCCCTCCCCGACCGACGTGTCCTGGGCCCACGATGTCATCGACGCTCTCGGTGCCGACGGTGCTCACGTCAAGGACGGCAGCGATCTGCCGCGTCTGGCAAAGGCTCTCAAGATCAACGAACTGGCTCGAATCTTCGGAATCTCTGCCGCGTCCTGATCGCTCGCTGCCGAGCCAGGCTCAGATCGGCTCGACGCCGGTCGGCTTGTATCGAACGTGGATGCGATAGCGCACATTCAGGGTGAGGCCGTCGACCTGCCGTGCCGCAGCGCGCGCTACCCGCGGTGAGAACTCGATTCCCAGCACATCCCGCAAAACCCGGCGGTCGGGAAACGCCCACCTCGTGTCGACGCGTCGCATCTCGAATCCCTGGGCATCGAAGAACGCCTCGACGGCCGCCGGATCGTAGTGCGGGAGATCCGCACGCATCCAGTCCCCGTACGGAGACGCCGTCGCGTCGAGGTCCACGACCACCAACGCCCCTCCGGGCCGCAGAACTCGCATCGCTTCGCTGATACCCGGGCCGCAGCCGGGGCCGAAGAAATACGCGGTTCGCGCGTGGACGAGATCGACCGAACCTGTGTCGACGGGCAGCGCGTCCGCTCTACCCGCACGCACGTCGACGTTCGCAAGTGACTCGACGCGCGTGCGGGCTGCGGCCACCAATGGGGCGTGCGGTTCCACACCGATGACGTACCGGGCGTCCGCAGCGAACATCGGAAGATGGAAACCGCTGCCGCAGCCCACGTCCACGACGTTCTCGGCCGTCCAATCGACGGTCGATCGAATGGTCGCGAACACAGCGCCGTCGACGTCCTGAGCCCTGTTCTCCGCCTCGTACAGATGCGGCCAGTGCCAGATGTTGGGACTGGGAATCACCCCGCCGCGATCACCGCTCATCGTCCGGCGGAGTCGGTCAGAGCAACACGGTGAAGACGAGCCACGCAACGAATGCAGAGGGCAGCAACGAGTCGAGTCTGTCCATGATGCCGCCATGGCCGGGCAACAACGAGCCCATGTCCTTGATTCGAAGGTCGCGCTTGACCTGCGATTCGATGAGGTCGCCCAGAGTTCCCGTCACGACAAGCACGACTCCCAGCAGGACACCGATCATCGAGTTGGCCTCGAGAATCAGGGTCACCGTCAGCAGGCAACCGATGACGCAGAAGATGAGCGATCCGACCAGCCCTTCCCAGGACTTCTTCGGGCTGATGGCCGGCGCCATCGGGTGTTTGCCGAACAGCACACCGGCGATGTAACCACCGACATCCGAGCACACGACGCCGATGACGAAGACCAGGATGCGACCGGCACCGTTGTCCTGCAGGACCATCAGAACGGCGAACGAGGCCAACAGCGGTAGCCAACACGCCACCAGAACGGTGACGGAGAGTTCTTCGAGATAGTTCTTGGGAGCAGTACCGAAGCCTTGTCTCAGCAAAAGCCACACCATGCAGACCAAGACGGTGCCCACAGCCGCACTGAGCACTCCGACGGCACCGAACGGCCAGCCCAGCCAGATCATGGCCTGACCACCGAGGATCAGCGGGATGCGCGGAACGAGAACACCGCCCTCGCGGAGCCGCTTGGACACCTCGTACGTCGCGACGGCCAACGCCACGGCTACGACACCGATCCATACCAGCGGCACGAACACGAGCACGAGGATCAACCCGATACCCAAACTGCCGCCGACGCCGATCGCGGCAGGCAGATTTCGACCCGCCTTGCCGGCGGACTTCGTGGCGGCGACCCCGGACGAGCCAGCGGGCGTGCCGCTGCCCTCCTGCCGATCCGGTCCCACCACTGTCGTCAACTCCTCGATATTCATCGTCGTTCCACCGTGTTGCGCAACTATCGAAGGAGGTCAGACCTCCATCAATTCACCCTCTTTGCGCTTGACCAGTTCGTCGACCGAGGCGGTGTACTTCGCGGTGGTCTTGTCGAGCTCGTTCTCGGCACGTACGACGTCGTCCTCGCCCGCCTCGCCGTCCTTCTGGATGCGCTTGAGCTCTTCCATCGTCTTGCGGCGCACGTTGCGAATGGACACCTTGGCGTCCTCGCCCTTGCCCTTGGCCTGCTTGACGAACTCACGGCGTCGTTCCTCGGTCAGCTGCGGCACGCCGATACGAATCAGGTTGCCGTCGTTGGTGGGGTTGACGCCGAGATCGGAATTGCGGATAGCGGTTTCGATCGGCCCGAGCTGATTCGACTCGTACGGCTTGATCACCACCAATCGCGCCTCCGGCACGCTGATGCTGGCCAGCTGGGTGATCGGCGTCGGGGCACCGTAGTACTCGATGACGATGCGCGAGAACATTCCCGGGTTGGCCCGCCCGGTGCGGATCGAGGACAGATCGTCACGGGCAACCGATACGGCCTTTTCCATCTTCTCTTCGGCGTCGAAGAGAGCTTCGTCAATCACGATCTGTCCTCCATCGTCTTCGTTCTCGGTTCGTTCGCGGTCGCGTCGGCGGCATTCACGACGTGACCAGCGTGCCGATGTTCTCGCCCGACACGGCGCGAGCAATGTTTCCCTGAATCAGCAAATTGAACACCAACATCGGCATCTGATTGTCCATGCAGAGGCTGAAGGCAGTCGCGTCGGCAACTTTGAGGCCTCGCTCGAGGGCTTCTCGGTGGGTGATCGTGTCGAACATCGTCGCGTCGGGATCGAGCCGTGGATCGGCCGAGTAGACACCGTCGACGGCCTTGGCCATCAACAGCACCTCGGCACCGATCTCGAGCGCCCGCTGCGCCGCCGTGGTATCCGTCGAGAAGTACGGCATGCCCATACCTGCGCCGAAGATGACGACACGCCCCTTCTCGAGGTGCCGTCGCGCGCGCAGCGGGAGGTACGGCTCGGCCACCTGGCCCATCGTGATCGCGGTCTGGACTCTGGTGGCAACACCCTGCTTTTCCAGAAAATCTTGCAGCGCAAGACAATTCATGACCGTGCCGAGCATGCCCATGTAGTCCGAGCGAGATCGGTCCATCCCCCGCTGCTGCAATTCGGCACCGCGGAAGAAGTTTCCGCCACCGATCACCACGGCAACCTGAACTCCGGTGGCCACCACCTCGGCGATCTGCTCGGCAACGTTGTTCACGACATCCGGATCGAGCCCCACCTGGCCACCACCGAACATCTCCCCACCCAGTTTGAGCATCACGCGTCGGAACCCGGGACGGTCAGGGGCCGGATCGGTCATAGCTCTCCTCGGTACTCGTCGAACACTACGGTTTACTCACCGATCATCCTGCCCTATCGGCACCCGATCGGTGGACACGGCTCCGACCTGCCTCGCGCACGAACGATGCCGTCCACTCGATGAAATCGAATGAACGGCATCGCCTCGATCGGATCGAGCGCAGACTAGCTGGCGCCGACCTCGAATCGGGAGAAACGGGTGATGGTCACGCCGGCCTCGTCGAGGATGGCCTTGACGGTCTTGTTGCCGTCCTGAACCGACTTCTGCTCGGTGAGAACGACGTCCTTGAAGAATCCGTTGACGCGACCTTCGACGATCTTCGGCAGAGCCTGCTCCGGCTTGCCCTCTTCGCGCGCGGTTTCTTCTGCGATCCGACGCTCGGCGGCGACCAGATCCTCGGGAACCTCGTCACGGGTGACGTACTTGGCCTTGAGCGCTGCGATCTGCATCGCTGCAGCGCGCGCAGCATCGCCGGCGGCGTCGCCGTCACCGGTGTACTCGACCAGCACGCCGACGGCAGGCGGCAGGTCCGCGCTGCGCTTGTGCAGGTAGGTCGCGGTGTTGCCGTCGTAGGACACGACGCGGCGAATTTCGAGCTTCTCGCCGATCTTGGCCGACAACTCGTTCAGAGCCGTCTCGACGGTCTTGCCGTTCAGGTCGAGTGCCTTGAGAGCGTCGACATCAGCAGGCTCGCCTGCTGCAGCCGTCGCCGCGACGGACGCGGCGAACGTCTGGAACTCGTCGTTCTTGGCCACGAAGTCGGTCTCGGAGTTGATCTCCACGAGCACTCCACCCTCGGCGACGACGAGGCCTTCGGCGGTGTTGCGCTCGGCGCGCTTGCCGACGTCCTTGGCACCCTTGATACGCAGGTACTCGACGGCCTTGTCGTAGTCGCCGTCGTTCTCGGCGAGTGCGTTCTTGCAGTCCATCATTCCGGAGCCGGTGAGCTCGCGGAGCCGCTTGACGTCGGCGGCAGTGTAGTTCGCCATCGTGGGCGAGCCTCCTCAAAAGTCTGAATACGGGCGTTGACGAAAGTGCTGTTCTCGAAGCGTGATCGACGGGCTCGCTGTGGAGCCGGACCGATCACAACCCTGACATACCGAAGCGGCCCCGGCCCACCCTTGAGGGTGAACCGGGACCGAATTCGATCAAGCCTGAGCGGCCGGTGCTTCTTCTGCTGCCGGTGCTTCTTCTGCTGCCGGGGCGTCGGCGACCGGCGCATCGGCTGCGGGAGCCTCTGCTGCCGGAGCGTCAGCGGCCGGGGACGTCTGTGCGAGCTGCTCGAGCTCCCACTCTGCGAGCGGCTCGCCTGCGCCGACCTCGGGCTTGGCGTCGGTTGCGGTGTTCTGGCCTGCACGGGCCTGCACACCTTCGGCCACTGCGGATGCGACGACCTTGGTCAGCAGCGCAGCGGAACGGATCGCGTCGTCATTACCCGGGATCGGGTAGTCGACCACGTCGGGATCGCAGTTGGTGTCCAGGATCGCGATGACCGGGATCTTCAGCTTGCGCGCTTCGCCGACGGCGATGTGCTCCTTGTTGGTGTCGACGATCCAGATGGCCGACGGAACCTTGGCCATGTCGCGGATGCCGCCGAGGGTGCGATCGAGCTTGGTCATCTCACGCGTGAGCATGAGGATTTCCTTCTTGGTGCGTCCCTCGAAGCCACCGGTCTGCTCCATTGCCTCGAGCTCCTTGAGGCGGACCAGGCGCTTGTGCACGGTCTGGAAGTTGGTGAGCATGCCACCGAGCCAGCGCTGGTTCACGTAGGGCATGCCCACGCGAATTGCCTCAGCGGCGATGGACTCCTGTGCCTGCTTCTTGGTGCCGACGAACAGAACGGTGCCGCCGTGGGCGACCGTCTCCTTGACGAACTCGTAGGCCTTGTCGATGAAGGTCAGAGTCTGCTGCAAGTCGATGATGTAGATGCCGTTGCGGTCGGTGAAGATGAATCGCTTCATCTTCGGGTTCCAGCGACGGGTCTGGTGTCCGAAGTGTGTGCCGCTGTCGAGCAGCTGCTTCATTGTTACTACAGCCATGGCTGAATAACTCTCTTTCATGGTTCGGTTGACGCAGAGTGTCGGTGACCTCTGCCCTGGCGACCGCCGAAGTTGTCGGACCTGAACCACAGGGGGATCAGGACCGCCGACAACCGGTTCTCGTATCGTGAACTCTGCCGAGGCAGTCGATACGATGACGCGGACGCGCGAAGTCGACCCGTGCACGCACAGGCCGCAACAAGGAGTGTAGACCTGCGGCGGCCCCCGTCATAACCAGGCCCGACTGTCAAGAGATTCCGGTGCCTGTGGACGAATCTTTCGGTTGTCCACAATTCGTGCCGGGCCTCGTTTTCCAGCACATTCACAGGCCATCGTCGACGAGTGAACACTCTTCGTACCGGCTGCATCGCCTGCGTTCTTGCCGCGATCGTGCTGACCACGCCGGCCGCGGCAGCCGAATCGGACTCGTTCGCGTGGCCGATTCGGCCGCACCCTCGCGTCGTGACACCGTTCGACCGCCCGGAACACGATTGGCTCCCCGGCCATCGCGGGGTCGACCTCGCCGCGGCGGACGGCACCTCGGTTCTGGCCGTCGCCGACGGCACGGTCGTGTTCGCGGGCGTCGTGGCCGGTAAGCCGGTGGTGTCGGTGGACCATCCGGGCGGACTTCGATCGACGTACGAACCCGTGACGGCGGCGGTCGGGGCCGGAGCACGAGTACGACGCGGCCAAGTCCTGGGTTCGCTGACGTCGGGACACGACGGCTGCGCGGCGACGTGCCTGCACTGGGGCATCAAGCGGGGCCGCGAATACCTCGATCCGACTGCCCTGGTGCGTGCCCGTCCGATCAGATTGAAACCCGTGCCGGAGCCGGGTCGGTGACGGTCAGCGCGCAGGGCCGGAGTGACGACCGGACGCGGCAGGAAAGTCGTCCGCGACCATGGCGGCAAGCTCGACGAAAGCGCTCCTGGTCTGGGGACGCAGCTTCTCGAGATCGACCACGGCCCCCTCGGCGAGGTGCTCGTCGAACGGAACCACCAGCACCGCGCGGCAGCGTTCCAGGAAGTGCTGCTGCAACAAGTTCATGTCGACCGCGGACGAACCCGGTCGGACCGAACTGATCACCACGACCGTGCGCTCGACCAGATGGCCGTATCCGTGCAGTTCCAGCCAGTCCAGAGTCGCGGCTGCACTGCGTGCCCCGTCGACGGCCGGCGAACTGACCAGAACCAGGGCATTGGCCAGCTGCAGCACCCCGTTCATCGCCGAGTGCATGATGCCGGTTCCGCAGTCGGTGAGGATCAGGTTGTAATAGACCTGCAGCATGTCGATGACCGCGCGATAGTCCTCTTCGCCGAACATCTCCGACGCCGAGGGATCCCGCTCACCGGCCAACACTTCCAGTCGGCTCGGTGCCTGCGAGGTATGAGCGCGAATGTCGGAATACCGGCGAATGTTCGGGGCTGCGGCCAACAAGTCGCGAACAGTCGACGCGGTCTGACGCGGTACCCGCTCTCCGAGTGTCCCGAAATCCGGGTTCGCGTCGACGGCGATGACGCAATCTCCGCGCAGCGACGCGAACGTCGACCCCAGACCCAGAGTGGTCGTCGTCTTGCCGACCCCGCCCTTGAGCGACAGGAACGCGATGCGGTAGTCCCCCAGCACCGGCTGGCGTATGCGATCGACCTGGTTGCGGTAGCGCTCCTCGGCCGTCGACTCGCCGGGGTTGATGACGCCACCGGTCAACCGGTGCACACCGCGACGCCACCCCGACGACGAGGTGCGCTTGGGTCGTTTCAGCAGCGATTCGGCACCCAGGTCCTGACTGCTCGGACGATACGGATTCGGGGCACCTGCCCACGGCTGCGCGGACCAGGGTGCCTGCTGGGCCGGCTGAGCCTGCGACCGATCGTCCCCGACGGGCGGAACGGGCGGAACGGGCAGCATCTGTGCCTCGGGATAGGCGGCCGGCGGGCCCGGTCGAAGCGGCACGGGCGGGTTGTACCGCGGGGGCACGGGAGGTCGCTGCGCAGAATCGGGCGTCTGCCACGGCGGGGGCTGCCGGGGCGTGGAGCGCGGAGTAGACATCGGTTCCGACGGTGCGGATCCGGCGGCATCGTCACCCCGGCCGGCGACTGCACTGCCGTCGACTGCACTGCCGGGTCGTGCCCCGTTCACCGGCGCACTGTGGCCATGCGTCGACCACGGCTCCGATTTACCTTGCGGTCGGTCGCGGTCCACGGTCCCCCGTATTCGGTGTAGTCGATCCTGGGCAGACGCTACCAAACGATGCGCCGCCCAGCTCGACGCTCATGCTCTGGGATGCGCCTGATCGTGCACCGCCCGCAACCGTTCGACGGATACGTGAGTGTAGATCTGCGTCGTGGCAAGAGATGCATGTCCGAGCAGTTCTTGCACCACCCGGAGATCGGCACCTCCTTCCAGCAGATGCGTGGCTGCCGTATGGCGGAGGCCGTGCGGTCCCAGGCTGGGGCCGCCGGGGACTGTCTCCAGCACAGCATGCACCGCCGACCTGGCCTGTCGCTGGTCGAGTCGTCCACCCCGACGCCCGAGCAACAGGGCCGGTCCGGATCGATCGACGGCCAGGGCAGGCCTGCCGTCGGTGAGCCAGGCGTCGAGTGCCTGCGCGGCCGGCAGACCGTACGGTGCCGACCGTTCCTTGTTGCCCTTGCCCACCACCCGAACGACTCGTCGATCGGTGTCCACGTCGTCGACATCGAGACCGCACAGCTCCCCCACGCGGACCCCGGTCGCATACAACAGTTCGACGACGAGTCGATCGCGCAGCGCTATGGGATCGAGTTCGGCGGCACCCGACTCGGCAGCGTCCAGCGCTCGCGTCGCTTGATCGTGACGCAGCACTCCGGGCAGGGTGCGGTAACCCGACGGGGACGCGAGACGCTGCGCGGGGCCGACCTTCACAGCCCCGACCCGTTCGAGCCACGCCCCGAACGTTCGCACCGACGAGGTGCGCCTGGCCATCGATGTCCGGGCCGCGCCGGCCGCCGAGTACCCCGCCAACCACGAGCGCACGACACGCAGATCCAGATCGGCGATCGTCGCGCCCGGTGAGGACGCGGCCAGGTGCGCCAGTAACGAACGCGCGTCGGCAACGTAGGCCCGGATGGTGTGCTCCGACCGTTCCCGTCCGAGGCGCAGGTGTTCGGCGAACTCCTCGACGTGCACCTCCAGGTGCGGCGGCAGCGAATCGGTCATCGGCTCAGCTTGGGCGCTGACGTCTCGCTCGACAACCGGACACGCCGTCGGGTGGACGTCGGTGCGCGATCAGGCGTCGACTCCCGCCTCCGCCTGTGCCAGCTCACGCTTCCAGGCTCGGAAGGTTTCCTCGGTCCGCCCCCGACGCCAGTAACCCGAGATCGACGCCCACTCGGCCCCGACCCCACGTTCCTTGCGGATGTACGGACGGAGGTTGTGCATGACGGCCTGCGCCTCACCGTGGACGAACACCTGCGCTTGCCCGGGTAACCATTCGGTGTTCTTGACGGCCTCGATCAGCGGTGCGTTGTCTCCGGCCCGGTCGTCGCCGATCTCGTTCGACGACGCGCCCCGGTGCACCCAGGTGACGTCGACGACTGCGAGAGTCTCCATGTAGATCTCGTCGTGACGATAGCCGACCTCGATGAACACCTTGGCGATGGCGTCTTCCGGGAGGGCCTCGACCGCAGCCGAGATGGCCGGGATAGCCGATTCGTCGCCTGCGAACAGGTGCCAATCGGCGTCGGGGCGAGGCGCGTATGCCCCCGACGGCCCGAAGAACGACATCTCGTCGCCCGGCTTCGCGCGTGTGGCCCACGGTCCGGCGACGCCCTCGTCGCCGTGCACCACGAAGTCGATGGCGATTTCCCGCGCGTCGGTGTCGACGGATCGAACGGTGTAGGTCCGCATGATCGGTTCGTCCTCGGTTCCGAAGAACAGCTTGACGTACGCATCGGTCTTATCGATGGCGTCGAACTCCTCGAAGCCTGGACCACCCAGATACACCCGGTGCATGTGCGGGGTCAGCGCTTCCGTGCGCACTACGGTCAACGTGGTTTTCTTACGCGGCACTACAGACCCCTCTTCGAGCGAACGACGCCGATGCTCACTGCACCGACTAAGCATTACCTAACACCCTACCTTCACCGGGCCTCGGTAGGGCCGTCACCTCAGCCGCGCACCACCCGGGCCCACCCGGTCTCGTCGTTGCTCACGAAGCCGTCCATCTCCATCACCGGTAGCGCGGCGCGGACCTTCGACAACGGAACTCCGGAACTCTCCGACAGTTCACGGGTGGACAACGCTCCCGTGGCCGGCAGCGCGTCGTAGATCAACAGTGCGGTCTCGGACAGCGCATCGATTTCCCGGAACAGATCGGGACGGGGTTCCTCCGGCGAGCCGAGCGCCCCGGCCTCGGCCACCACATCGTGCGAGCTCGACACCAGAACGGCCTCACCCTCACGAATCATGCGATGGCATCCCTTCGACGTCGGAGAAGTGACCGGCCCCGGCACCGCAAGAACGGGGCGCCCCAGTTTCGCCGCCCACGCCGCGGTGTTGCGCGCCCCGCTCCGCCATCCCGCCTCGACGACCACCACCGCCGAACCGAGAGCCGCCACCAGTCGGTTGCGCGCCAGGAACCGGTGCTTGGCCGGAGTGGTTCCGGGCGCGTATTCACTGAGAACGACACCGCTCGAGGCGATCTGACGCAACAGGCGGGAGTGGCCCGCCGGGTATGCCCGGTCGACGCCGCAGGCGAGCACCGCCATCGTCGTCCCCTCGACTCCGAGTGCCGCGCGATGCGCTGCCGCATCGATACCGAAGGCAGCACCCGACACGACGGTCCAGCCGTCCAGCGCCAGATCGGCGGAGATCTCGGCAGTGACGCGGTCGCCGTACGGACTCGACGCTCGGGTTCCGACTATCGACACCGATCGTTCGGTGTCTGCTCCGACAGACCGGTTTCCCAACGCCCACAGTGCGATCGGCGGCGAGGTGTCGACACCCGCGGTAAGGCCGGACCCATCGAAGCCGAGAAAACGCCACGCAGGCCACTCGTCGTCGTCAGGGGTGATCAGCCGTCCACCGAGAGCGGCCATGTGGTCCAGATCTGCTGCTGCAGTGTCGACATGAGCCCGTGCTGCCAGTCGCTCACCCAAGTGTCCGGCGCGTACGGCTGCGGCGGTGACCTCGGGGCCGTGGGCAGCGGCGTGGTCCGTCACCGTGCGATGCGGACCCTGTGCCACCCGGGACAGATACGCCCACGCCAGCCGACGTGCGTCATAGGTCATGCCACTCCCCTGTCTCGAAAATCCAGTGCGGCACCGACCTCGTCTGCACCGGGCACGGTGCCGCCGGCGAGATCGTTCAGAGTCCACGCCACCCGAATCGCACGATCCGCGCCGCGCGCGGTCAGCGATCCATTGCGCAATGCCCGCTCGATCGGTACCAGCGTCGACCGAGCGAGCCGAAACCGTTGACGCAGTGCGGGTCCGGGCACTTCCGCATTGGTCCTCCACCCGAACTCCGACCAACGATGAGCGGCAGCATCCCTCGCTCCCGTCACGCGGGCGCGAATATCGGCCGTTCCTTCTCCGATGTCATCGACCAGCGCCCCGGTCGCGACTCCCATCATCTGAATTCGGAGATCGACCCGGTCGAGGAGCGGTCCGGACAGTTTTCCCAAGTACTTGCGGCGAGCAGTGGGCGCGCACACGCAGTCGGCCTGCCGCGCCGGGGCGCACGGACACGGATTGGCCGCCAGGACGAGTTGGAACCTCGCCGGGTACCGGGCCACCCCGTCTCGACGCGCAATCCGAATTTCACCGTCTTCGAGTGGGGTTCGCAGCGCTTCGAGTACCCGGATGCTCATCTCGGCGCATTCGTCGAGAAACAGGACTCCGCGATGCGCGCGACTGACTGCGCCCGGTTTGGCCATTCCGGTACCTCCTCCGACCAACGCGCTCACCGACGTCGAATGGTGTGGGGCGATGAACGGCGGCGATGTGATCAGCGGCCGCGCACTCGTCAGCAGCCCCGCCACCGAATGGATCGCGGTCACCTCCAGCGCCTCGGACTCGGTGAGCGGCGGGAGAATCCCCGGAAGACGTTGCGCGAGCATTGTTTTCCCGATTCCCGGTGGGCCGGTCAACATGATGTGATGCGCACCGGCCGCAGCGACCTCCAACGCCCATCGGGCATCCGCCTGACCGGCAACGTCACTGAGATCCGGATAGCTCTCCTGATGCCAGTCGGTGGGGGTGGGCGATTCCAGCGCCTGCTCACCACGAAGCCACGCAACGACATCCGCCAGGCAATCGGCACCCAACACCTCGATACCGTCCACCAGACCCGCTTCGGGCAGACACCGACTCGGCACCACCACCCGCTGCCACCCCGCCGCCTTCACCGCGAGCACTCCGGGCAGTACCCCGCGGACCGCACGCAACCTGCCGTCCAGAGCCAACTCACCCAGAAACACCGTCTCCGACAGGCTTCCCCGCGGAATGGCCTTGGCGGCGTCGAGGACCGACAATGCCAGCGCGAGGTCAAAGGTGCACTTGTAACTGTTCTAAAATTGTCTGATGTGCTACCCGTCCCGCTCCCCGGAGGGCACTTCCCAAGCAACGGCGACACGCCGCCTGAGCAGGCAAAATGCAACCTAGCCATCCGCGGCAACTAGGATCGCTAGAAATAAGTAACAGGATCGAATCAGCGATCCTAGTTGCCGCGGACCCTCAGATGAGTCGGTCCCCAAACCATGTAGTGATTCCGGCAACGTCGTATTGGTGGAGAGCAACAGCCTCCACGAAATCTGCCGCTTCGGCCTGCGCCGCGTTGCTGATGGTAGCGCCGAACGCTCCCAGGTAAATCATCGAAGATATCCACGCAGTTCGCTTGTTGCCGTCGCCGAACGCGTGGGCAGACACGAGTCCATCCAACAACGTGGCGGCCCGCGCCATAAACGCCGGGATCAGTAGTTGGCCATCGAACGTGTGCATCGGGCGGCCCAGCGCGCCTTCTAGCTTCCCTCGATCCAGAAGGACGTGCTGGGCACCGATCATCTTCCTGTTCGTCTCGATGACGTCTTCAACAGGTAGGCAGAAGCTCAACGCTCCGCAAGCAAGGAGAGTGTTTGTGTCCACCGCTCAATTTCGCGGTCGACAGCACTTTGAAACGGCTCCCCACCGGAGACGGATACAGGCTGCAAATTGGGCGCAGCCGGTACCGTTTCGTCGGAGTTCAGCATCTTCGACGTATAGCAGCGCCGCATGTCAGACACGGTCACCACCTCGTTACTCTTCGCGTGCTTGTTCAGATCCCCCCGCGCCTTCTTCCACGGTAGATCTTGATGCGTCATTTCGATCAGCGTGTACCTGTCGTGCTGGCTGTAGAAGTCCAGCACCGCATCGACAATCAGTTGCGACTGGCCGACGATTTCCTGCGGCTTAGCTCCGGGGAGTTCCGTCCCGAAGATTCCGCCGACCGCCGGCCGGTCGTACTTGTTCACCTGATGCAATTTCGGCACCACCGGCCCAGCGGGCCAAGCTTCGAACTCGTCATCGAACAGCCGTCGGCCGTCCCAGGCGAGATGCCACGCTTGGACGAAGTACGTCAACTTCTCCAAGCTCCACGCATCCACCCAACCGCAGCGCTGGTAGATGTAGGCACCGACATCGAGAGCGTTCACCACTGGAACCACTCCCTTCCGTCAGCGTTTTCATCCACAGGTTATCCACAGGCTGTCTTGACTTTATCAACATGGTACGACACGAAGTCATTCCCTCATGCGATAGCCGCGCGGGGTCACATAAGTCGAAACTCGTTCGCTAAGCGAACAAGTCGACCGTTCAGGGCGGCTTGCACCCATCCGGCGACCCCGCGCGATTCAACCGACCGCCTCGTCTACCGAAGCCTCCGCGCGACAGATGTCGCCCTCTCCGGCGGGGCCGGATCTTCGACGCGAACCCACATACCTGGCCCGAAGATAGTTGTCTTCGGCTCGTCACCGCGCTCGTAGACAGACAGCGCCCCGGACGCGTGAACCTCGTACTTCGAGTCCGTGAACACGGTTGAGCCCCGCCCATTACTACCCTGGTAGGTAACTTTGAACGACTTCACAGCCGTGTTTTCGAGTGCCATGGTTCAGCCTTCCGTGCTGGTGTCGGTGTCGGTGCCGATCGCTAGGTCAATGCGCTGCCACACACCCGGCCCCCACACCAGCTGCTTACCGCTCGATTCCTGAATCAACAGTGCGCCGGAGGGGTCCAGCTCGAACCTGCCTTCGTACTCGTGCCGATACAGCTTGCCCATTCCGAACGGAATTGTCTGGACGAGGAACTTCTGACGCGAATTATTTGTGAGTGCCATGGGCGGCAGTGTGCCAGTCGAGTCCGACAAAACAGGCGATGCCGGCCACGTTCATTCACTCGAACGACGCCGATCCGACGCCGACCGGCGTTGACTGATTGACATGTGGAACAAGCGGGCCGTGACCCAGAAGTGTGCCGACGCCGGGCTGACTGTGGAAGAGGCCGGCAAGCTGTCCGGCATTCCCGACCTCGAACGTCAGCTGGAACGAACGATCCCGTTGAACGACCATTCGCGCGCGTTGGCACAGATACTCAAATGTTCGGAAGCCGAACTGACGACCGCCGATCCCGAGAACTGGGGGCAGGTGTCACCGACAGAATGGGGACTCACACCAGGTCAGTAAAGTTCCAGACCCCCTAGACTGGGGCCATGACCCTGGCGTCGGATTACCGCAAACTGGCCCGCGAACAGACGACCCTGGCCGATCTGCAGGCCCGGACGAGCCGACAGATCCGTGACCGGATCCGTCGCGCCTTCGCCGACGGTGAGAGCTGGCAGGACATCGCCGAAGCCACCAGCCTGTCACGGGCGCGGATCTACCAGCTTCGATCTTCGTAAACTGTTGCTGCACAACGGAATTGGGTATTAGTCCCCCAACCCGATCCTGGCACGCCGCGCGTATATATGCGGACAATAACCGCTGATGGGGTGTCCCAGGGGGTACCCCGATAAATCCCCTGGTCAGGGGCCTGAGACCGCCAGGATGGCCACATATCGCCTGGTCAGCAGCCTGGGCCTGAACATGGAACAGCCCCGGCCCCCGTAGCGAAGAAGTGGAGTAAGACGCTACGGAAGTCGGGGCTGTGGGAGTGGCGTTCGCGCTGTTCCACCAACGCGGCGGCCGCTCCGGCGTGCCGCGGTACGCAGGGGGCACCGACCCCAACGCGGCACAACACTGTCCGGCGGTCCGGAAGGAACAAACACCAGACAGTGCAGCTTTTCAGGTCAGCGGAACCAACCCGCGGGCTCTGTCAGCCCGTCGGGGTCGTTCGCGCCGGGGTCGCAGTGGCCCAGTTCCTCGAGCGGGATCACCACGGGCATCTGTTTCAGCGTTGCCGCCATAGCGGGATCCGCCTGGATCACGTCCAGCCAGTGCTGACGGCGCGCGGGCGGCAACTTCCCGGCCCTGATAGCCGAATCGACCGCGTCCTTCGCTTCACGGACCTTCGACGCCGCGGCCAATGCGCGACCACGATCGGCGTCGGCCTTCAGCACGTCGTACGCCGCCGGGTCCAGCACGACGCCGCCTGCAGCGGCGGCCGACGCGGCAGCCACGGGCGGAGCCGTCACCAGTTCTTCGACAGCGACCACGACGAGTTCGGCGTCGGTCACGTCGGAGCCCAGGCCCAGTGCCTCGAGTAGCCGGGTGATCTGTTCGGGTGTGAAATCCATGTCTGTCCCTTCCCTTATGCCGTGAGTCCGACGAGCTTCTTCACCGAGTACGGCCGTTCGACCGCGATGGCCGGAACCGCGTAGCCCTGGACCCAACGCGACCGGACGGACCGGTCGTCCCAGGATTCGATGGTCAGGGGCCGCTCGAACCCGACGGATCCGGCTTCACCCTGGGCCAGGACGTACGCCACCCCGTCTGCCACTCGTGGGCTGACGAACAGAGTCAGGCCGAACGACTCGAGGACGTCCTTCAGGTTCTGGCCGTACAGGGTTCGCAGCGTGGCGGCCAGGTCCGGGCCCATGATGATCAGATCGTGAGTCACGCCCATTTCCTGGCGATCGGCAGCGGCCTGCGCTTCGGCGAAGTCGGCGGTGGGCCGCTCCGACGCGCCTGTCGGTGCGGCACCGTCGAGCTGGACCGTGGCCCACTCGTGGCCGACGATGACGTTCTCCGGCAACAGGTGCGCTTCGAGTTCCTCGATGGCGCGGGCGTTGAGCTTGCGCGTGATCGTGTTCGCCAGCTGGGTCGTGTAGTTGTCCAGCCGCGACACATCGTTGCGGTCGATTTCCTCGTCGGTCAGTTTGAACTTGCCGCCGAAGTCCTCGACCGGTGCCAGCTTCGGCTCCGGGTCGACACCTTTGACGGTGATGTACTCCGAACCGGGAGTGCGCTTCTCCACGTCCCCAGCGACATACAGATCGGCCACACGAGCGGAGGCGTACAGCAGACCGCCACCTTCGACGCGGGCACCGTAGGGGCTGAAGAACTTCGGCAGCAGCAGCTGATTGTCGGCCAGTGCGGCGACCCGGTCACGGATCACCGACGGGTTCTTCAGTGCGACGTCCACCGTCAGGCGGCGGCCGTTCAGTTCGGGAATGAGTGCGTTAGCCATTGCAGCACAACACCTTTCAGTAGAGAGAAATCTGGGCGTCGGTGCCGCTGGCGGCTCCGGTGACAGCGAAGCCGACGGCCACGCCGCTGGCCTTGGTGACGACTTGGCCGGCGCTGCCGACCTCGACTTCGGCGTTTGCCGCGATCGCTCCCCCGGCCCGAACACGGACCACACGGCTGTTGCCGCGGGAGACGGAGACGAGGCCGCCCGTCGCGGCGTCGTGCTTCGCGATTCCGAAGATGCGCGCACCTGCCGGGGCCGGGGCGACGGCCAGGTTCCCACCCGATACGCGGTTACCGCTGATTGCCACGGCGCGGCCGCCGATCACGTCCGCTGTGGCCTGGGCGCTGATGTCGCGACCGGGGCCGTAGATATCGATATCGATCGACATGTTCAGTTCCCTTCCATCGTGTGCAGGATCGAAGCCGCGCGGCGTTGCCGACGGCGTGACGCGGCGGCGCGTAGCTGTACGCGCTGGGCCGTTGTCAGTTGTGCAGATTGCGGGGCCGAAGCCCGGACGAGCCGGATCCCGGTCGTTGCCATGGCGGGCACGCGTGACGCGCCGCCGTCGTAGAGGGCCGTGACTTCGTTCAGGGACTTCAGTGTGGGAACGCCGGGATCCTCCGCGCCCAGTAGCGCGACGGCGGCCAGGAACGCCGGGAACACGCGACCGTTCGGCGCGGTCCAGTTGTCGGCCACTTCCACCGACCTCGTCGGGAACAGGCCCTTCAGGTTCGCCGCCAGCGGACCGGGAACGCCGACGTAGTCACCGACGAGGGTGTCGCCGCTGTCGGTGAGCCGGAGCCCGTCGATCCATCCGATGGACGGTTGGCCGACCTCGTCTTCGACGTGGCCCAGCTTCAGCGGAGGACGACGAACGCCGCCGTCCCGGAACGCCGACAGGATCGATGCCAGCATGGGCCGGGTGACGGTCCAGCCTTCACGGTTCGATATGTCGTAGCGGCCGACCTTCAGCAGCTCCACGTTCCGCACGGTGCGTAGATCGGGGCGCGTCACCGAAGCGCCCCGATCGCAGCGTCACCGAGTGCGGCGCGTCCGGAACCGCTCGACGTCCGACCGGTGGACGAGCCAACGGCCACCGATCCGTTCGGCGTCGATCCGCCCTTTGCGGACCAGGTGCCGGACGTTCGGTTCGCCACAGCGCAGGATCCGCGCCGCTTCTGCCGTGTCCACGAGGTCATGGGGCAATCGTGCAGACGAAATCAGTTCGCGCCAAACATCGTTTACGTCGGCGTAAACGAATGCCGTTGTGGCGGTTCGTAGCTCGTCCCGCAATACCCGCATCGAAGGTACTAATCCCCGGTCCGGATCACGAGTGTTCAACGCGTCCAGCGCGTCCGCCAACTTCGCCGCCGCTGCCCGGTCCACGAGGATCGCATCCGGCCCGAGCGCACGCACGGTCACCGCTTCCCCGCCTTCCAGGCATCGATGTCGCGCTGTGCCAGTTGGCCGTTCCACAGCGCCGTCCGACGCAACTGACGCAGGTCGTCGTCCGTCTTCGATATCCACCCGTCCTCGTACCGTGCGCGCGCCTGGGTGATCAGCCGGACCCGATCCGGATAGGCCGTACCGAAGCCGTCGAACGCGGCCAGGCAGGCCGGATCGTCGGTCGGTGAATCGGTGACACCCACGCGGGCCAGATCGTCCGCTGACAGCCCTGTCAGCGGTTCGCCCAGTTCAGCGTTCGTCCACGCCGTCGGCCCTTCCCTGTCGCTTCGGGTCACACGAGGATGACGACGCATCAGCCACCCGATCAGCGCCACGGTCAGCCGCGCGCCCAGCCGCGCCTGCAGGAACTCGAACGGGACGTCTTCCCTGTCCTGCGTTTCGGTCAGCCGGTCAGCCTCCGTCGATGCCAGTAGTTCCGCTCCCAGCGCCCGCTCCACGTCGACCAGGGAATGGCCGCGGCTACGTTCCCGGATGGCTGCGACACGGGCGGCGGCGTCACGGTAAGCCTGCGGGTCGGAGGCCGAAGCCGGGAGGTCGAACAGTGGGCCGTCGGATCGTTCAGTCATCAGCTTCGTCCTTCGAGGTTTTGTAGGAATAGATGTGTCCGGCCACGACGCCCTGACGTAGCCGTCGCGGTTCGGTGAGGATCCACGCGTGGCATTGCGCCAGCGCGGGGCAGCTCGAGCACAGGGCCACGGCCTGCGCCTGCCGTGTCGTCACCGACTCCGGTACTTCGCCATGGCCTGCAGGGTCGAACAGATGCCAGCGGCCACGACAGAGCGCACCGGGAAGGTCCGGGGTCGAACCGGCCAGGACGTGAACCACACGAGCCGATCGCCGGACGGTCACCGGACGGCCCCGTTCGCTGTCGCTCGTTCCGGCTGCGTTCCGAGAACGAACGCGCGAACCGCTGAAACTTGCCCCCTAAAATCCCGCTTAGGGGGCACCACTCCGACGCCGCTGACCAGGGCCGATGCCCCGAAATTGGACCGATTCCCCCTAAGCCCCCTAAACCTCGAGTTAGTTACGTGTATAGAAAAAGTAGAAAATTTCACCAGGTTTCCAACTTTCTGGGATTTAGAGGGCTTAGGGGGTAAACGCCTGGGCGAAACGGTCGATGACCTGCATGTTTCGCGGTGCCCCCGTGGCCCCGGTAGGGGTCCGTAAGGGGGATTTAGGGGGCACCGGATCACGCCGCTCATGCGAACGAATACGGGTCGGGCGTCTTCAGCAGTTCCAGCGCCCGGTCCGTGAACCGGATCCCCACGAACTTCGCCGGCCGATTGCCGCCCTGGCGGGGCAGGTGCTTCGCAGTGATGTTGATGTCGGCCAGTTCTCCGACCAGGGCCGGGCCGATGTCCTTCGACCGCGTCGGCCGCTCCCGTGGGTTGTCGCTCTCCACGGCCCGGTAGTTGCGCCACGCGGTGAACACGTCCCCGGCGGTCACGTCGTGCCCGTCTGCCGGTTCGAAGCATTCACGAGCGAACACGGCGAAGGTGGACGCGTTCGCAGCGGCGTTACGGCTGGCTTCGGTGACCGACTCCGGTTCCTGCAACCCGTTGGACTCGTAGTCCTTCCAGCCCTCGAGCAACCACGACAGCACGCCGTTCGACTCATCGGACACGATCGTGTGCTTCAGCCGCGGATCCGCCTGTGCGCCCTCGAATTTCCGCGTGAACGGCACTTCGCGGTACCGCTTCCAGAACGCCTGTTCGCCGGGGCCGACGTCCGGGCGATGGTTCGTGGCGACCACGAGCGTGTACGTGGGCCGGATATCGCGGAAGTCCTGATGCATCCCACGCGCCCGGAGGGTGTCGCCGCCGGTCATCTTCTTCAGCAGCTCTGTGTTCCACCGCTGCCCCGAACGCGTCTCCGACGACGTGACCAGACGCGCCCCGTCCAGCACCATCAGTTCGGTGGGATGGGCTTCGCCCTGTCGTTCCACGAGCACCTGGCCCGGAAGGTGTCCGGCGTAGGAACCGAGCACGTCGGCCAGAATTTCCAACAGGACCGACTTGCCGTTGCGGCCCACGCCGACGAAACAGATCATGTGGTGTTCGTTGTAGTCGCCGCACAGGGCGGCACCCAGGGCGCGCTGGACGTACCCGCGAACTTCGGCGTCGGGGAGAATTTCGTCCATGAACTGACGGAACCGCGGCGCTTCGGCGTCCTCGTCGTACATCGCGTTCGTGACCTTCGTAATCAGGTCCAGGCTCCGGTGGTCGCGAACCTCCCCCGTGCGTAGGTCGACGGTCCCGGTGGGCGTGTTCAGCAGATAGCCGTCTTCGTCCCACACGTCGCCGTCCAGCACGCGGGTGTTCCACATCGACTTCAGCTGCCGGATCGTGCCGTCCAGGTTCGACGTCGCCCCGGCCCACTTCTTGTCCTCGACCATTTCCGTCGTGACGGGCTTCCCGGTCTTCGCGCTGTGGTAGTTGCCCTGGCCGTCGGTGGTCAGTTCGCCCGACTCCACCTTCGCCATGGCCGTTTCCGGTGTCAGCTTGACGGTTCGGTACGGGACGATCCGTTGCGTCGGGACGACGCGTTCGGCAACCACCGCGCTCCCTGCCACCAACCGCTGGAACGCGGCGTGGACCTGGGCGGCGGCGTCGCCGCTGCGGGACCATCGTTCACCGGTCCAGACGAACCACTGCCCGGACCGTTCGCCGGTCACTTCGTACTTCACGCGGCCCGACAGCAGTTTGCTCAGGTGCAGCGCGATCGTGTGGTGCGTGGCCTCGACCCATTCCCGTCTACCGGGTGTCGTCTGGGTCAGTGTGAAATCTTCCAGCGACTCGAACAGCCCAGGCTCCGGCTTCGCGGTGACCTGTGCCATCAGTGCGGCTGCGGGGTATTCTCGTTTCATCGAATCACCGTTCGTATCTTGGAATCCCGGCGTCTCGGCAGCGCCGGGATTCTGCATTTGCGGTCAGTACACGTCTGCGATGGGATTCGATATTCAGTGCGTGACAGCATGATTCGGACGGCTCCCGGTGCGCAGCAGTGATGCGATGCGGTCACGTTGGGCGTCGGTCAACGGTGGCGCGGATGCCAGGACACGGGCGACGTGGTCGCTGACGCGACGATCGGCGGCCTTCATTTCTGGACCGGCGTCAGCATGGCGTCCAGATCCTCGAAACGGATCCGTAGCGTCCGACTCGTTCCGACGCGGTACGCGGGAAGCGACCCCGTGGCGATCATTCGCCGGATCGTGGCCGGATGGCAGTTCATGTATTCGGCGGCCGTGGCGACCGACGCAACGCCGGGCCTAGCGGGTGGGGACATGACAGCTCCAGGTGTAGTTCTCTACACCCGGCACCCTGCGAAGTCACCCCACGGCGGTTGTCACAGCGGCCCGAGATTTCGCGGCAGCGTTGTCAGATCCGGTGACTCGACGGTCACCGTGCGGGCCGTGGACCCGCACACCCATAGTTAAGCATGTGCGCGCATCCGTGCGCAAGAGTCGAAATCTGTTGCGGCACAATAGTCGTGGTGACTATGACAAAGTCTTCCAGTCGATCTCCACGTACTCCGGATTGAAATATCCGCCGCCGGGCTGACGGCCGCGCGGTGCCGGGAGCAGCGTCACCGTCATCAGCGCATCGATCACCTTGCCGCGTACGTCCGCTGACAGCGCCTCCCAGGCTTCGGCGATGTCGTCGCCGCCCAGAACAAGATTGGCCAGTGCCGACGACTGACGGGCCTTGGCGATGTCGGCCTCGATGGTGTCCAGTTCGACGCGCATCTTCGACGTCCCGGCCCGGAGCTGGGATGCGTCGATATCGCCAGCGGAGAACAGTTCGGCCAGTTGGTCCATGCGCGCCTGGATTCCAGCGCGCTTAGACTTCAGTCCTTCGACGTCGATGCCCGACGCGTCGTCGCCCCGGAGTATCGCGGCATCCGGGGCCGCCAGTCGTCCGACCACGAGCGCCGTCACGTAATCGTCCAGCGGTGCCGCCACACGGGCCAGGTGAGCGCCGCCGCGGCACCGGTACGCCCGAGCCTTCGGCTTGCCCTTCCCGCTACTCTGCGACGCCGTCAGCATCGTCAGGCCGCACTTGCCGCACAGGTACACCCCGGAGCCCTGATAGCGACGCTCACGCCCAGCGGAGTGACCGCGGGACGGATCCATCAACAACGACTCGAGCGCGGCCAGGGTGTCGGGGTCGATGATCGTTTCCCACGCGCCCAGGCCGACCCGCTTCCCCTCGTGCAGGACGTGGCCGGCGTTGCGGGGCCGGAGCATGACCTTCTTCACTTCCCGCGAATCGAACGGGTTGCCGCCGAACGAGGTCCGTAGCCCGGCCTCGTTCCACTCCCGCGCAATCTGGGACAGCGATACCCCGGCCAACAGGCGCGGCGCGGCGTCACGGATGGCCCCGGCTTCGGCTGCCCTTGTGTGCATCCCGTCGGGTTCGTAGCCGAAGGACCGTCGGCCGCCGCGGAACGTGCCCGCTACCGCGGCCTGTTGCTTCGCGCGCTTCTGTCGTTCGATGGAATGTTCCACCTCGTGGCGCGCGGCGGCACCGAGCATCCGGGCCAGCATCTTCCCCGACGCCGTGGACAGATCCATCGTCCCGGCGTGGACGGTACGAATCTCCGTCCGGTGCGTCTCGCACAGATCGATGAACGACTCGAGTTCGAGCGGCCGGCGGTGCAGTCGGTCCGGGTGCCACGCCACGATGGCCTGGGCCTTGCCGGTCCGCACGTCGTCCAGCATCGATTCGTACCCCGGACGCCGACGCCCGGAGTACGCGCTGATGTCGTTGTCCGAGTATTCGGCGACGACAGTCCACCCCAGCTTCGCCGCCAGCTCGAGGCAGTCCGCCCGTTGCCGATCCACGCCTAGGCCAGCGCCGCTACGGTCCTTCGATATGCGCGTGTACACGATGGCCTGCATGTTTAGAACGGTACTACCTGTACCTACGTAAGGTCGTACACCGAGCCACCCTTGGGCAACGTCGCCGGAGACAACGCGAGAATCACTCGACTGTCCGGCCAGGTACCACCCGAATTCTTCACCGCGGCCTTGACCCGATCACGCGATTCGTTCAGCGCGGTATCGGGCAGTCCTACCAGATGGGTCCCCGGAAGACCCTGACCGATATCGGCTTCGATCTCCACCAATACTCCGTCGACGCCGTTGACCGCCACCGAATGGGCTCGTCCCAGGGGCATCAGAACGCCGCCCTGACGTGAGTGAGAACAGGGTCGTCACCGCGACCGATCACGATGGCGATCACGTCGAATCGGATGTGGACCCACGGCCCTCCGCGAAGCGAAAGCCACTGCAACGCCAATCCTCTGATCCGAGTCTGCTTGGTGTACGTCACCGCTTCCGCCGGCGTTCCGTAACCGATTCCCGAACGCGTTTTGACTTCGACGAACACCATCGTCTCGCCCTCGCGCGCAATGATGTCGAGCTCCCCCGAACGATGCCGCCAATTCCGCTCGATCACCTCCAGGCCGATGTGCTCGAGATGGCGTGCAGCAAGGTCCTCACCGCGGGCCCCGAGTTCTTGATTGGTCGGCATGTCGAATTCCTCCACTCTGCGGCCGCACAGCACGGCCGGATCCGGTCGCCATGACGGTGACACGACCGAAAGGAGGTGATTCCGAGAAAGTGCAGGTGCCGCATTGCCCTGTGGACACGCGCAATCCTGTGGAGAGAACCGTCGAATCGCAGGGCCGAAACACCTGTTTTGTCGTACCTGTGTGCTTACCGGCGTTCATGCCCTGTCGATCGCCCGACAAATGGTTCGAACATGCAAAAGCTCCGTCCGGATTACCGCACGGACGGAGCTGAAGCACGGAATCGGTAATCGAATTCGATGACCGAACTACCGCTGACCGAAGACAGCGGGCATATCAAGGCTGGGAGGCGGTCAGTGCGCAGCCTCGTAGGCGGCCTGAACTTCCTGGCTGATTCGACCTCGGGCGCTGACCTCGTGGCCGTTCTCGCGAGCCCACGCTCTGATGTCCTGCAGATCGACCTTTCCTCGAGCCGGTGCCGGCGCGGCACCGGTCTTACGGGGGCGGCGACCGGAAATCTTCTCGGCGTGCTCGATCCAGAAAGCCAGCTGCTCGTGCAGTTCGTTCGCATGCTTGAGATTCAAGTCGATGCGGTACTGGTTTCCACCGATACCGAATTCGATCGACTCCCCCTGGCCTTCTTTGATTACTGAACCGTCGACATCGTCGATCATCTGGACAAGCGTCTTGCGTGCCATCTCGTACCTCTTACGCGTCTGGGAGAATGTGGTAATTCAAGTTCTACCACCGATTATCGGACCGAGGCAAAGACCCAACGATGTTCACATCGGCGTAGGGTCGAAAACATTCGGTACGAAAACGTGTGAATACCAGAAGCTATTTGCATCATTAAATCGAAACACTATGGGAGACAACAGAATTCGGCGCTCACATTTCGACGATTCTCCCGCGCTCGACGTAACACGGCAACGGGCCCCAGCCCGAAACAGCACACGCGGAATTATTCGGTCGGTTGTCCAGCTTTTCGCTGATCGGTGCGCTTCGGAACACTTCACACGGGGAATCCGCCGAGCGGAACCGTCCAGGTGCACCCGTCAGGCACCGGGCACACCTGCCGATCCGACCCGGAACCGACTATTCGGGGAGACGCAGATCAGGTTTGTCCAGCTCTTCGATGTTGACGTCCTTGAACGTGATCACCCGCACGTGCTTGACGAAACGAGCCGGTCGGTACATGTCCCATACCCACGAGTCCGACATCCGCAATTCGAAGTAGATCTCACCGTCGGCATTGTGCGGAATGAGTTCGACGGAGTTCGCGAGATAGAAACGACGCTCGGTTTCGACGACATAGTTGAACTGTCCGACGATGTCCCGATACTCGCGGTACAGCGAGAGCTCCATCTCGGTTTCGTACTTTTCGAGATCTTCGGCACTCATCGGTCTCTTTCATCCTCCAGTCGGGCGTGAAATTCAATCATGGCGCACCGTCGTCGGTGCAGTCCATTCGCCCCAGTGCGTCGACCTCGCTACGCGAGCGACCGGCTGCCGCGGCAGCCACGTTGGCATAGGACATTCGATGCTCCCGGGTCGGGCCGAGCGTGGTCATCGCGGTCGAATGCGCACGTGTGCTGTACCCCTTGTGCACGGCGAATCCGTAACCGGGAATGTCGGTGTCCATCTGCACCATCAACCGGTCTCTGGACACCTTGGCCAGCACACTGGCCGCAGCGATGCAGGCAGCTGTGGCATCCCCTCCGATGACGGGTAGAGACGGCACCGGAAGTCCGGGAACCCGAAAGCCGTCGGTGAGGACATACCCGGGAGTGAGGCCCAGGCCCGCCACCGCGCGGCGCATTCCCTCGATGTTCGCCACGTGCACCCCGATGCGGTCGACCTCGGCCGCGTCGACGAACACCACACTCCATGCCAGTGCCAATTTCTTGATCCGGGGAAAGAGCTCCTCCCGGCGACGCTCGGTCAGCTTCTTGGAATCGTCGAGGTCCGCGAGGGCAGTGTGCGACCGAGAGCCCAGGATGCACGCCGCGACCGTCAACGGCCCCGCGCAGGCTCCCCGGCCTGCCTCGTCGACACCCGCAACCGGACCGAGCCCGTTGCGTTCGAGTGCCGATTCCATGGTCCGCAGCCCCGCCGCCCTCCTGATGATCGGACGCGGCGGCCACGACGAGCGGCTCAGAGATGCGCGCGCACGAGGCGCGGGACGAGGACGTGCCGTCATCGACCCTGAATGTCCGGCGAGTCCAGGAGGCCGGTTCGCGATGGCGGCAACGCGATGGCCACGGCCTTACCTATCACGTTGTCCAGCGGAACGGTGCCGGTGAACTCGTCGGTGACGTGATACCGCGAGTCTCGCGAATTGCTGCGATTGTCGCCCATGACCCAGATGTTGCCCTCGGGCACCGTGACAGGGTCGAAGCACCGGCCCGATTTCAATTCGGTGTCGCACGTCATCGTGTCCGGAACGAACGGGAAATCCATCTGTATGTACGGCTCGTCCAACGGCTTTCCGTCCACGAGCACCCGTCCCTGAGCGTCACAGCACTCGACCGTCTGGCCACCGGTGGCGATGACCCGCTTGACCAGATCGTTCTCGTCCGGAGCGACGACTCCGATCAAAGAGCCCACTTCCTGGGCCCCGCGGATGACCGAATTGTCGGAGCGCTGCGAGACGAATTCGTCGTTCCAGGAATCGGGGCCGCGGAACACGACGATATCGCCGGGCTTCGGATCGCCGAATCGATAGCCGATCTTCTCCACGACGATGCGGTCCCCGGTGCAGCCGGCGCAGCCGTGCAGTGTCGGTTCCATGGATTCGGATGGGATGAGATAGACCCGGGCGACGAACGTCTGAAGCAGAAAACTCAGCACGAGAGCTACCAGAATGAGGATGGGAAGTTCGCGCCAGAAGGACCGCTGCTTGCGATCCGCACGCTTGTTCCGGGGAGACTCGTCGTCGGGCTCGTTCGTCGAACCCTGTGGGGTCGGATCCTGTGGGGACTGCGTCACCTGGACAGGTTAGCCGGAACCGTCGCCCGCGGGCCGGTCGGTCCGCGCCTGCGGCGTTTTCACCGAGCATCGCTCGTACCGGTGCGTCCGAAACATCAGGGCGGCGGCTCCAACGCACCATGCCGCGTCACCGATGTTCGGTGACGCGGCATGGTTGCTGCTCGAAGCGGTCGATACGACCGGGTCAGCGCTTTTCTTTGATCTTGGCGGCCTTGCCACGCAGATCGCGGAGGTAGTACAGCTTCGCGCGACGAACGTCGCCGCGAGTGAGGACCTCGAACTGCGCGATGTTGGGGCTGTGCACCGGGAAAGTGCGCTCCACGCCGACGCCGAACGACACCTTACGAACGGTGAACGTCTCGCGGACGCCACCGCCCTGACGTCGAATCACGACGCCCTTGAAGATCTGAATACGCTCTTTCGAGCCTTCGATAACCTTGACGTGCACGTTCAGCGTGTCGCCGGGGCGGAAATCGGGGATGTCGCTACGCAGCGACTGATTGTCGAGAAAGTCCAGGGTGTTCATCGGTTGTGCCATCCTTGCGTTCTGCGCTTGAGCAGAGGAACCGAGCGGCTCGCCACCGGGGCGGCACAACTGGTTCGTACTCCGAGTGAGGTGTGTGCCTCGCGAGAGGCAACCCGCCTATTGTGCCAGACCGTCAGGCGTTCGAGGAAATCGCCCCGACCGAGGACTGGGCCACGGTTCCGGCCTGGGGTGCGGGCACCACGGTCCGCGCGAGCTCGTCCTCGGTGGCCTCGACCGCATGAACGATGCTGGGCTTGCCCGCGATCGCATCCTGCAGGTAGATCTTGGCCCGTATCAGCGGCCTGCGCCACTTCTTCTCTCGCCGCAGCGCACGCTCCATCTTCTTCGGTCTGCTCGTGTAGCGCCACCTCGCCCAGGGCGCACTCGGCCTGCTGAGTCGGACGGCGGCCAGAATGAGGATGGGCAGAACGAACAGCCCGATCAGCCCGGTCCAGATCTTGCCCTTGAGCAGCACGACGACACACAGACTCAGGTTGAGCAGTGCCAGCACACCGAGTGTTCCGCGAACCCAGGGATCGGGATCGGCCCAGAAATCGGCGGGGCTGAGCAACTCCAACGGGTGAAGTCCCAGTAGCAGGAACCCGGTGAAGGCGACGGCTGCGAACACCGCATCGACGGATGTTCGGCCCTGCTCGGACCAGTAGACGTCGCGGAGATAGAAGATGAGTGCGAATTCGTCGAGCACGAGGGCAGCACCGCTGCCGAAGATCGCCGCCAGCACGGCACCGATCGTCTGCGACCCGTCCACGTACACCGCGATGAGGCCGATCCCCGCCAACAGCATCAGCACGATTCCGAACACGACATGGTGAATGTGCTGACCGCCAGGGGTGATGTTGCCCGGCCACCACTTCACATCCGCGCGAATCATTCTGACGCTCAGGCGAATCAGCAAAAATCCCACGAGTAGGCCGAGCAGGAAGCAGAGCAACGGAAGGCGGCCGTGCTCGACGACACCGTGCTCCAACCACCTCACGCGCTCCACGTCCTTCCCGCCGCACGCCCGAAACAACGGATATCGCCGAATCAGCCTATTCTCGTTCGTCGCCGCCGGGGTCGGCATCGACCGGGAAAGTCCGAGCGCTACTTCCCGAAGCCCGCTTTGCGCAACGCGTCGGCCATGGAACCTGCCGCAGGTGTCGCTGCGGGGCCACCGCCGCGTCGGTCGCGTTGCGGGCGGTTGCCCTGGCCGCCATTGCTCTGACGGCCGTTGCCCTTGCTCGAGGACGTACCGCGCGAGCGGTCACCCTGCTGCCCACGAGGTGCGTCCTTGCCACCGCTCGCACCGGGCTCGTCGTCCAACCGCAGACTCAGGCCGATGCGCTGACGTGGGATGTCGACCTCCATCACCTTGACCCGCACCACATCGCCGGATTTGACGACCTCACGCGGGTCCTTGACGAAGTTGTGCGACATCGCAGAGACGTGAACGAGTCCGTCCTGATGCACGCCGACGTCGACGAAAGCACCGAACGCCGCCACGTTCGTCACGACACCTTCGAGCGTCATCCCCGGCTTCAGGTCGGCGACCTTCTCGATACCGGCTGCGAAAGTAGCGGTCTTGAACTCCGGACGCGGATCGCGTCCAGGCTTCTCCAGCTCGGAGATGATGTCGGTGACAGTGGGCAGCCCGAATCGTTCGTCGACGAATTCCGCGGGGTCGAGGCGGCGCAGGAGTGCGGTGTTGCCCACCACCTCGCGCACGCCCACGCCCGCCTTGCCGACGATGCGGCGCACGACGGGATAGGCCTCCGGGTGCACGCTGGAGCGGTCGAGTGGATCCTCTCCCCCGGAGATGCGCAGGAACCCGGCGCACTGCTCGAAAGCCTTGGGACCCAAGCGCGGTACGTCCTTGAGGGTGCTACGGCTGGAGAACGGACCGTTCTGGTCGCGGTGCGCCACGATGCTCTCGGCGAGCGAACCGGCGATACCGGAGACCCTCGACAGCAAGGGCACCGACGCTGTGTTGACGTCGACACCCACCGCGTTCACCGCATCCTCGACCACAGCCCCGAGAGAACGGGCGAGCAGAGTTTCGGAGATGTCGTGCTGGTACTGGCCGACACCGATGGACTTGGGGTCGATCTTGACCAGCTCGGCCAACGGATCCTGCAGCCTGCGAGCGATCGAGACCGCGCCGCGGATGGAGACGTCGAGTTCGGGCAGCTCACTCGAGGCGTACGCCGACGCCGAGTAGACCGAGGCACCCGCCTCGGACACCACCACCTTGGTCAAATTCGCCGCCGGGAATTTTGCAATCAATTCTGCTGCTAAAGAATCGGTTTCGCGTGACGCCGTACCGTTTCCGATGGCGATGAGCTCCACCTTGTGCTTGGCCGCGAGCCCGGCGAGTGTGGCCACGGCCTGGTCCCACTTGCCCTGCGGCTTGTGGGGATAGATCGTGTCGTAGTCGACGACCTTGCCGGTGGCGTCGACGATCGCCACCTTGGTTCCGGTGCGAAAGCCGGGGTCGAGTCCCATCGTGGTGCGGTTTCCGGCGGGTGCAGCCAACAGGAGGTCTTTGAGGTTGCTCGCGAACACGTCCACGGCGTCCTTCTCGGCCGACTGGCGCAGTCTCATGCGCGTATCGAGTGAGACGGTGACCAGCATCTTGGTGCGCCATGCCCAGCGAACGGTATCGAGCAGCCACTTGTCGGCCGGGCGGCCGCGATCTGCGATTCCGAACTTGGTGGCGATACGCCCCTCGTAGACACTGGGCACACCGGGAGTCGGCTCGTCCCGCTCGGGTTCGAACCCGAGGGACAGAATCTCTTCCTTCTCACCGCGTAGCGTCGCGAGGATTCGATGCGAGGGCAGGCTCGTGAACGGTTCGGAGAACTCGAAGTAGTCCGAGAATTTCGCGCCTTCCTCCTCTTTTCCCTTGCGCACGGTGGCGACCAGCTTGCCGGAGGTCCACATCAGTTCACGCAGCTCACCCACCAGGTCGGCATCCTCGGCGAAACGCTCGACGAGAATTGCTCGTGCCCCGTCGAGCTGCTCCTGATCGAACTGCGCCGGGTCGGTGGACGGATCGGTGAACAAGGCATCTGCGACGGGTTCGTGGCCGGCCTCCCGCGCAATCTGTGCCTTCGTCCGACGCTTGGGCTTGAACGGCAGGTAGATGTCCTCGACGCGGGCCTTGGTCTCGGCCAGCATCAGCGACTGTTCGAGCGCGTCGTCGAGTTTGCCCTGCGAACGAATCGATTCGATGACGGCATCTCGCCGCTCGTCGAGTTCTCGGAGGTATCGAAGTCGCTCGTCGAGTTGGCGCAATTGCGCGTCGTCGAGTGTGCCGGTGACCTCCTTGCGGTAGCGCGCGATGAACGGGACCGTGGACCCGCCGTCGAGGAGTTCTACAGCGGCACGAACCTGTTCTTCGCGAACATCGAGTTCTTCGGCTATGCGCTTGTTCACAGATTTCAGAGCAGTGGTCACGGCGATGGACCCTACCGCTAGTGTGGGACAGGTCGGTCAGCGGTTCTATGTGCGGGAGAGTTCTGTAGATGGTCAGGGGGGCTCGGTTACTGACCGCCACCTGCGCAGCACTGTTGGTCCTGAGCGCGTGCTCCGTACCGCCCGATGATCAGGCCGGCGATCCCGGTGGCAGGGATTCGGCCGAGACATCGGCATCACCGTTCCCGGATATCCAGAAGGTCGACGGCGTGGCCTTGGAAGCGCGTATTCCGATGGCGGTGGAATCGGCGCAAGCCCGAGGTGCCGATGTGAACTTCGCGTTGCTGGATCGAGAGACCGGTTCCTACTACAGCAGCGATGCCGACGAGCCGATCGAAACGGCGTCGGTCTCCAAGCTCTTCATTGCCGACGAGGTGATGTTCGAGGCGCAGTCGCAGAACCGCCCCGTCTCCGCCGACGAGCTGGCCACGATGACCAGCATGCTCGAGTTCTCCGACGACAATGCCGCATACACGCTCTGGTATCGATACGGTTCGTCCGAGATCGTCCGCGCAGTCGCGGCGCGATATGCCCTGAGGAACACCGACGCTCCCGGCGACGACCAGTGGTACAACACGGAAACGACTCCCAGTGACCTGGTCGGCTACTACGCCGGGCTGCTGAACGGCAGCGGCGGCCTGACCACCGCGTCGACCGACATCATCATCGGAATGCTGCGACGCTCGGCCCCCGTAGCTGCCGACGGCTACAAGCAACACTTCGGGATCGTCGACGGCTTACCTGGCGAGACCGTGCATGCAGTCAAGCAGGGCTGGATGTGCTGCGTGTCCGATCGCTGGGTCCATCTGTCGACGGGAACCATCGGCGCGGACAATCGCTACGTACTGGCCCTGTCGTCCCGTGAAGACATCTTCTACGCCGACGACATGGAAAGTTACCCGGACACGGCCGTCGTCGACGTGAGCGACGACGCCAGCGCACTGCACGCACGGGACACCCTGACCGGCTTCGTGTCGATGTTGTTCCCCGACGGCAGAATCAGCTGAAAACGTCAGTCCGTCAGTAGATCCGGGCGTCGGTCCGCTGTTCTGCGCAGAGATTGTTCTCGACGCCAGGCGGCGATCTTCGCGTGGTCGCCGGACAACAGAATCTCGGGGACGTCGAGTTCTCGCCATCGGGCCGGCCGGGTGTAACTCGGACCTTCCAGCAGCCCATCGGAGAACGAATCCTCTTGGTGCGACTGCTGATTTCCGAGTACGCCCGGCATCAATCTGACGACGGCCTCGGCCATGACCAGTACTGCCGCCTCGCCGCCGATGAGAACGTAGTCTCCGATGCTGACTTCCTCGACCCGAACGCGGCGTGCAGCGTCGTCGAACACGCGTTGATCGATGCCTTCGTAGCGACCGCACGCGAACACGAGATGCTGTTCGGTGGACCATCTTTCGGCCGTACGTTGCGTGAACGGCACCCCTGCGGGAGTGGGGACGACGAGGAGCGACTCGTCGGTCAGCACGTGGTCGAGTGCGTCACCCCAGACGGTCGGCTTCATGACCATTCCCGGCCCGCCGCCGTACGGGGAATCGTCGACGGCCTTGTGCACGTCGTGGGTCCAGGAGCGCAGGTCGTGAACGTCCACCGATACCAGCCCGCGACCGATCGCCTTACCGAGCAGAGCAGTACGCAGTGGGGTGAGGTATTCCGGGAAGATGGTGACGACGTCGAGGCGCACGAACTACTCCGGATCCAGCAAGCCCTCGGGCGGATCGATCTCGATTGTCTTGTCTGCCAACGACACAGAGGTCACGATGGCCGAGACGAAGGGTACGAGTATCTCGGAACGACCGGATTCCTCGTCAGCACTCGGCGTGATGGACAGCAGTTCGCCTGCTGCCGAGTGCAGGACCTCGCGGACGGTACCGACGACCGAACCGTCGGTGAGTACCACGGTGAGGCCTTCGAGTTCGTGATCGTAGAACTCGTCCGGATCGTCGGACGGCGGGAGATCGGTGGATTCGACGACGAAGAGAATCCCGCGCAGTTCGTCCGCTGCGGTCTTGTCGTCGATGCCGTTCAGACGCAGCAGAAGCCGCCCGGAGTGTTCCCGGACGGCGTCCACCGTGTGTGTCACGGGCTGTGCATTCGATCGTGGCTTGCGGCCACGCAGAACAGTGCCGACGGCGAATCTGTCGTCGGGGTCGTCGGTGCGAACCTCGACAACCACTTCACCTTTGATGCCGTGCGACTTGGCGACACGACCGATGACCAGCTCCATGATGGGTTACGTGACCTATTGGTCCGTGTCGACGACGTCGACTCGGATGCCGCGACCACCGATTCCGGAGACGAGAGTGCGCAGCGCCGTAGCGGTGCGACCACCGCGTCCGATGACCTTGCCCAGGTCGTCGGGGTGCACGTGAACTTCCACGGTGCGTCCACGACGGCCGGTGATCATCTCGACGCGAACGTCATCGGGATTGGCGACGATGCCGCGAACGAGATGTTCGACGGCATCGGCGACAACGGCACTCACTTCTCAGCAGCCTCGGCGGCCGGCGCGTTTGCCGTCTCGGTTGCTGCAGCGTCGGTGGTGTCCGCGGCAGCGGAATCGTCCGACTTCGGTGCCTTCTTCTTCTTGGCGGTGGTGGCCTCGCCCTGGGGCTCGGAATCCGCCTGCGCCAGCGCAGCGTTGAAGAGGTCGAGCTTGGACGGCTTGGGCTCGGCGACGCGGAGGGTGCCCTCGGTGCCGGGTAGGCCCTTGAACTTCTGCCAGTCGCCGGTGATCTTCAGCAGTGCCTCGACGGGCTCGGTCGGCTGCGCGCCGACGCCCAGCCAGTACTGCGCACGCTCGGAGTTGATCTCGATGACGCTGGGGTCCTGCTTGGGCTCGTACGTCCCGATGGTCTCGATTGCACGGCCGTTACGGCGGGTGCGGGCGTCGGAAATGACGACGCGGTAATGCGGGGTGCGGATCTTGCCGATACGCATGAGCTTGATCTTGACGGCCATGTTCTGGTGAAGCCTTTCGAGGAGTGGTCACTGCGCAATTCAGCGGTTCGCACGGCATGCGAACCCGGTTTTGCGTTGGAGTTGTCGTGACCGCCGCGCGGTACGTAACCGGAGACGGGCGAACAGCGGTCCATTCTGCCAGACGACCACCCGATACCCTCAATCGCCCGGTCAGGCCAGCAGAATCACCAAAGCCGGAAAGGTGTTGTTGACGGAGTGAGCCGTGGTCGACGCGACGATCGAGCCACTTCTCATTCTCGCGATGCCGATGGCGAGTCCTCCCCACAGCAGGACGACGAAGCGCCACCATTCTCGGTGCCAGATCGCGAACATCACCGCCGTGATCACCAGGACCACCCAGCGGTTGCCCAGCCACGCCATCGGCATGGGTCGAGTGCGCTTTTCGAGAGCTCCCCACAACATGCCGCGGAACATCGTTTCTTCGCAGATCGGTGCGCCGATCCAAATCCACACGGCGAAAACGACTTTCCACCCCACGGCGATGTCTGCCATACCGCCCAGCGGTGCCTGATCCTGAAAATCGATACGCGAGAGCAGCACGAGTGCGAGCAGCACTCCACCGACGAGGGCGACTCCGCCCCAGGCCAGACCCGATCGGATATGACCGACGAGTTCGTGAACGGATCTCGGTAGCCCGAAGTCGACGACGGGGCCGTTGCCCCTCGACATCGTCACCGCCACCGCCAGTCCTGCGGCGAGCAGGCTCGGGATCATGATCCCCACGACGAACAGCGGCGAGGACTCCGAGGACACGACCAGGCCGAGGAGCAGGAACCCGGCAAGATTGAGGCCGAGCACGAGGGCGGCCGCCGGCAGTCCCCACCGTTGGCCGGGTCTGCGCTCCTCGGCCGCTGCTTCGGCACGCCAGTAGGTCTCGGACAGTCCCGAGCCCTGCTGTTGCACGTGATTCATCGGTGCCATTCCCGCCCAGCTGGGCCGGTTCACGTCGAATTCCCCCGCGCCTCCTGGTGTGCGGCCGAACTGGTCGGCATCGAATCGGTCCGGGCCTTGCCGCGGATCAACCATCGACGTATCCCGATCCACTCGCGGCGCGTCCACGACGATCGGTCACGCGGCCGCGCAGAATCACCAGCTCGGGGTTGGACAACACGTCCGCTCCCCCGCGCGGGTCGTCGGAGTACACGACGAGATCGGCGGGCGCACCGTGCTCGAGCCCGCCTCGCCCCAGCCACGACCGGGCGTCCCAGCAAGCAGCACCGAGCGCGTCGGTCGGTGACAATCCGACGCGTCCCAGAGCGTCCACCTCGTCGGCGATGCGGCCGTGCGCGATGGATCCGCCGGCGTCGGTTCCGGCGAAGATCGGGATACCTGCGTCGTGGGCACGGCCGACGGTATCGCCGACTCGCGCATGCAACGCGCGCATGTGCCGGGCGTAGACCGGGTAGCGGGTGGCCGAGTCCGCGATGCCGGGAAAGGTCTCGATGTTGATCAACGTCGGCACCAACGCTGTCCCGTGCTCGACCATCATCTCGATGGTCTCGTCGGTCAGGCCGGTGCCGTGTTCGATGCAGTCGATGCCTGCCGCGATCAGTCCGGGGAGCGCGTCTTCCCCGAAGACGTGCGCGGTGACGCGTGCCCCTTCCGCATGGGCCGCGGCAATGGCGTCGACGAGGATCGCGTCGTTCCAGAGGGGCCGGAGGTCTCCCACCGAGCGGTCGATCCAGTCACCGACGAGCTTGACCCACCCGTCGCCGAATCGCGCTTGTTGCGCCACCGCCTCGGGAAGTTGTAATTCGTCCTCGATGTCGATCGCCAGGCCAGGGATGTATCGCTTCGGGGAGGCGATGTGCCGCCCCGCCCTGATGATGCGTGGCAGATCGTCGTGGTCGTCCAACGCCCGCGTGTCGACCGGAGATCCCGCGTCACGCAGCAGCAGAGCCCCGACGTCTCGTTCGGTCTCGGCCTGCGCGATCGACCCGGCCAGGTCGGTGTGTCCTCCGCCGTACTCGATGCCGACATGACAGTGCGCGTCGACGAGCCCGGGCAGTATCCACCCGCCGTCGTGGATGAAGTCGGCATCGGCGATGGGCTCCGTGGACAGGACGCCGCCGTCGATCCACAGGTCGATCGGGGACTCGTCCGGCAGCCCGCGTCCCCGCACCCGCAATGCCGACACCGCAGGCCCGCTTACTTCTTCGGCAGCTTCAGCTGCGAGAGATCGATTCCCTCGAGTCCCGGCGGCAATTGATCGAGGCCCTTGGGCATCGACGACAGGTCGGGCATTCCGGCAGGCATTCCACCCGGCATTCCGGGGAACCCGCCGCGGATCTTCGGCTGTGTGGGCCCGCGAGCACCCTTCTTGCCTTTCTTGCCCTTCTTGTTGTTGCGCACCTGCTTTCGCGCACCCGGCATGCCCATCCGACCGGCCATCGCCGACATCATCTTGCGTGCCTCGAAGAACCGATCGACCAATTGGTTGACGTCGGAGACCTTCACGCCCGAGCCGTTCGCGATCCGCAGTCGTCGGGAGGCATTGATGATCTTCGGGTCGGTGCGCTCCTGCGGCGTCATGCCGCGAATGATCGCCTGCACCCGGTCGAGCTGCTTCTCGTCGACATTGGCCAGTTCTTTCATCTGGCCCGCGCCGGGCAACATTCCCAACAGATTTCCGATGGGCCCCATCTTGCGGACGGCCATCATCTGCTCGAGGAAGTCGTCGAGCGTGAGCTGGCCGGAGCCGATCTTGTTGGCGGTGGCCTCGGCCTGCTCGGCGTCGAAGTGCTGCTCGGCCTGCTCGATGAGGCTGAGCACGTCGCCCATGCCGAGGATGCGACTGGCCATGCGGTCGGGGTGGAAGACGTCGAAATCTTCGAGCTTCTCGCCGGTCGACGCGAACATGATGGGCTGCCCGGTCACCTCGCGCACGCTCAGTGCTGCGCCGCCGCGGGCATCGCCGTCGAGCTTGGTCAGCACGACACCGGTGAAGCCGACTCCGTCGCGGAACGCCTCGGCGGTGCTGACGGCGTCCTGGCCGACCATGGCGTCGAGAACGAACAAGGTTTCGTCCGGCTCGACCGCGTCGCGAATCCCGGCGGCCTGGCTCATCAGCTCGGTGTCGATACCGAGACGGCCTGCGGTGTCGACGATGACCACGTCGTACTGCTTGCTGCGAGCCTCGGCCACTCCGGCGCGGGCCACCTCGACCGGGTCCGCGGCCGACACGCCGAGCGCGTTCTCGCCACCGCCGATGGACGTGCCCGGGTGCGGGGCGAAGACTGCCGCGCCTGCCCGTTCGCCGACGATCTGGAGCTGGCTGACGGCACCGGGACGTTGCAGGTCACAGGCGACGAGAAGCGGGGTGTGACCCTGACCCTTCAGCCACTTGGCGAGCTTGCCCGCCAAAGTCGTCTTACCGGAACCCTGCAGGCCGGCCAGCATGATGACGGTGGGCGGGTTCTTGGCGAACACCAGTCTGCGTGTTTCGCCGCCGAGGATGCCGACCAGTTCCTCGTTGACGATCTTGACGACCTGCTGAGCCGGGTTGAGTGCGCCCGATACTTCGGCACCCTTGGCGCGGACCTTGATGCGGTTGATGAACTCCCGCACGACGGGCAACGCCACGTCCGCCTCGAGCAGGGCCAGTCGGATCTCGCGGGCTGTGGCGTCGATATCCGCACCGGACAGTCGACCTTTGCCACGCAGGTCCTTGAGAGTCCCGGTCAACCTGTCGGAAAGGGATTCGAACACCGATTGCACTCCTGAGCTAGCCGATCACCGAAAACGAGCCGAGTCCGGCACTGTCACCAGACCGAGTCCGGCGTTGTCACCAGACTAACGCCAGCCCACCTTATCCTCGCTCAGGGCGTCGGGCAGTGAGTCCGTTCGGTGCGGTGCGACCGGTCAGGCCTTGCTTGCCGAATCGCTCCACGTCACAGCGACGCCGCGGGTGGAGAGCCACTGTGCGGGATCGACTTTGACGCCGGCGGGATCGTGCACCTCGAAATGCAGGTGCGGGCCGGTCGACTGACCGCGATTGCCCACAGTTGCGATCTGTTCTCCGGCTGTGACCCGCTGACCGGGCTGCACCGAGAAGTCGTTGACGTGTCCGTAGATGGTCTCGGTGCCGTCGTCGTGCAGAACCTTGACCCAGAGCCCGAAACCGGACGCCGGTCCCGCATCGGACACCGTGCCGTCGGCTGCAGCGTAGATGGGCGTGCCGATCGGGGCGGCGATGTCCAGCCCGCTGTGCTGAGTGCCCCACCGCGAACCGAAGTTCGACGTCAACACTCCGGCGACGGGCTGGACCGTCGCCTTCTTCAACGAACGCAAACTCTCGAGCGGCGACGCCGGCCCGGCACCCGTTCCACCGAGTCCGACGTCGTCGAGCCACTGCTGGGCCGCGGCGTCCACCTCGGGGCCGAGAGCGGCGAGCGGTCCCGGAGTCGGTGCCTGTGTCGAGGCGTCCGACGGGACTGCCGAAGGATCGGTCTGTGGGGCCGGAGCCAAGTCCGGTGCGGCCTGCGGCGGCGCACCGAAAGGCGGCGCGAATTGCGGCAACTCGAACTGTGGTGGCACGAACTGCGGTGGCACGAACTGGGGCAGCTCGAATCCGGCAGGCAGCACACCCTCCGGGACGGCGAAGGGGAATCCGGCCGCGGGCGGTTCCGGGACGGGTGCCGCGCCTGCGGTGCCCGCGCCCATGGTGGTCGCGCCGACGACGATGGCGCCGGTTGCGGCGACGATGGTGGCCGCACGCCTGCCGGTGTCCTGAACTTCCTCCGCGGCGCGATGCTTGCCACCGGGCGTACCCGATGCCGTCTCGGCCGGTACGTAGATGTTCGACCGTCGGTGTGATCCCACAGTGCGCGCCTCTCGAAATGTCAGAATTGGAGCCTGCAGGAACGACGAGACGTTCGAGCAGCGGAGCCGGCAGTTCGGCCCGAAGGGCCTGCTGCGTCAGGTGACGAACATAACAAATCGGTCTCGGGGGTAAACCCATCGGCCGGAAGTTCGTGAAATGTCACCACGGCATGTCGGTTTCCGACGAACTTCCGACCAACGGTCAAGTGCCCTCGGGCTTTTCCGGGGGTTTGGGCGGTTCCGGCGATGGCACGACGGCGAGGAGCGCGCGTTCGAGATCCTCGCGCACAGCCCGACTGTCCGCGCCGGCCAAGTCGATGCAGAAGGAATCGACCACAGAACTACCCAGCGTCGATACCCGCGCCCAGCGAATATCGAATCCCTGCTGCTCGATTGCGCTCGCCAATCGACACAGCAGGCCGAGGCGGTCCTCGGCTCGCAGTTCGAGCACGACCTGACCCGGTTCGTTGTCGTCGAACCACAGCACCCGAGGCGGAGCCTGGGCGTACAGGACCGGCACAGCCGAATCCTCGCCGTCCTCGTCCGAGGTCTCGACGCGGGCGTCTCGTTCCTTCGCGTCGAGTACGGCGACCAGGTCGAGCTCGCCCGCCTGCGCACGGATGATCTCCTGCCGGATCAACCCCGCCTGCGGCGGGGCACCGAACAACGGTGCGACATCGAACGAGTTGATCGCCGAACCGTCGTGACTGCCGAGCGAGGCCGACAGCACCCGCAAGGAATGCAGTGCCAGCACTCCGGCCGCGTCGGACAGCAGTCCTGGAGTGTCGGGTGCAACCACGGTCACGACGAAGGTGTGCAGACCGTCGGTGGGCGTGATGTCGACGTGCACTCCCCCGCGCGAGGCCAACTCGATGTGCGCCGGGTCGAGCGGATCCGGCGACGGCAGAGTCTCTCCCGCCATCACCAGCCGACAACGACGAACGAGTTCACGGATCAGCGACGCCTTCCAGTCCCCCCACACGCCGGGTCCGGTCGCGAGAGAGTCCGCCTCGGCGAGCGCATGCAGAAGCTCCAGCAGAACGGTGTCCGCACCGAGCGCATCCACGACGGTCTGCACGGTTGCCGGGTCGTCCAGATCGCGCCGGGTGGCAGTCTCCGGCAGCAGGAGGTGATAGCGGACCATTGCCGTCAGCAGGGCCACGTCGGAGGGCCACAAGCCGAGCCGGTTACCGATCTGAACGGCGAGATCGGCACCGACGACGCTGTGGTCGCCGCCGCGTCCCTTTCCGATGTCGTGGACGAGCGCGCCGAGCACCAGCAGATCGGGACGAGCGACACGTGTGGTCAATGCACTTGCGTACGCGGCAGTTTCGACCAGGTGTCGATCCACCGTCCAGGTGTGCACCGCATCTCGAGGCGGCAGATCTCGAACCGCACCCCATTCCGGAATCAGCCTGCCCCACAATCCAGTTCGATCGAGCGCCTCGATGGCCGCGATGGCCTTGCGGCCGGATCCCAGCAGCACCAACAGATCGTTGAGTGCTTCCTTGGGCCACGGCTCACGGAGTTCGGGGGCGCTGTCGGACAGGCGGTTGAGCGTGGAGGCAGACATCGGCATGCCGGTCTGAGCCGACGCTGCCGCAACCCGCATGATCAGACCCGGATCCTTGTTCGGTCGTGCGTCGCGTGCCAGCACCACCTCACCCGCGTGCTCGACGACTCCCTCGTCCAGCGGACGGCGAACGGGTACGCGACGTAGACGCGAAAGACCGCGTCGTGGAAGCGAATTGCCGGCGGTACGCAAACCCACATCGACGGAGTAGCTGATGGTGCGTGCCGAATCGCTGAGCACACGAGCGAGATCGAACCGATCGCCGATGCGAAGCGCAGCACCGATCTCGTCGGCGTCCTGCGCACGCAGCTGATCTCGGGCACGACCGGCCACCCGGTGCAGTTCGGTACGCACGTCGAGAAGTCGCCCGTGCGCGAATGCCAAACCGCCGCCGGGTGATTCGGGTCCCAACCCGGGCATGCCATCGGTCAATTGAGCAATCGACAGGGCGTCGAGCAGTTGCACGTCGCGCAGCCCGCCGCGGCCGCTCTTGAGGTCGGGTTCGGCACGGTGTGCGATCTCGCCGCTTCGTGCCCAGCGCCCCTGAGTCTGGCCGATCAGCTCGTCGAAGCGACCGCGAATTCCGGTGCGCCACTGCCGACGTATGCCACCGATCAACAGGTTGCTCAATTCCACGTCACCGGCGATGTGTCGTGCTTCGAGCATGCCGAGTGCCGCGGTCATGTCCGCCGCGGCAACCTGCAGGGCCTGCGGCACGGTACGCACACTGTGATCGAGCTTGATGTGGGCGTCCCACAACGGATACCAGAGCTTGTCGGCGACGTCGGCCACGATGCGGGGGTCGAGATCGTCGTGCAACAGAATCAAGTCCAGGTCGGAGTACGGCAGCAGTTCGCGACGCGCCAGACCTCCTACTGCGACTATCGCGAAACCGGAATCCGGCTTCACGCCCAGTTCTGCGCCCTTGGTGGTCAGCCAGAACTCGTGAAGATCGACGAGCGCCTGCCTGAGCGAGGGCGCATCGAGTCGGCGGTTGCGGGTGCCGCCGTCGAGCAGTTGCTTTCTGGCCCGAGCGAGATCCGCAGCTGCATCGCTCGTGCCCTTCGATGCGGAGCCCGTAGAGACCGAAGGCCCCGGTTCTGGCGCGCGTGCGCCAGAACCGGGGCCCCCGGACCGAGACCCTGTGGGGTCAGAGCGCATCGGCGCCACGTTCTCCGGTACGGACTCGGATGACCGAATCCACCGGGGAAACCCACACTTTGCCGTCCCCGATCTTGCCGGTGCGGGCTGCTTCGACGATGACCTCGACGACCTTCTCCACTGCGGCGTCGTCGACGACTACCTCGACACGCACCTTCGGAACGAAATCGACCGAGTACTCCGCACCTCGGTAGACCTCGGTGTGGCCCTTCTGGCGGCCGTAGCCCTGAACCTCACTGACGGTCATTCCGAGCACGCCGGCCTGTTCCAGCCCCGTCTTGACGTCCTCCAGGGTGAACGGTTTGACGATTGCCGTGATCAGCTTCATTTTTGCTTCCCTTCACAAGACCTCGAGTGCCCGTTGTCGTACGGTGCAGCGTTCATCTCTATCTCTACCTTGTCAGGCGAAATCATATGCAGTCTCGGCGTGCTCGGCCTCGTCGATGCCGTTCGCCTCTTCCTCGTCCGTCACGCGCCAGCCCAGCGGCTTCAGAGCGAAGGCGATGACCGCGGTCACGATTGCCGTGAAGATCAATGCGAACAACGCGATGACGATCTGCACGACGAGCTGCTTGTAGTCACCACCGTAGAACAGGCCGGTCTCGGATCCGAGGAAGCCGATTCCGATGGTGCCCCACAGGCCTGCGACCAGGTGGACGCCGACGACGTCGAGCGAGTCGTCGTAGCCGAACTTGAACTTCAGTCCGACGGCGAGAGCCGACAGCACGCCGGCGATGACGCCGAGGATCATGGCTCCGACCGGGGTGAGCGCACCGGCGGCCGGGGTGATGGCGACCAGACCTGCGACGATGCCCGATGCGGCACCGAGGCTGGTTGCGTGTCCGTCGCGGATGCGCTCGGTGATGAGCCAGCCTGCGATGGCCGCTGCGGTGGCCGCGGTGGTGTTGACCCAGGCCACGCCTGCGATGCCGTCGGCGGCGAATGCCGAACCGGCGTTGAATCCGAACCAGCCGAACCACAGCAGCGCTGCGCCGAGCATGACGAACGGGAGGTTGTGCGGACGGTAGGCGACCTTGCCGAATCCGGCTCGCTTGCCGATGATGATCGCCAGGATCAGGCCTGCGATACCGGCGTTGATGTGCACGACGGTTCCACCGGCGAAGTCGATCGGTGCGACGTTGGCGACGGTGTCACCGTCGTCGTTGACCATCGTTCCGAAAATCTTTGCAGCCAAGCCCTTCTCGGAGCCCGACAGCAGTCCACCGCCCCAGACCATGTGTGCCAGCGGGAAGTACGCGAGGGTGACCCAGATTCCTGCGAAGGCGAGCCAGGTGCCGTACTTGACTCGACCGGCGATCGAGCCGCTGATCAGGGCGACCGTGATGATGGCGAACGTGACCTGGAACGCTACGTCGATGACGTTGGCGTAACCCCATGCGCCGGCGATGTAGTTGCCGTCCGCGTCGGTGATCGAATCCTTGAGTCCGAAGAACTCGAACGGGTTGGCGAAGACACCGCCGATGTCCTGGGTGCCGTAGGACATCGACCATCCCCACAGGAAGTAGATGATCGAGACGACGGCCATAGCTCCGAACGACATCATCATCATGTTCAACACGGACTTCGACTGCGACATACCGCCGTAGAAGAACGCCAAGCCCGGCGTCATCAGCAGTACCAGCGATGCTGCCATCAGCATCCACGCGGCGTTGCCGGAGTTGGCCAACATATCCTCGGGACTCACGTACACCCTCCATTCTCCTGCACACCGGTTGGCGCGCCGTTACGCAAGAAGAGTGGTTTCACGAAGTTTCATCCGTGACACTCGGGTGTTTCGGGCATGTGAACGCATGACCGAATTCTGTTGCTAAAAGGTTTCGTGCTGGCGTTTGTGCTTTTTACCCGGTTCGCCGGAGCCCGGCGAGGTCGATCAACCGAGCAGTGCGTCGACGAACGCCCCTGGCTCGAACGGAGCCAGATCGTCGGCACCTTCGCCGAGACCGACGAGCTTGACGGGTACCCCGAGTTCCCGCTGTACCTGAAAAACGATGCCGCCCTTCGCGGTTCCGTCGAGCTTGGTCAGCACGACACCGGTGATGTCCACAATCTCGGCGAAGACGCGCGCCTGAGTCAGTCCGTTCTGGCCGACCGTCGCATCCAGAACGAGCAGCACGTCGTCGACGTGGGCCCGCTTCTCGATGACGCGCTTGACCTTGCTCAGCTCGTCCATCAGACCGGACTTCGTATGCAGGCGACCTGCGGTGTCGACCAGCACCACGTCGACTCCGTTCTCGATTCCCTTGCTCACCGCGTCGAAGGCAACGGCGGCCGGGTCGGCGGCTTCCTTACCGCGCACCACTTCGGCACCGACTCGCTCGGCCCAGGTCTGCAGCTGATCCGCGGCAGCAGCGCGGAACGTGTCGGCCGCACCGAGGAGCACTCGCCGGCCGTCCGCGACCAGGACACGGGCGAGCTTGCCGGTGGTCGTGGTCTTGCCGGTGCCGTTGACTCCGACGACCAACAACACCGCAGGCGCGCCGTCGTGCGGAAGCGCGCGAATCGAACGATCGAACTCCGGATGCAGTTGCGCCACCAGAATTTCCCGCAGCAGGGCTCGCGCATCGGCTTCGGTACGAATACTGCGAGCTGCCATCTGCTCGCGCAGCGTGCGCATGATCTCCGTCGTCGTGGCCGAGCCGATGTCGGCGATCAGCAGCGTGTCCTCGACTTCTTCCCAGGAGTCCTCGTCCAGGTCTCCGCCGCCGAGCAATCCGAGCAGGGACTTGCCCACCGCGGACTGGGAACGAGCCAGACGTCCACGAAGACGGTCCAACCGACCTTCGGTCGGATCGATGGTGTCCAGTCGAGGAGCAGGTGCCTCGGCGTCCGGGGCGGGTTCCGGCACCGCAGGCGCGGTGGGCTCGGCCGGCTCGGCGAGCTCGACAACCGGCACCTGAGGCTCGACGACCGGAACCTCGGGGTCGAGGACCTCCGGCTCGTCCCGAGTGTGGGTGGGTGGCACCGGCGTCGGCTCGACCGGGAAGGTCTCGACAGGCTTCGGGGCAGGCGGGACGGGCTTCGGGGCAGGCGGGACGGGCTCGGCGGTCGCAGTGCCCTGACTGAACGAGAAACCGCTGCCGGCGGTGTAGCCACCGGATCTGTCCTTGGTGGCCGCGTCCTCGATTCGGGCGGCCTCGTCCGACTTGAGGGACACTCTCCGGCGACGGGACAGAACGAACCCGGCGACGAGGACGACGAGCAGGACGGCAGCGATCGCCGCGACGATGATCCACGCTTGATTACTCACGTGACCATCCTCTCAGGTGGTCACGACCGAGCGCATCGGTGGTGCATCGCCGAAATGGACTGTCCGCCGTCCGGGTCGTGTCGATAGCATCGTCGCCATGACGTGGACCGCGGTGCGCGACGCCGACCAACTGACCGCCATGTTCGGCGAACCCAGCTTTCGGGCGGCCAACAAGGATCGCCGGACCCTGCATCCACTCGACGTGCACTGGCTCGCGGCCTCGCCTTTCTGCCTGATGGGAACCTCGGACGCGAGCGGGCGGTGCGACGTCTCCCCCAAGGGTGATCCGCCCGGCAGCCTGGTCCACGTCGTCGACGAGGCCACGATCGCACTGGCCGAACGGCCCGGTAATCGTCGAATGGACGGCTACCGCAACATTCTCGAGAATCCGTTCGTCGGCCTGAACTTCTTCGTGCCGGGGCGCGGCGACACCCTGCGCATCAACGGTCGCGCGTCGCTGGTGACCGACGCACCGTTCTTCGACGAACTGCAGGTCAAGGGCCACCGACCCATCATGTGCCTCGTCGTCGACATCGAGCAGGTGTTCCACCACTGCGCCAAGGCATTCATGCGGTCCAAGTTGTGGCAGCCGGACACGTGGGATGCGGACTCCATTCCCGATGTCGCGTCCTTGACGAAAGCGTTGATTCCGCAGGCACCCGAAACGGTGGAAGAACTCCGCGAGTACTACGGGCCCTCCTACGCCGAGCAGCTCTACCCCGAGAAGTAGCGCGGCCTCACGTCGCGGAATCGGTGTCGCTGGGCACCGACACGTCCGGTTCGGCGGCCTCGACGGCAGGTTCGACTGCATCGACGGCGACGCGCTCGCGATTGAGCCGCTGCGAGATGACGGTGGTGATGCCGTCACCGCGCATACTGACGCCGTAGAGGGCGTCGGCCACTTCCATCGTCGGCTTCTGGTGCGTGATGACGATCAGTTGCGACTTCTCGCGGAGTTGCTCGAACAAACCGATGAGTCGCCGCAGGTTGGTGTCGTCCAGCGCTGCTTCGACCTCGTCCATCACGTAGAACGGCGACGGTCGAGCACGGAAGATCGCCACGAGCATCGCAACGGCCGTCAGCGACTTCTCGCCGCCGGACAGCAGCGACAGCCGCTTGACCTTCTTGCCGGGCGGCCGTGCTTCCACTTCGATTCCGGTGGTGAGCATGTCCGACGGGTCGGTCAGAATCAGCCGTCCCTCGCCCCCGGGGAACAGTTTGGCGAAGACACCGGTGAATTCACGCTCGACGTCCAGCCAGGCCTCGGTGAACACCTGCAGGATGCGGTCGTCCACGTCGGCGACGACCCCGAGCAGGTCCTTGCGCGCGGACTTGACGTCCTCGAGCTGGGTGGACAGAAAGTTGTATCGCTCTTCCAGTGCCGCGAACTCTTCCAGAGCCAGCGGGTTCACCTTGCCGAGCGTGGCCAGATCCCGTTCGGCGCGTTTGACACGCGCCTGCTGAGTGGCGCGGTCGAACGGCATCGGGGCGGGTGCCACCACCTGCTCACCGCGTTCCTTGGCCGCCTCGTACTCGGCCATTTCGAGTTCGGTCGGAGGCAGCGGGACGTCGGGGCCGTATTCCGCCACCAGATCGTCGAGCCCGATCCCGTGCTGTTCGAGAATGGTCGTCTCGAGTTGCTCGATGCGCAGAGCGGCCTGGGCACGCGCCACCTCGTCGCGGTGCACCGCGTCGGTGATCGAGGCCAACTGTCCCTGCAGTGCCCGAACCTGCTCCTTCACCGTGTCGAGTTCGGCTGTGCGCGTTGTCCGTTCGGCCGAGAGCTCGTCGCGCCGTCGTGCGGCAGCAGCGACGACCGCCCCGAGACGAGTCGCGAGCTCTTCACCCGACTCCGCCACTGCGGCAGCGACCGCGGCAGCATGACGCCGAGCCGCGCTCTCCCTCTCGGCCCTGGCTCTGGCCTCCCGCTCGGCTCGCGCCGCCCGGCGTAGCGAATCTGCCCGTCCCCGGACCGACTGCGCACGCTCCTCCGCGGTGCGCACGTTCAGCCGAGCTTCGACTTCCACGGCGCGAACCTCGGTGAGCGCGGCCGCCGCCATTTCACGCTCCATCGTGGTGGCCGCGTCGCCGCTCTCACCGTCTCCCACGAACCCGGATTGTTCGTCCTCGGCGGATCGCAGGCTGTCTTCGAGCTCGGCCAGCCGAGCGACCGCTTCCTCGCGACTCGTCTCTGCCGAATCACGCTGCGTCGTCAACCGTGCCGACTCGGCATGAGCAGACCGCGCCAATTGACCGAGCCTGCCCAGCTGCTCGTACACAGCTGCCATAGCGGCATCGGATTCGTTGAGGGCAGCCAGAGCCTGCTCCGCCGATTCACGTCGGTCGCGCTGTTCCGCGAGTGCACCAGAGAGCGCAGCATCGAGTTCCTCGGCCCTTCGCACGGCCGCAGCCAGCTCGACGGTCGAGGTGTCGATGGCGGATTGCACTTCGAGCGTGCTGGGCCGTCGGTCCGATCCTCCGGTCACCCACCCGGGTTCTACGACGTCGCCGTCCTTGGTCACCGCGCGCAGTCGGCCGTTGTCGGAGACGAGTCGGTGCGCGGTGTCGAGCGAGTCGACGGCAACCACGCCGTCGAGCAATGCCGTCATGGCACCGGCCAGGCGGTCCGGGTAGTCGATGAGATCGAGCACCCACCGCGCGCCATCAGGAAGTTCGGGACGTGAGAGTGGTTGCACTGCAACGGAACTGCTGTGCACTATGGCTGCGCGACCACCGTCCGCGGCGCGGAGCGCCAGGACTGCATCGCGGGCAGCGGCGAAGGACTCTGCATGGGCAGCGTCGGCCGCCGGTCCCATCGCGACTGCGACCGCGATCTCGTATCCCGGCTCGACCGTCAGGTGCCCGGCCAGCAGTCCCGACAGTCCGTCCTGTTCGTTCTCCACCAACCAGCCGGCACCGTCTTTTCGTTCGAGGCCCATCGTCAGCGCCTCGATCCTCGCTTCGAAGGACGCCACCCGCTTACCCGCGGTGCGTTCCTCTGCCTGCAATTCCGAGACACGCGCATCGGCATGACGTAGCGCAGCCACTGCGCGCTCGTAGTGGGTGTCCAAGCTCAGTTCGCTGGCGTCGAGGGTACCGATCTGGTCCTGCACGCTCTCGAACTCGCGCTGGGCCGCCTCGCCCCGTTCACGGGCCTCGTCGATGGCCACCGACAGGCGTGCCACCTCGGCGTCGATAGATTCGACCTTGGTCCGGAAGGTATCGACCCGCCCGGACAAGCGTGCAAAGCCCTCCCTGCGATCGGCCACCGCACGCACGGCCGCCAGGTGCGCCCGTTCCGCAGCCGCAGCCGCCGACTCTCGTTCGGCCAACTGTTCGCGGGCCGCCTCGAGGGTTTCCCGCGCCATCTCCACGGCTTCGACGAGTTCCATCTCTTCTTCGGCAACCCGCTCGGCCTGTGCCTCCAGCTCGTCGGGGTCCTGCCCTCGGCCGGCGCTCTGCACGGAGTCGAGGTGCCGGGCCCGCTCGTGCGCGATGCGAACAGTCGCGTTGACTCGTTCGGCCAGCGCGGAAAGTCGAAACCACGTCTGCCCGGCTGCTTCGGCGCTGGGCGTCAGGCGAGCGACGGCTTGCTCGTGTTCGGCGAGGGCTACGGTCCCCGCCTCGAGGGCGTCCTGCACCATCGCATACTGCTCGCGAGCCGCTTCCTCGTCCTGCGTCTGGTTGGCGAATTCTTCTCGCCTGGCCACCAAATCGTCTGCCGCCAGCCGGAGGCGAGCGTCGCGCAGGTCTGCCTGCACCGTCTGCGCTCGACGTGCGACCTCGGCCTGCCGACCCAACGGCTTGAGTTGCCGACGCAGTTCGGTCGTCAGATCGTTCAGTCGCGCGAGATTGGCCTGCATCGCGTCGAGTTTGCGGACCGCCTTTTCCTTGCGTTTGCGGTGCTTGAGAACGCCGGCAGCTTCCTCGATGAATGCTCGCCGGTCCTCCGGGCGGGATTCGAGAATCGCCGCCAGCCGGCCCTGCCCGACGATCACGTGCATCTCGCGCCCGATACCGGAGTCGCTCAGCAGCTCCTGGACGTCCATCAAACGGCAGGAGCTTCCGTTGATTTCGTACTCGCCCGCACCATCGCGAAACATGCGGCGGGTGATCGATACCTCGGAGTAGTCGATCGGCAGCGCTCCGTCGGAGTTGTCGATCGTCAGCGTCACCTCGGCCCGACCCAGCGGCGCTCGACCCGAGGTTCCCGCGAAGATGACGTCTTCCATCTTGCCGCCGCGCAGGGCTTTGGCACCCTGCTCGCCCATCACCCAGGTCAGAGCGTCCACGACATTCGATTTACCGGAGCCGTTCGGTCCGACCACGCAGGTGATACCGGGCTCGAATCGAAGAGTCGTCGCCGAAGCGAAGGACTTGAAGCCCTTGAGCGTCAGACTCTTCAGATACATAGCGTCCGTACTTTACCGGCCAGGTGCCCACCCGCGCGCCCAGCCTCCGGTAGTGCAGGTCAGCGCTCGACGAAACCGCTCAGATCACCGCGGGCCGACCCCCAACTCTCGACGACGAGCGTCACCGTGCCGGGGGTTCCACCGCCGCGTAGCAGTTCGAGAAGCGCGTCGAGACGATCGCGCGGTCCCTCGGCGATCACCAGCACCCGTCCGTCGGCGTGGTTGGTCGCATGACCGACGAGACCGAGTTCGAGAGCACGCGATCGAGTCCACCACCGAAACCCGACGCCCTGCACCAGGCCGTGCACCCACGCCGTCAGACGCTCGTCGTTCATGCCGGGCTCAACTCTCGGACGGATCCGTCGAAACTCGTTGCGTACAACGACGTCGGGTCGAATCCCACCCCGCCGAACGCGACCGCGGATGTCAGCGGCACACCTGTCGCCACGGCACACGACGACCCCGACGTCGGGTCGATGCGAATAACTCGTCCCGCGAGATTCTGTGCGAGATAGATCATTCCGTCGACACCCACGGTCAGGTCGTCCGACATGGTGAGTGGTCCGAATCCGTCGACGCGAACACGCGAGACCGAACCGGACGGATCCTGCTCGTCGAGGACGTACACGACGGGCTCGACATCGAACGTGTTGCCCACGTAGATCTTTCCGCGCGCAATCGCAATCCCGTTGGCAGACCCCAGATCCGTACGTACCGTCGACACGGTGCGATCGGTCGCGATCCGGCTCAGGCCTGCAGCGACACCCAGATTACGGGTGGTGAAGAGATCACCCGTCTCCGATCTCGCCAGTCCGTTGGGCATCGCCAGGCCCGACGCGTACGTCGAGCGACCACCGGTATCGAGATCGAGCGCGTCGATCGTTCCGGTCGAGGAATCGAAAAGTCCTGCGGCCGCACTGTTTCCGGTGGTGAAGTACAGGGTGTCTCCGTCCCGCACCAAGCCGCCGGGTGACTCGACGCCCGACACCAGAGTGCCCCGGTCTCCGTTCGGCGCGACGCTACGTAGAGCACCCGGTCCGATCGGCGACGTCTCGGAAACGATCATCGAGCCGCGGCCGTCGAACTCCAGATTCTCGAGCATCCCGAATCCCGACGCCACTGTGCTCACCGACCACGGAGTACACGCACTCGACGCCTGTGCGGCCGGGGCCGCGGCGATCGACGCGCCGCAGAGCAACGCCGCGGTGAGGATCGCCCGAGACTTCATCAGGCGTCCACGTCGATGTCCAGGTTGATCGTCGTTCCGGCCTTCAAGGTCCGCCCGACCGTGCACACCTTGTCGATGGCACGCTCGACGACGGTCAGCAGGCGTTGCTGCGCCTCGGGGTCCATCGCGCTGAGGTCGACTCGAAGGATCTCGTTCAACTCGGGATAGAGCTCGTTCTCGCGGTCGGCGGCCCCGGACACCTCGACGGTGGCGGAGTAGTCGTCACCGAGTCGACGAGAGAGCGGGACGTCGGAGCTCATGCCCGTGCACGCCGCGAGGGCGATCTTGAGCAGCTCCCCCGGAGTGAAAACACCCTCGACCGATTCGGACCCGATGAGCACCTCGGCTCCCCGCGAACTGCGACCGGTGTATCGACGTGTGCCTGTGCGCTCGACCCAGAGGTTGGTCGGCGTGCTCTGTTCTGCCATGACCGAAATACTAGGCGGGCGGTTCAGGAGTGGAGCCTGCGGAATGAGGTCAGGTCCGGAGGTGTCGCGGCCGCGGCTGGCAGGTGGGGCAGCTGAACGAGGAGCGGTTCATGAATTTTTCGCGCCGGATCGGTGCGCCGCACCTCGAACAGGGCAGTCCTTCCTGCCCGTAGGCATCGAGCGACCTGTCGAAATAGCCGGACTGCCCGTTGACGTTGACGTACAGCGCATCGAAGGAGGTTCCGCCTTGAGCGAGGGCCTCCCCCATCACCGCGTGGACCCCGGTCAGCAGACGCCGCAGCGCGGGACGCGTCAGTGTTTCTGCGATTCGATTGCCGTGAATCTTCGCGCGCCACAACGCTTCGTCTGCGTATATGTTGCCGACACCGGACAGCACGGTCTGGTCGAGCAGTGCCCGCTTGATCTCGGTGTGCTTGCCGCGCAACACGTTCACCACCGATTCGGCATCGAACAGTGGGTCGATAGGATCGCGGGCGATGTGCGCGACCGGTTCGGGTACCTGGGTCCCGTTCACCGTCACGATCGGAGCGAGTGCCCAACCGCCGAAGGTCCGTTGGTCGACGAAGCGGAGGTCGCTACCGTCGTCCAGGCGAGCTCGAATTCTCAGGTGCTTCTCGTCCGGGGCAGTGGGAGGCTGCACGAGCATCTGCCCGCTCATACCCAGGTGGACGACGGTCGCGAAATCGCCGGGTGCCATCACCAGCCACAGATACTTGCCACGCCGCTGGGCCGAAGCGATGCGCTGGCCCCGCAATTGGCCGATCAGATCGAGGCCGCCGAGGTCGTGTCGCCGCACGGCGCGAGGATGTAGCACCTCCACCGAGCGCACCGTCTTGCCGACCACGTGGGATTCCAGGCCGAGCCGGACCACCTCGACCTCAGGCAGTTCGGGCATCAGGAAGAGTCGGATGCGGAGTCGGCAACGACAGGAGTCTCATTGTCCGACAACGAGTTCCACGCCGTGCTGGCAGCCTTCTGCTCGGCTTCCTTCTTCGACCGGCCCACCCCGACGCCGCGCGGGAATCCGCCGACGAGCACAGTGGCCGTGAATTCCTTGTCGTGGTCGGGTCCGGTCGACGAGATCTCGTACGCGGGGACACCCAATGCACGTTCCGCAGTCAACTCCTGCAGGCTGGTCTTCCAATCCAGACCCGCACCGAGCTTGGGAGCCCGATCGAGCAAGCCGGCGAACAGTGTCAGAACCACGGTGCGGGCAACATCGATTCCGTGTTGCAAGTGGATGGCACCCAGCAAGGACTCCATACCGTCGGCCAAGATGCTGGGCTTGTCGCGCCCGCCGGTCTGCTCTTCGCCCTTACCCAGCAACAGATGACGACCGAGGCCGCCGTCACCGAGATCACGAGCCACCTCGGCGAGCGCATGCATGTTGACCACACTGGCTCTGATCTTTGCCAGCTGTCCTTCGGACTTGGTGGGGTGCACCGCGTACAGGTGCTCGGTGACCGCCAAGCCGAGCACGGAGTCGCCCAAGAACTCGAGCCGTTCGTTGGTCGGCAGACCACCGTGCTCGTAGGCGAACGACCGGTGCGTCAGAGCCAGCGTCAACAAGGGTTCGGACAGAGAAACACCGATAGCGGCGAGGAGCGACTCTCGGTCGTCCCCGCCGCTGACGGCAGCGGAGCTATTGTTCTGTGGCCCGCCGTTGTGTCGGTCCACTACTTCGTTTGTCACCTGAGCGGGAATCAGACCGCTGCGACGACCTGGCGGCCCTTGTAGGTACCGCACGAAGGGCACGCGATGTGGGGCAGCGTCTTCTCGCCGCAACCACGGTTGGGGCACGTCACGAGGGTGGGCGCAGTGGTTTTCCACTGTGCACGACGCGACCTCGTGTTGGAACGCGACATTTTGCGCTTCGGGACAGCCACTTACTTCTCCTCGGCTTCGTTGTTCACAAGTTCTGTGCTCGGTTCTGGATCCACGCCAAATTTGGCTGCAAGTCCAGCCCAGCGAGGATCAATTGTATCGTGACTGTGGCCGGATTCAGCAATCGCCAGGCGAACGCCGCATTCTGGGCACAATCCCTCGCACTCGTCACTGCAGACGGGGTGGAGTGGAAGCTCCAGACCGACCGCGTCGACGATGACGGGTTCGAGATCTATCAGGTCGTCGACGATGCGGTGAATCTCGTCCGCATCCGTCGTCTCCTCGGTGATGCTGTTCGGGTAAGCGAACAGCTCGGTGAGGTAGACGTCGACATTGCCAGTGACCGGGTCGAGGCAGCGCGTGCACTCACCGGCCGTGGCAGCTCGCACGGAACCGGTGACGAGAACGCCCTCGGATACCGCCTGCAACTGCAGATCGAGCGAGACCGGTACACCGGCTTCGATGGCGATGGCATCGAGGCCGATTCGGGAAGGAGCCGGAACCGTCCGCTCGATGGTTTTCGTCGACCCGGGTCGACGACCGAGGTTGAGAATGTCCAGAACGAATCCTGCGTCCAGTTCGGGACGCGTCGTTCTCTTGGGCGGGGGCACGGCTGATCTTCCTTACTGTCGGTGTGCCTACTGTCGGTAAGCAACCACACAACGATACGCATCTGCGCATACGTGAGCAAATCATGACGGGTCAGTGCCGACTACGACGTCCCTGGTCTGCACTTCCGTAGGAGGTGTCACCGTACGGTTCGTTGCCGTAGTCCGGGACGCCCGAGCCGGTGCGCAGCTGCTGCCGACCGCGACCCACCGACCGAATGGTGCCGCTGAGGAACTCCTCGAACTCTGCAAGCTTGGTGTCGACGTAGACGTCGCACTCGCTGCGCATCCGATCGGATTCGGCGTGTGCGCTGTCGATCACCCGAGCCGACTCGGCGTGGGCCGCCTGAACGACCTCCGTCTCCGAGACGAGCCGGTTCTGTTCGGCGGTGCCGTCTGCGACCGACCGCTCGTACGACGCCGTACCGGACTCGATCATCCGATCGGCCTCGGTGCGAGCGCGAACGGTCAGCGCCTCGTACTCACGCTGGCCTTCGAGAACCGTTCGCTCGGCCTCGGCTTCGGCATCGGCCACGAGCTGATCGGCATGCGCCGACGCTTCGGACACCATGCGATCGGCCTGGGCTTTGGCGTCGGCGAGAATGCGGTCCGCCGAGTCGCGTGCGTTCTCCACCGTGTCCTGAGCTTCGGCGTTCGCACTGGTGACGGTCTTCTCCGCCGTCGCCCGCGCGTCACCCACCAGCTTGTCGCGATGATCCAACACGTCCTGCGCATCGTCGAGCTCGCCGGGTATGGCGTCACGTACGTCGTCGAGCAATTCCAGGACATCGCCGCGAGGGACGACGCACCCGGCAGTCATCGGAACGCCGCGCGCCTCCTCGACAATGGCGACGAGCTCGTCGAGCGCCTCGAATACGCGGTACACCGTTTACCCCAATCGTCGAATCTGCCACCGCGAACGCATCTGCTCCGCAGACGACACCCACAGTTCTTCGCTGTTCAGTCTGCCCGCCGATACGCCGGTCTGCGCTATACCCACCCGGTGTGTCGCCCTTTCGAACTACTGGGCCATCGAACTACTGCGCCATCGAACTACTGGGCGGCACGCTCGGCGATACGCGACATCAACCGGTCCTGCACGAACGGCGGCAACATACCGGTGACGTCTCCCCCGAACGTGGCCACCTCCTTGACCAACGAGCTCGACAGAAAACTGTGCGCCGGATTCGCAGGGAGGAACACCGTGTCCACTCCGGTCAGCGTCCGGTTCATCTGCGCCATCTGCAACTCGTAATCGAAGTCGACAGCACTCCGAAGACCCTTCACGATCGCCGAAAAGCCCTCCTGCCGTGCGTAATCGACCAGCAGGCCATACCACGAACCGACCCGAACGTTAGGCAGATGCTCGGTCGCGACCTCGAGCATCTCGATCCGCTCCTCGACGCTGAACATGCCCTTCTTGCTCTTGTTCACCATCACCGTCACCACCACCTCGTCGAAGGCGGCCGCCGCGCGCTCGAAGATATCCAGGTGACCGATGGTCACCGGGTCGAAGGATCCAGGACACAGTGCGCCAGTCATGCCCGCGAACCTATCAGCTCAGACAGCTCATTCCGCAGGCTCCACTCCTGACCGGATTGCGATCTCGATTCGGCTCTCGCCGTACTTCTTCGACTTCTCCGGCACGAGCCCGGTCGGCCATACGGTCTCCGGCGAACGCGACGACCGTTCGAGCACGACCACCGCGTCGACCGAGAGCCATCCCCCGCTCACGAGCCGCTCGAGGAGGCCGGCCACGGCGGTATCCGTGACGGCGTACGGCGGATCTGCCAACACCAGGTCGTAGGCCGCGTCGGCGGTGCCGGCCAGGACCGAGGCCACCGGCGCGCATTTGACCGAAGCTCCGGTCAGGCCGACCGATTCGATGTTCTTGCGCACTACCGCGGCCGCCCGTGCGTCGGATTCGACCAGCACCGCCGACGCGGCCCCACGTGAGAGTGCTTCGAGTCCGAGCGCACCCGACCCTGCGAACAGATCCAACACCGCGGCCCCGTCGAGCTCCATCCGACTTTCGAGCGCACTGAACAGTGCCTCTCTAACCCGCTCCGACGTGGGCCGGGTGCCTTGGCCGGGGACCGCCAATCGACGACCCCCGGCAACGCCCGCGACGATCCGGGTCATTCGCTCCCGGCCTCTTCGCCCGTCGACCCCCCACCGATGACGACGAGCAGATCGCCGCCCTCCACCTGCTGTACGCCCGAGATCGCCAGACGAGTGACCGAGCCGCCCCGCGGTGCGGTGATCGCTGCCTCCATCTTCATCGCCTCGATCGTGGCAATGGTGTCGCCGGCCGAAATCTTCTGGCCCTCCTCGACTGCCAGGGTGACCACCCCGGCGAACGGAGCCGGAATGTGTCCGGAATTGGAGCGGTCTGCCTTCTCGACGGTGGGTGCTTCGCTCGCGATGGACCGATCGCGCACCGACACCGGACGTAGCTGCCCATTGAGGATGCACATGACGGTGCGCATACCGCGTTCGTCCGGGTCGGAGATCGCTTCGAGTCCGATGAGCAGTTCGACGCCCTTCTCGAGCGTGACTCGATGCTCCTCGCCCTGACGCAGACCGTAGAAGAACTGGTTGGCCGACAATCGGGTCGTGTCGCCGTACTTCTCTCGATGAGCTTCGAGTTCCGCTGTGGGGCCGGGGAAGAGCAACCGATTCAGAGTGGTACGGCGTTGCGCCGACGTCCCGTCGAGGTTCTTTTCGTCCTCGTCGGTCAGCGGCGTCACCGGCTTGCCCGCACCTCGGCCTTCGAGCGCCTTGGTGCGCAGCGGCTCGGGCCAGCCACCGGCGGGTGTTCCGAGATCGCCGCGTAGGAACCCGACAACGGAATCGGGAATGTCGTACCGGCTGGGGTCCTCGGCGAATTCCTCGGCGGACGCATTCGCACCCACGAGCGCAAGAGCCAGATCGCCGACGACCTTCGAGCTCGGCGTCACCTTGGTCAATCGACCCAACATGCGGTCGGCCGCAGCGTAATTGGCTTCGACCGTCTCGAAGCGATCACCGAGACCGAGCGAAATAGCCTGTTGGCGTAGGTTCGACAGCTGGCCGCCCGGAATCTCGTGGGTGTACACGCGACCGGTCGGTGCCGGCAGCCCGGACTCGAAGGGCGCGTACACCTTTCGCACGGCCTCCCAGTACGGCTCGAGATCGCAGACGGCCTGCAGGTCGAGACCGGTGTCGCGCTCGGTGTGCGCGGCCGCGGCGACGATCGCCGACAGCGCGGGCTGACTGGTGGTTCCTGCCATCGCAGCACAGGCACCGTCGACCGCGTCGGCTCCGGCTTCCCAGGCAGCGAGATAGGTAGCGAGCTGTCCGCCGGGAGTGTCGTGGGTGTGCACGTGCACCGGCAGATCGAAGTTGGACCGCAACGCCGTCACCAGCGTCTTGGCCGCGGGGGCACGCAACAGACCCGCCATGTCCTTGATGGCCAGCACGTGCGCGCCGGCATCGACGATCTGCTCGGCCAACTTCAGGTAGTAGTCGAGCGTGTACAGGTTCTCGTTCGGATTGGACAGGTCGCCGGTGTAACTCAGTGCCACTTCTGCGATGGCCGTACCGGTTTCGCGCACTGCATCGATCGCCGGACGCATCTGATCGACGTTGTTGAGCGCATCGAAGATACGGAAGATGTCGATTCCGGTGTCGGTGGCCTCGGCGACGAAGCTACGGGTGACCTTCTCCGGGTACGGGGTGTATCCGACGGTGTTCCTGCCGCGCAGCAACATCTGAATCGCTATGTTGGGCACGGCTTCTCGCAAGCTCGCCAACCGCTCCCACGGATCCTCGTGCAGGAAGCGCAACGCCACGTCGTACGTCGCCCCTCCCCAGGCCTCGATCGAGAGTAACTGCGGCGTCGTTCGCGCCACGTACGGCGCTACGCCGAGCAGACCACTGGTGCGCACACGCGTTGCCAACAACGACTGATGGGCATCACGGAACGTGGTGTCGGTGACACCGAGCGCCTTCTGATTGCGCAGATCGCGGGCGAACCCCTCCGGCCCGAGCGCCAGCAGCCGTTGCCGGGAGCCGTCGGGAATGGGAGCCGAGAAGTCGACCTCGGGCAGCTTGTCGTGCGGGTACACCGGTGAGGGACGTTCCCCGTGCGGCTTGTTGACCGTCACGTCGGCCAGGTAGGTCAGAATTTTGGTGCCACGGTCACCCGAGGAACGCGACGTCAGCAGTTCCGGACGTTCCTCGATGAAGGAGGTGGTGACGCGTCCTGCGGTGAAATCGGGGTCGACCAGAACCGCTTGCAGGAACGGGATGTTCGTCGCGACACCGCGAATTCTGAACTCCGCCACCGCACGTCGGGCACGCGCCACGGCAGTGTCGAAATCACGGCCGCGACAGGTGAGCTTGACGAGCATCGAGTCGAAGTAGGCACCGACCTCGGCACCCAACGTCGTGCCACCGTCGAGGCGCACGCCGGCACCGCCCGGGGTGCGGTAGGCAGTGATGCGGCCGACGTCGGGCCGGAATCCGTTGGCGGGATCCTCGGTGGTGATGCGGCATTGCAACGCTGCACCGCGCAACACGATGTTCTCCTGCTGCAATCCCAGGTCCGCCAACGTCTCACCGGAGGCGATACGCAACTGCGACTGCACCAGGTCCACATCGGTCACTTCTTCGGTGACGGTGTGCTCCACCTGAATTCGCGGATTCATCTCGATGAAGACGTGATTGCCGCGGGTATCGAGAAGGAACTCGACGGTACCGGCGCAGGAATAGCCGATCTGCTTGGCGAACGCCACGGCGTCGGCGCAGATCTTCTCGCGTAATTCCTGAGGAAGGTTGGGTGCCGGGGCCAGCTCGATCACCTTCTGGTGTCGACGCTGCACACTGCAATCGCGCTCGAAGAGATGGACGACGTTGCCTTGGCCGTCGGCAAGGATCTGTACCTCGATATGACGGGGGTCGATCACTGCCTGCTCGAGGAACACGGTCGCATCGCCGAACGCCGACTCCGCTTCGCGCGCAGCAGCTTCGATGGACTCGCGTAGTTGCTCGGGCTCGGCCACGCGGCGCATTCCGCGACCACCGCCACCTGCCACGGCCTTGACGAACAGCGGGAAAGTCATCGATTCCGATGCCGCGACCAATTCGTCGATATCGGACGACGGTTCCGACGACGCCAACACCGGTAGTCCCGCGGCCTTCGCAGCGGCGATCGCACGCGCCTTGTTGCCGGTCAGCTCGAGGACATCGGCGGAGGGCCCGACGAACGTGATGCCCGCCTCCACACACGCGGCGGCGAGATCCGGGTTCTCGGAAAGGAATCCGTAGCCGGGGTACACAGCATCGGCACCGCTGCGCTTGGCGGCGGCGACGATCTCGTCGACCGAGAGATACGCCCGAACGGGATGGCCCTTCTCCCCGATCTGATAAGCCTCGTCGGCCTTCGTTCGGTGCACCGAGTTTCGATCCTCGAACGGGAACACCGCCACCGTCGAGGCACCGAGTTCGTAGGACGCACGGAAGGCGCGGATAGCGATTTCGCCGCGGTTGGCAACCAAAACTTTGGAGAACATTGGCTCAACTTACCCGGCAGACACAGCCCCGGAGGCGTACTGATCCCACGATGCGGGAACTTTTGTTCAATTTCGGCTACTGAAACGGTGCAGTGCGGACTGCGACGGGGTCAGGACTTGTCGAGGTAGTCGATTCTGTCGGATCGCCACGCCGAACGCATCATCGACGCGATGCCGGGATTGTCGGCCAGAGACGGGTCCCGCGTGAACAACGACCGGGCACAATCCTGGGCGTCGGAAATGATGTCCTCGTCGTCGATGAACGAGAGCATCCGAAGTCCGGTCACCGTGCCCGACTGTGCGGCTCCCAACACGTCACCTTCTCGGCGGGTCGCCAGGTCCAGTTTGGCGAGCTCGAACCCGTCGTTGGTGGCGGCCACAGCCTCGAGCCGAGCGAACGACCCACCGCCCGGACTGAGCCAGCTGATCATGATGCACAGCCCCTGATGCCCGCCGCGGCCGATTCGGCCGCGCAACTGGTGGAGCTGGCTGACGCCGAAGCGGTCGGCATCCATGATCACCATGACCGTGGCATTGGGTACATCCACGCCCACCTCGACCACCGTCGTGCAGACGAGCACGTCGATCTCACCCGCGTTGAATTCCGACATGGTGATGTCCTTGTCATCACCGGACAGTCGACCGTGCAGCAGCCCCACACGCAGATCGGCCATCGGACCGGCCGAGAGCGTCTCGTAGAGATCCACGGCAGCCGTGGTCTCCGGCCCGTCTTCCACTTTCGGCGCAGCCTTCTTCGCCGCTCCGCTCTTCTTGCCCGTGTCCGCATCATCGCCGTCACCGATACGAGAACAGACCACGTAGGCCTGCCGGCCCGCCGCGACCTCCTCGTGAATCCGTTGCCAGGCTCGATCCACCCACCCCGGTTTGGATCTGGCCGGGACGACGTTGCTGACGATCGGCGACCTGCCGCGCGGAAGCTCCGTCAGTACCGACGTCTCCAGGTCCCCCAGCGTCGACATCGCGATCGTGCGCGGAATAGGTGTCGCCGTCATCACGAGGAGATGCGGGCTGGTGTTTCCACGAGCCTTCGCGCGCAGGGCATCTCGCTGCTCCACACCGAATCTGTGCTGCTCGTCCACGACGACCATCGCGAGGTCGAGAAACTCGACCCGATCCTCGATGAGAGCGTGGGTGCCGATGACGATCCCGGCATCACCTGTCACGGCATCGAGCAGGGCCGATCGCTTTGCCGCAGTGGACATCGACCCCGTCAGCAGAGCCACCTTGGTGGCCAGCTCGTGCGATCCCAGCTCGCCACCGGCGGCCAGCGTGCCGAGCATCGATCGGATCGATCGCGCATGTTGGGAGGCAAGCACTTCCGTCGGTGCCAACAGTGCGCACTGGTGTCCGGCGTCGATCACCTGCAGCATGGCACGCAACGCGACGATGGTCTTACCCGAGCCGACCTCGCCCTGCAACAGACGCGACATTGGATGCGGGCCCGACAGGTCGTTGGCGATCTCCGCAGCAACCTGGTGCTGACCGACCGTCAACTCGAACGGCAGCCGGCGATCGAACTCCGCCGCGATGCCGTCGGTGATCGGTGGGCACCGCGCGGCTACCCGGTCGGACGCGTCGCGTCGTCGGTCCGCGAGTACCAATTGAACAGCCAATGCCTCGTCGAACTTCAATCGTTCCCGAGCGGCGTCCTTGTCCGCCGCGGTATCGGGAAAGTGGACCGAACGCAGCGCGGCGTCGATGTCGATGAGGCCTCGCTCGCGGCGCACCGATTCCGGGAGCGGATCGACCACGTCGTCCAGCTGGTCGAGTACCTGCCGGACGCAGCGCATGAATGTCCAGCTCTCGACGTCCTTCGCCGCGGGATAGATAGGGACGAAGGCGCGGTCGAACACCGACATGTCGACGGCTCCGGACGAATCGACCGAGCCACGCGCCAGGCCGGCCAGCGTGCCACCGCCGACGATGCGACCCGCGGGGACGATGGCCCCGTCGTTGTCGTCACCCCCGAGGATCACGTAACTGGGGTGGGTGAGGTTCCACCGCCGACCGAAATACTTGACCTTGCCCGAGAACATGCCCCGCCGGCCGGGCACGACCACGTGCTTGAGCTTGTGCGGGCTGAAGAACGTGGCTTCGATCCGCTGCCCGTCGGCCGCAAGGGTGACGGCAAGGAATTGACCGTTGCGGTTCTTCATCGAACGCAGGGTGGCCGATTCCACGGTGGCGACGATGGTGATGTGTTCCCCCTCGGGGGGTTCCTTCTCGCCGAGCTCGGAACCGTGCGTCATGTAGCGGTGCGGGTAGTGCCGCAGCAGGTCTTCGACGGTATGGATGCCGAACACCTCGGCCAGCGGTGCCGCAGCCGCCGCTCCGAGGACATCGTCGAGCCGATCCACCAGCGTTGCCATTGTTCCGAGATTCCCTATTCCACTCCGAATTGCACGAGATCCCCGGGCTGCCCGCCCGGGTAGACCACCACGTCGACGCCGGGATGCGCACCCGCCACATAGTCGGCGAGCCGACCTCCGAGATCCGCGGGAGCCAGTGCCCCGAGCAACATCGTCACCATCTCACCGCCGGTGGCCAACAGCTGGTCCAGCAGTCTGCATCCGGCATCGAGCGGATGCTCGGCAACGATCACCACTTCCTGCCCGGCCAGACCGAGACAGTCACCCGGCTCGCACATACCGACCCAGGTCAGCGAGCGTTGCTCGGCGATGCGCAACGAACCCCACCTCGTCCCCGCTGCAGCATCGGACATCGCGAACGCGTCGTCGACGGCTGCTCTGGCCGCGTCGTGCACTGCGAGCGCAGCCAACCCCTGCACCATCGCCGAGCACGGCAACATCGACACGTCCTTACCGTCGGCCCTGGCCGCAGCACCGACGGCAACGAGCTCCTGAGCGGACAGCGCCCCGTTCGGCAGCACCAGAACCTCGCGGTGCTTCATGCCCACGATGGCGCGATGCAACACCGACGAATCGATGGGCTCGTCGCATCGCACCACCGTCGCACCTTCCTGTACGTAGAGAGCCGCGGCACCGTCACCGGCGACCAGGGCCAAAATATCGCGACCCACCGACATAGCCTCGGGCTCGTGCTCACCGACGTTCGCGTCGACGGAGTACTCGGCCAGTCCGAAACACGAGATGCGCACTCCTCGAATATTTCCCGCCGCGATCCCGCACTCGACGGCACCGCCCGGGTCGGTGGTGTGCACATGAGCGGAGTACGCCCCGGAGCCGTCTCCGGCAACCACGACCGAATCGCCGAGGTCCGACAGCGCTGCACGCAGCGCTGCCGCGCGGGTGTCGTCGATGCCGGGGACGACGTAGAGAACCTCGTAGCCGAGCGGCCGGGACTGCGAACGAGCCGCCGCCCCGTCGGAGGCTCCGTGTGCGTTCGAAACACCGACTTCGATCACCCGTTCGTGGTCCTGAGGACGGCGATAGCGTCGCCTCGGAGGGGTGCGGCCGGTCACGACCTCGACCAACGCGTCGAAGATCACCGACAACCCCAGCGCCCCCGCATCCACGACGCCCGCCTCTCGCAACGGTGCGAGTTGGTCCGTCGTGCGATCGAGAGCGCGAGCGGTGGCCTCCGCGATATCGACCACCAGCGTGGCCAGATCGACGTTCGCGTCGTGAGCAGCGGCCTCGTGGGCAGCGGCTTCGAGCACCGTGAGCATGGTGCCCTCGGCGGGGACACTGACCGCGCCCGCCACCAGAACTCGTGCACGCCGCAACATGGCCTGGATCGACACGGTGTCCAGCGGACCGTCGGCTGCGGCCTCACCCACGGCGCGCAGGAGTTGCGAGACGATGACCCCGGAATTTCCTCGCGCGCCCGATACGGCTCCCACCGCCAGAGCCCGTCCGATCGCACCCGCGCCTGCGGCCGGCCCGGCACTGCGCATGGACTCGACCGCAGCCCGGAACGTGAACATCAGGTTGGTGCCGGTATCGGAGTCCGGAATCGGGAAGACGTTCAGTGCGTCGATCTCGTCGCACCGAGCAGTGAGGGAATCCACACAGCGATAGGCCCACCGGCGCAGGTCCGAGGCATCGATGGATTCGAGTACGTCGACCACCTCGAGCGCCTCCCCTGCGTTCCGTCCGTACCTGCGCCCGGGCCCGACGATGTCGGCCGCGGACAGTGCCCGAAGCTTAGTCGGGCAGAATCGTCAGCGCGGCGCGCGTGAGCCGGTACACCTCGTCTGCGGTGGCGGTTTGGTGATTGGGTGGGACGCCGCTATTCTTGCAGGGTTGCCTCGAGGCGATCTTCACGCATTGCAATCCTTGCATCTGCTCGTAGTTCGTTTCGATGTCTTCGACCACATGTAACGCTCAACATCTAACAAGGAGTTCGCGACTATGGCTGCCGTCTGCGACGTATGCGCCAAGGGGCCCGGCTTCGGTAAGTCGGTCTCGCACTCGCACCGACGGACCAACCGTCGTTGGAACCCGAACATTCAGACCGTTCACGCTCAGGTTGCGCCTGGCAACTCCAAGCGCATGAACGTGTGCACCTCCTGCTTGAAGGCAGGCAAGGTGGTTCGGGGCTGATTTCGGCCCCGCTCTTCGATTTCCTCCACGGCCTCGACCGCGTGCGAGAACTGTGCCCCGCATCCACTCGGATGCGGGGCACAGTTGTCTGTCGATGTTCCTGCGCATTCGGGCAAACAGTTGGACGTCCGATAGAGTGCCGAACGTGACTCATTCGGACAGCGAAAGCTCGAGCAAGGTCAGCATCGAGGACGGGGTGCTGCACATCGTCGTCGCCACCGAGGCGGGCGGTTCCTCTCTCGACCTGGACGGCATCACCTCGGGAACGCAGGCACTGCACGAGGTGAACACCGGTGCCACATCTGTAGGAAGCGTCCTGCTCATCGGCCGCGGGCCGAACTTCTGCGCCGGCGGCAACGTACGGGACTTCGCCGGTGCCGACGATCGCGGTGCCTTCGTCGGCTCGGTTGCCGATGCGTTCCACGCCTTCGTTCGCGAACTGGCAGCAGTGACGGTTCCCATCGTCGCTGGTGTACACGGCTGGGCGGCCGGCGCCGGCATGAGCCTGGTGTGTCTCACCGATATCGCCATCGGCGGACCGTCGACCAAGCTTCGACCGGCCTACCCCGCCATCGGGTTCACGCCGGACGGTGGCATGTCCTGGACCCTGCCCCGCATCGTCGGATCCGGCCACGCAATGGACATCCTGTTGAACGATTCGATTCTCAACGGTGAGGATGCGGTGCGTCTCGGAATCCTCAGCCGCCTCGTGGGCGACGACTTCGTCGACAGCGAGGCCGAACGACTGGCCCGAACCCTCGCCGTCGGCCCCACCTCGGCGTATCAGGGAATCAAGAAGCTGCTCGCGGCGTCCGACACCGCAACTCTGGCAGAGCAATTGGATGCCGAGGCCGCCTCGATCTCGGCGGCCGCAGTCTCACCTGCAGGAGTGGAAGGCGTCGACGCATTCGTCGAGAAGCGTCGCCCCGATTTTTCCTGAGCCGGTCACGGCAACGTCCAGTCGATCGGTTCGTCCCCGCCCTCGACCAACAATTCGTTGGCGCGACTGAAGGGCTTGGATCCGAAGAATCCCCGTGATGCGGACAGCGGTGACGGATGGGCCGACTCGATGCACGGCACCGATCCCAGCATGAGTTTGAGCGTCGCCGCGTCACGGCCCCAGAGAATCGCCACCAGGCCAGGAGCCCGGGGATCCTCGGCTCTGTCAACAAGAGCACGAATTGCCTGCTCCGTCACCGCTTCCCAGCCCTTCTTGCGGTGCGACGCCGCTGCGGACGGTTCGACCGTGAGCACTCGGTTGAGCAGCATCACACCCTGCTCCGCCCACGGCGTGAGATCACCGTTGCTGGGCGTCGGCAGACCGAGATCGTCCGAATATTCCTTGAAGATGTTGGCCAGACTGCGCGGAACGGGACGCACGTCGGGGGCGACCGAAAAGCTCAGCCCCACTGCATGACCCGGGGTCGGGTACGGGTCCTGGCCGACGATCAGCACCCGAACCCGGTCGAACGGGTACCGAAAAGCACGCAGAACGCTCTCGCCGGCAGGGAGGTAGTGCTTTCCGGCGGCGAGCTCGGCTCGCAGAAAGTCGCCCATCGCAGCAACATTCGTCTCGACCGGAGCCAAGGCACGGGCCCAACCCGGATCTACGCTCTCGGCGAGCGGGCGGGCCGTCACCGGTCGATCCGGCGCAGCGCGTCGCGGTAGTACGCGGCGTTCGCGGAGTACATCTGCACGTTGATGTCCACGTGCCCCTCCGGAACCTCGAAGCCCTCACGGATTTTCGCTGGAACACCGAGCGCCATGCTGCGTTCGGGAACGACGAACTTGAACGGCACCACCGCACCCGCACCCACGATGGAACCGGCCCCGATCCTCGAGCCGTTGAGCACCACGGAACCCGATGCAATGAGGCAGTTGTCGCCGATGGTCGCACCCTCGACATGCGCGTTGTGACCGAGAACGCATCCGGCACCGATCACGGTCGCGTCGATGGGGGTGCAGTGGATGACGGTCCCGTCCTGGATGTTGGTGCCCGCACCGACGGAGATCGTGCCGTAATCGGCTCGGAGCACGGCCGTCGGCCACACCGACGATCCCGCCGCCAAGGTCACCGCTCCGATGACGACTGCATCGGGATGGACATAGGCGTCCGGGTGAATATCGGGTTCGCGATCGCCGAGCGCATAGATAGCCATCCTTGCAACTTAGCCGACTCCATCGACCCGGTCGGAGCTCACTCTCGGTCGAAGCTCGACCAACCGGATCTGCCCACGCGGTGGTGCCCGGCGACAGTGACGCCACCGGCGGTTGCATTCGACGCGGACTCGACGCGGCCGATCACGATCCACCCCGTCGGAACAGTAGCGAGGCCGGGGAACGTGCCGACGAGAGCATGATCCTCGCCGCCGGTGAGTACCCACTCGAGGGGATCTGCCCCCAACAGCTCTGCAGCCGAACGGACTTCGTCGGCGATCGGAAGACGCTCGGGTTCCAGAACCATCGATACCCCGGATGCGTCGGCGATATGACCCAGGTCGGCCGACAACCCGTCGGACACATCGGTGAGTGATGTCGCGCCTGCTTCGGCGGCCTCGATACCGGCACGGTACGGCGGGGAGGGCACGCGGTGTGCATCGAGAACCGCGTCGTGCCCGGAGCGATCGCCGCCCGCGAGCAACAGAGCGAGTCCGGCCGCGGACCACCCGAGCCGCCCCGCGAACGCGATCACATCACCGACCTGCGCACCCGATCGCAGTACGGGAGCCCTGCCCTGAAGATCACCGAGCGCAGTAATCGAGATCACCAGCTGATCCGATTGCACCACATCACCGCCGACGATCGCCGAACCCGCAGCCGACGCCTCGCGCCACATGCCCTCGTTCAGACCGTCCGTCACGCTCACCGGTGTGTCCGCCGGGCAGCCGAGAGCAACCAGGAATGCCGAGCACTGCCCACCCATCGCGGCGATGTCTGCCCCGTTCTGCGCGATCGCCTTCCGGCCGATCTCCACCGGAGTCGACCAATCGAGCCGAAAGTGTCTGCCGTGCACCAACATATCTGTCGTGGCGGCCACCCTGCCGTCGGATGCACTGACGACGGCAGCGTCGTCGCCGGGGCCGACGATGGTCGACGTCGGTTGCACTCGATCGGCGACGGCCCGGGCGATGACGTCGAACTCGCCGATCTGGGCCACCGTCGGTTCGGCGGCGGTGGTCCCCGAGGGGCCGGTGTCGTCGATGATGTTCCTCCCTCAGAGCGCAATTCGGACGTCGGTCTCCCGCGAAACCGGCACCGCGCCTGCGGTACCTTTAGCGGTGCCCGGGCCCGGTCCGGCGCAGCCGGTTTCGTGCTGTGAGTACGCAACCGACTCAACGTACAGTCGACTCAACTTACAGTCGATCGTCCCAGCAAGGAAAGGGACCACCGATGGTGCAAGCCTTCGTTCTCGTTCAGACCGAAGTCGGCCGTGCCACGACCGTTGCGCGGCAGATCGAGTCGGTCGACGGCGTCGTATCCGCAGAGGCTGTGGTCGGACCCTACGACGTCATCGTCAGGGCCGACGGCGCATCCGACACCGAGATCGCGGACATCGTCTCCCGAATTCAGAAGGTCGATGCCATCACGCGCACCCTCACCTGTCCCGTCGCCCCGCAGTCGACCTCGACGGTTCGGTAGCGCATGAATTCTGCCGACCACGACCACAACCACGACAAAGACAACGGCGACGACGCCGGCACCCGGTCCGAGAATGCAGCAGCGGCCGACGAGAAGCGCCACCCTGCGGTCATAGCCACCGCGATCGCTCTGCCGGTCGCGTTGGTGGTGGGAGTTCTCGTGGCCGCGATAGCGGTGAACAGCTCCCCCGCCCACGATCCGGTAGCGCTGGGACCGGTCGACGCACCCGACGCCGCGAGCGCACAGTGCTCGACCCTCCTCGATGCGCTGCCCGACGAGCTGGGCGACTACAGCCGCGCCGACCTGGCCGACCCGGCACCTGTCGGAGTCCGAGCCTGGGTATCGGCCGAGGAGAACGCCGAGCCGGTCGTGCTTCGCTGCGGGCTGCCTCGCCCTGTCGGATTCGACGTGGCCGCACCACTTCAGGTGATCGACGGCGTCCAGTGGTTCGAGGTGTCCGGTGAGAACGACGGCATCGACGCCAGCACGTGGTTCGTCGTCGATCGCGGCACGTACATCGCTCTCACCATTCCCGGCGACTCCGGCCCGACACCTCTGCAGGATGCCTCGTCGGCAGTGTCGGCAGCACTACCCCAGCAGCCCCTCGACCCGGCACCGTTGCAGTAGCGCCGGGTCAGCGCAGGCCGGTACCGCGTGCGAGAGCGGTGTCGATCAGGGTGCTGATCAGGGTCGAGTAGTCGATTCCGCTCTCGGCCCACATCTTGGGGTACATCGAGATCGACGTGAATCCGGGCATCGTGTTGATCTCGTTGATCACCGGGCCTTCCTCGGTGACGAAGAAGTCGACCCGCGCCAGTCCTTGGCAGTCCAGTGCGCGGAAGGCCGAGACTGCGAGTTCGCGAATACGATCGCTGATGTCGTCGTCGAGTGCGGCAGGAATGTCGAATTCGCTGACATCGTCGAGGTACTTGGTGTCGAAGTCGTAGAAGGCGTGATCGTCTTTGTCCGCGTCGGGGAGCCGGATCTCGGCGATCGCGCTGGCGCGCACGCTGCCGTCGGGGAATTCGAGTACGCCGCATTCGACCTCGCGGCCGTGGATCATTCCTTCGACGATCACCTTGGGGTCGTGCTCGCGGGCAACGCCGATCGCCGACTGCAGGTGATCCCACGAGGTGATGCGCGAGATTCCGATCGACGATCCGCCTCGCGCGGGCTTGACGAAGGCAGGAAGACCGATGTGGTCGCGTTCGGCTTCGGTCAGGTCATCGGTGCCGCGTCGCAGCACGACCTGCCTGCCGATCGGTAGTCCGTCGGCTCCCAGAAGCTTCTTGGTGAACTCCTTGTCCATGCCTGCGGCACTGGCCAACACTCCGGGACCCACGTACGGGACTCCGGCGAGTTCGAGCATTCCCTGCAGGGTGCCGTCCTCGCCGTACGGCCCGTGCAGCACCGGAAACACGACGTCGACCGCAGCCAGGACCTGTCCGGCGTCGCCCTCACCGAGAGCGATCAGCGCGCCTGCGCGTCCCGGATCGGTGCTCAGCGCGAGTGCGGCACCGGACTTGTCCACCGTCGGCAGTACTCGATCCCGAATCGTCAGCGCATCCGGATCACTGGAGCCGAGCACCCAGGCACCGTCGGGGGTGATCCCCACCGGGACAACCTCGTAGGTATCGGGGTCCAGATTCGCGAGCACGCTACCCGCCGAGACACAGGACACCGCGTGCTCACTGCTGCGGCCACCGAAGACGACGGCAACTTTGATTCGGGGAGTACTCACGGTGACAAACCGTACCGCCGTCTCCCCGCGAACGCGGATTCGCCCTGTTCGTGCACACGTCGCGAACGTGACCTCACTCGGGCTTGATTCGACGCCCCAGCAGGTGGCCCACCGCGTCCGGAACCGACATTCCCCCGTGACACACACGGTGCACGGCATCGGTCAACGGCATCTCGACGTCGTAGCTCTCGGCGAGCGCGCGCACCGACGTACAGGACTTCACGCCCTCGGCCACCTGCCCGTGCGCTGCTTCCTGCGCGCTCTCGAGGGAGCCGCCCGAACCGAGCCGCTCACCGAACGTACGGTTGCGCGAGAGCGGCGACGAGCAGGTGGCGACCAGATCTCCTACACCGGCGAGCCCGGACAGCGTCGACGGTGTGGCCCCGAGCGCGACTCCGAGCCGGATGATCTCGGCCAGGCCTCGGGTCATGATCGACGCGAGGGTGTTCTCGCCGTAGCCGACTCCGCTGGCCATTCCACAGGCGAGGGCGATGACGTTCTTGCACGCGCCACCGATCTCGGCACCGATGACGTCGGAGTTGGTGTACGGCCTGAAATAACCTGTGGCGCAAGCTTTTTGAATCTCAAGGGCTCGTTGCGAGTCGGAACACGCGATGACCGTCGCGGCCGGCTGCCCCTCGGCGATCGGGCGCGCCAGATTCGGCCCGGACAGGCAGGCCACCCGGCTGGGATCGGCCCCGGTCACCTGTGAAATCACCTGACTCATGCGCATGAGCGTTCCGGTCTCTATGCCCTTGGCCAGAGACAGCAGTGTCGCGTGCGGTGCGATCGCATCCGTCCACTCCCCCAGGTTCGCGCGCAGACTCTGCGACGGCACCGCGAGCACCACGATGTCCGCGCCGTCGAGGGCGGTCGCCGGATCGCTCGTGGCGCGGATCGACGACGGCAGTTCGATTCCGGGGAGGTAGTCCGCGTTCTCGTGCCGTTCGCTGATCGAGGCAGCGAGTTCCTCTCGGCGCGCCCACATGGTGACATCGGTTCCGGCATCGGCCAACACTTTGGCGAATGCGGTACCCCACGACCCGGACCCCAGTACCGCTGCTCTGCTCATGCCGCCAACCTCTCACCTGCTCGCCGATGCCCTGCCTACGCGCGCATCACCCTAACGCGCAGACCTGCCCGGGCGGTCGGAGTCGGCAGACATCGGTGACGCTGGCAGGATCGAACACCATGGGCGCAATTCGAAGCAGCGACGACGACCGCGAGGGTCGGCCGTCCGATGCGCTGCGCCGCGCGGTGGGAGTCGTCATCGCGGTCAAGGACCTGACAGCGGCGAAGTCCCGTCTGGCGTCCGAGTTCTCCGGGGCCGACCGGACCCGATTGGTGCTCGCCATGTTCGTCGACACGGTCACCGCGGCCGGTTCGGTATCGGTGGTCGATTCGGTCACCGTCGTCACACCCGATCCGGTCGTCGCCGACACCGCGCGACAAATCGGTGCCCGGGTGCTGGACGAACCGTCGGCTTCCGGCGCTCGAGATCCCGAAGCCCGTCTCAATGCCGCATTCTCCGCTGCTGCGGCCGCACTGCGAGTCGATCACGCACCACGCGATCGCCACGGGAACCCCGGCGCGGCCCCGGCCGATCGGGTCGACATCGTTGCGCTGCAAGCGGATCTGCCTGCGCTTCGTCCCGCCGAACTCGCGCAGGCGTATGCGACGGCAGTCTCCGGCGGCAGGTCGGTCGTGGTCGACCATCACGGCACCGGAACCGCAGCGCTGATCCTGAAGAATTCTGCCGACGAGCTCGCGCCGCTGTTCGGATCGGATTCCGCACGCCGCCACACCTTGTCGGGAGCGCGACCACTGGACGGCACGTGGCCGGGACTTCGACTCGACGTCGACACCGTCGACGACGTACGTCGGGCTCATCGACTCGGGGTCGGACCGGAGACGACAGCCGTACTCCGCTCACTCGGTTGGAGCGACGAGGAATCCGCAACCACCGCGTGATTCGGTGAACGTGCGAACAAGTTCGGTCATCGGAGTTTCACCGACGGCGGGTATGGGGGATGATCGTGCTGTGAGCACAGACGACGCGCAGCCAGCGACCGAAGATCCGGCGATCGAGACCGCGGAGAGCAACGGTGCGGACAGCAACGGTGCGGAGCCGGTGTGGAGTGCCCCGGTGACCGCAACGATGCCGAGCATTCCCTCCGCCCTTCCTGCCGCCACTCCGGAATCGGTGGATGCTGCCATGGTGCTTCCCGAAAATCGGTACCTGAACCGGGAATTGAGCTGGCTGGATTTCAACTCCCGCGTTCTCGCGCTCGCAGAGGACTCGTCCCTGCCGCTACTCGAGCGTGCCAAGTTCCTGGCCATCTACGCGTCCAATCTGGACGAGTTCTACATGGTTCGTGTCGCAGGGCTCAAACGCCGCGACGAGACCGGACTGTCGGTTCGATCGGCCGATGGCATGACCCCGCGTGAGCAGCTCGCGGTCATCGGGCAGCGCACTCAGGAGCTCGCTCTCAAACACGCCCGAGTACTGCTCGATTCGATCCTGCCCGAGCTCACGGCCGAGGGCATCGCAATCATCCGGTGGTCCGATCTCGACAGCGACGAGCGTGCGCGTCTGTCCGACTATTTCACCGAACAGGTCTTCCCGGTCCTCACCCCGCTGGCAGTGGACCCGGCGCACCCCTTCCCGTACATCAGCGGCCTGAGCCTGAATCTCGCTGTGACGGTGAAGGATTACTCCACAACCGGCGAGCACTTCGCCCGTGTGAAGGTACCCGACAACGTCGACCGATTCGTGCGCGTCAAGCGCGGTGAGGGGAGCCATCGCATCGACGCCTTCCTGTCGATGGAGGAATTGATCTCGGCGCACCTCGACGTGTTGTTCCCCGGCATGGAGGTGGTCGAGAGCCACGCGTTCCGCATTACTCGCAACGCCGATTTCGAGGTCGAAGAGGACCGCGACGAGGATCTCCTGCAGGCACTCGAACGAGAGCTGGCGCGTAGGCGTTTCGGTTCTCCCGTCCGCCTCGAGATCGCCGACGACATGACCGAGCACATGCTCGAACTGTTGCTACGCGAACTCGACGTCGATCCGGGCGACGTCATTCAGGTTCCCGGTCTGCTCGATCTGTCGTGCCTGTGGCAGGTCTACAGCGTCGACCGCCCCAATCTCAAGGACGCTCCCTTCGTCCCGGCAACACATCCCGCGTTCGGTGAGCGCGAAACCCCGAAGAGCGTGTTCTCGACGCTGCGCGACGGCGACGTTCTGGTGCATCACCCGTACGACTCGTTCTCCACCAGCGTGCAGCGCTTCATCGAACAAGCTGCGGCCGATCCGCAGGTCCTCGCGATCAAGCAAACTCTGTACCGCACCTCGGGTGACTCGCCGATCGTCAACGCACTCGTCGACGCGGCCGGGGCCGGCAAGCAGGTGGTCGCCCTCGTCGAGATCAAGGCACGATTCGACGAGCAGGCGAACATCGAGTGGGCACGCAAGCTCGAAAAAGCCGGGGTGCACGTGGTCTACGGCCTCGTCGGGTTGAAGACTCACTGCAAGACCTGCCTCGTCGTCCGCCGAGAAGGTTCGGTCATCCGCCGGTACTGCCATATCGGCACGGGCAACTACAACCCGAAGACGGCGCGTATCTACGAGGACGTCGGATTGCTCACGTCGTCGCCCGAAATCGGTGCGGACCTCACCGACCTGTTCAACTCGCTCACCGGATACTCGCGAAAGTCCAAGTACCGCAATCTCCTCGTGGCCCCGTACGGCGTGCGACGCGGCATCGTCGAGCGCATCGAAGCAGAAGTCGAGCACCTCAAGGCGGGCCGCGCAGCCGGAATTCGCCTCAAGGCCAACGCTCTTGTCGACGAGCAGGTGATCGACGCTCTCTACCGCGCATCGGTCGCCGGGGTCCCCGTCAAGGTGGTCGTACGCGGGATCTGCGCGCTCAAGCCGGGCGTACCGGGCCTGTCGGAGAACATCGAAGTTCGGTCCATTCTCGGTAGGTTCCTCGAACACTCACGGGTTCTGCATTTCCAGGGTGCCGACGAATTCTGGATCGGCAGCGCCGACATGATGCACCGAAACCTCGACCGGCGAGTGGAAGTGATGGCCCAGGTCAAGGATCCGAAGCTGACCAAGCAACTCGGTGACATCTTCGACTCGGCCCTCGACCCCACCACCCGCTGCTGGGAACTGGGGCCGGACGGTGGCTGGGTCGCGTCGCCTGCGCAAGGCGAAAGTGTCCGAGAACACCAGGTGGAATTGATGCGCAGCCGGAGGAATCAGGCGTCCTGATGGGCACTTCCGATGGCTCCCCCCGCGCCAACATCTTCGCGGCCGGATCGATTCTGTGGCGACGATCGCCGGAGAACGACTCGGTGGTGGAAGTAGCTCTGGTACACAGGCCGAAGTACGACGACTGGTCTTTTCCCAAGGGAAAGCTCGATCCCGGGGAGACAGCGGTCGACGCGGCTGTCCGAGAAGTCAAGGAGGAGACGGGCTTCGACTCGACTCTCGGACGGTCGCTGTCCTACGTCACCTACCCGATTCCCGGCCACCGTCGCATGAAGAAGGTGCTCTACTGGGCTGCCGAGGCAACCGGCGGAGAATTCGTCCCGAACGACGAAGTGGACGAACTCCGCTGGATCGCACCCGACAAGATCGGCGGCGAACTCTCGTATCCCATGGACCACAAGATTCTTCGACGATTCGTCGCCAAGCCGGCCGCTACGTCCACCGTGCTGCTGGTCCGGCACGGCAGTGCCGGCTCGCGGTCGCGATACAAGGGCAACGACGCCGATCGCCCCCTCGACAAGACCGGTAGACGTCAGGCCGAGGCACTCGTCTCACTGCTGGGCGCGTTCGGCGGCGACTCGGTGTATGCGGCCGACCGCGTCCGGTGCGAACAGACGGTCGCGCCGTTTGCCGAATCACTGGGCGTGCAGGTCGAACCGGAGCATCTGCTGTCCGAGGAGGGGTACGCCGAGGACCCCCGCAAGGGCCGCCAACGGGCTCGCGACATCGCCGAGACCATGAGCACACCGGTGATCTGCAGCCAAGGCAAGGTGATCCCCGATCTCATGCGATGGTGGGCCGACAAGGACGGCATCACGTTGCCTGCCAACAGAAATCGAAAAGGGAGCGTGTGGGTGCTCTCGCGCCACGACGGTCGGCTCGTCGCGGCCGACCACATCGCCAGCCCGCTACCGAACCTGGTCGCCGACGACTGAGTCGCATCCGAGGATCCTCGGATCACGAACACAGCAGAAGGCCCCGACCGAAATTCCGGTCGGGGCCTTCTGTGGAGTGCGAGAACGACCCGGTCCTGGATGACCGGTGCCGGTCGAGCGCTACTTCTTTGCAGCGCGCTTCGCGGGTGCCTTCTTGGCCGGAGCCTTCTTGGCCGGAGCCTTCTTGGCGACGGTCTTCTTGGCCGCTGTCTTGGCCGGAGCCTTCTTGGCAGGGGCCGTAGTGGTTGCGGCCTTGCGTGCGGTCGTCTTGGCCGGAGCCTTCTTGGCAGCAGCCGTCGTGGTCTTGCGTGCGGTTGTCTTTGCGGGAGCTGCCTTCTTGGCGGCGGTCTTTGCGGGAGCTGCCTTCTTGGCGGCAGTCTTCGCCGGAGCCGCCTTCTTGGCTGCCGCGGTGGTGGCCTTGCGGGCGGTCGTCTTCACCGCTGCCTTCTTGGCGGCGGTCTTCTTCGCTGCCGCAGTCTTCTTGGCCGGAGCTGCTGCCGAACCGCGCTTGACGGCAGGTCCGGTTGCGGGCAGCTTCTGTCCACCGGCGATGACGGCCTTGAACTGCGCGCCCGGACGGAATGCCGGTACGTTGGTCGGCTTGACGCGAACGGTCTCACCGGTGCGGGGGTTACGGGCGACACGCGCCGCGCGACGACGCTGCTCGAACACGCCGAAGCCCGTGATCGTGACACTTTCGCCGCGGTGGACCGCGCGCACGATGGTGTCGACGATGTTCTCGACAGCCTCTGTGGCGCTCCGCCTGTCAGACCCCAACTTCTCGGTCAGGGCGTCAATCAGCTCTGCCTTGTTCATGGATTTCCTCCGCTATATTGTGGCCCATCGTCGGACCGACTACTACAACGGTAAACCCCAAGTCGTCAAGAGTCTATGCGCCACGCCAATTTTCATTTCGGTGTCGCGGAATGCTTCACGGCCGCAAAGCGTGTCGGACCCCCCGTCCGTCAGCTTTTCGAAGGCTCCTCGATCCTTGCCGGAAGGGTGAGGGGTTTGTATGAAGGCCTTGACTTTTCGTACTCCGTAATGGCCTCTACCTGGCGTAATGTCAGTCCGATGTCGTCCAGACCCTCCAGCAGACGCCACCGCGTGTAGTCGTCAATCGCGAAGCGCACCACCAAGGTTCCAGCCGTGACCGTCTTGTCGACGAGGTCCACGACGAGCTCCAGACCGGGCTGTTCTTCTAAGGCTTTCCACAGCAATTCGACGTCCGATTGCTCCACCTCGGCCGCCACCAAGCCGGCCTTGCCCATGTTTCCGCGGAAGATATCGGCGAATCTGGATGCGATGACGACCCTGAAACCGAAGTCCGACAGCGCCCAGACAGCGTGCTCGCGTGACGATCCCGTGCCGAAGTCCGGCCCGGCCACGAGAACCGATCCGCGGTCGTAGGGCGCGAGGTTCAAGATGAAGTTCGGATCGGACCGCCAACCGGCGAACAATCCGTCCTCGAATCCGGTGCGCGTCACGCGCTTGAGATAGACCGCCGGAATGATCTGGTCGGTGTCGACATTGGACCGCCGGAGCGGAACGCCGATGCCTTTGTGTCGAGTGAAAGCTTCCATCGAAATTTCTCCTGTGAGTTCGATCGATCCGGTCGGAGGGCTCGCTGCTACGCGAGATCCGCCGGAGAGGACAGGGTTCCGCGAACTGCAGTGGCCGCCGCAACCAGAGGCGACACGAGGTGAGTGCGACCACCCTTGCCCTGACGCCCCTCGAAATTGCGGTTGGACGTGGATGCCGAACGCTCTCCCGAGGTGAGCTGATCGGGGTTCATTCCCAGACACATCGAGCAGCCGGCCTGCCGCCACTCGGCACCTGCTGCGGTGAAGATCTCACCGAGCCCTTCCTCTTCGGCCTGCGCGCGCACCCGCATCGACCCGGGTACCACCAGCATTCGCACGCCGTCTGCGACGCGGCGGCCCTCGAGGACGGACGCCACCGCACGCAGATCCTCGATGCGGCCGTTCGTGCAGGAGCCGACGAACACGGTGTCGACGGAGATCTCGCGGATCGGTGTACCGGCTTCGAGACCCATGTACTGCAAGGCCTTCTGGGCCGATACGCGCTCGCCCTCGTCGAGCATTGCCTCGGGATCGGGCACGGCATCTCCCAACGGAGCACCTTGACCCGGGTTCGTTCCCCAGGTGACGAACGGCGTCAGAGTGCTCGCATCGATGTGTACCTCGTTGTCGAACACTGCATCCGGGTCGGTTGCCAGTTCGTTCCAGGCGGCCACCGCCGCATCCCACTCCGCCCCCTGGGGCGCATGCGGCCGTCCCTTCAGGTATTCGTACGTGATCTCGTCGGGTGCGATCATGCCCGCGCGCGCCCCGGCCTCGATCGACATGTTGCAGATGGTCATTCGGGCTTCCATCGACAACTTGCGGATGGCCTCACCGCGATATTCGAGCACGTATCCCTGACCGCCGCCGGTACCGATCTTGGCGATCACCGCGAGAATCAGATCCTTGCTCGTCACACCGGGAGCCAGTTCTCCGTCGACGGTGATGGCCATGGTCTTGAACGGTCGCAGAGACAGAGTCTGGGTGGCCATCACATGCTCGACCTCGCTGGTGCCGATTCCCATTGCGATCGAACCGAATGCACCGTGCGTCGAGGTGTGGCTGTCTCCGCACACGATGGTCATACCCGGCTGGGTCAGACCGAGCTGCGGGCCGATGATGTGGACGATGCCCTGATCGAGATCTCCCATCGGGTACAACCGAACTCCGAATTCCTCGCAGTTGCGGCGCAGAGTATCGACCTGGGTGCGTGAGACGAGATCGGCAATCGGCGCGAAGATGTCGGCCGTCGGGACGTTGTGGTCCTCCGTTGCGATCGTCAGGTCCGGGCGACGAAGCTCGCGGCCGGCCAACCGCAGACCGTCGAATGCCTGGGGGCTGGTGACCTCGTGTACGAGGTGCAGATCGATGTAGATCAGATCCGGCTCACGTGCACCGCCTTCTCCCCCACCGGGGACGACCACATGTTGGTCCCACACCTTCTCCGCCAGCGTCTTCGGCGCTTGTGCTACGGACGCATCGGATTTCGTCGTTTCGGACATCGCTGTCGCAGACCTCGTCTTCCCTGTCGTCGCGCCGGCGGACGGGCTGGTCCACCTCGCGTGATCGTCTCGACATCGTCCCCCACGGCACGCTGGACTTCTCGCGGTTGTGCAATCTCAGCATTCGGGAGGCTAATATCGTTCTATGAGACAGCATAGCCTGAGCGGCGCCGTCGACAAATCGAGCGGTATCGGTGTCCTCGACAAGGCCATGGCCGTGTTGCATGCAGTGGCCGAGACACCCTGCACTCTCAACGACCTGTGTGCCCGCACAGCGCTCCCCCGCGCCACTGCGCATCGGCTCGCGGTTGGACTCGAAACCCACCGCCTCCTCGTGCGCGATTCCGACGGATTGTGGCGCACCGGTCCGGGGCTGGGGGAATTGGCGGCGAGCGCGTCGGATGCGCTACTCGACGCCGCAGCATCGGTACTGCCTCGGCTTCGCGAAATCACCGGAGAGAGCGTGCAGATCTACCGCCGCGAGGGGACCGTTCGCGTCTGTGTCGCATCCATGGAGCCCCCGACCGGTCTCCGAGATACCGTGCTCGTCGGGGCCCGGCTACCCATGACAGCCGGCTCCGGTGCCAAAGTTCTTCTGGCATGGGCAGATTCGCAGACTCAACGCACAGTGCTGCCGGACGCCGAATTCGGCGAACGGGTGCTGCTGGAGATCCGCAGGCGAGGGTGGGCGCAGAGCGCAGGTGAACGTGAGCCGGGGGTCGCGAGCGTCTCGGCTCCCGTTCGCGACATCAACGACACTGTCGTGGCGGCGATCTCGGTGTCCGGCCCGATCGACCGCATCGGACGCAAGCCGGGCGCACGCTGGGCGGCAGACCTGCTCGCCGCCGCCGACGCGCTGCACAAGCGCCTCTGACCGCCGAACCGAGGCCGATCGCGCGGCACCCACCAAAAACCGGCTGAAGAGGCCGCAGAAGTGGAGTACGTTCGTCTCGAACGGCCCACCCGGCCGGTCGCCGACTGCAAGGAGTGCCCCATGTCAGAATCCGGCAGCGAAGAGTTGAAGAAGAAGTTCCGCGAGGTTCTCGAACAGAAGAACAGCAAGTCGCACAATTCCGTCGACCACAAGGACGGTGGCCCCAAGGTGAACAATGTCCACGGTCCGGCCGATCACCAGAAGATGTTCCGCCGCAAGAGCGTCTGACGCGAAGCGACACCACCGCACGACAGCAACGACGGTCACACCGAAACGACAGAACCCCCTCGATCCGGAGATCGAGGGGGTTCTGTCTTCGTAGCCCCGACGGGATTCGAACCCGCGCTACCGCCTTGAGAGGGCGGCGTCCTAGGCCGCTAGACGACGGGGCCAGGAACTTCACCTGCATTGTTGACGCTGTATCGAACACGTGATGCTGAGGTAGCTTAACTGCCTCGGCATCGGCGGCAAAATCGCCACTCACCTGCTCGCTGGGGTACCAGGACTCGAACCTAGAATGGCGGTACCAGAAACCGCTGTGTTGCCAATTACACCATACCCCAATGGACTTGAATCGAAGTACGCATCCGATCGATGTGCACTGCGTTTCGAGCCGGGATAGAGACTATCAAAGGTCACTACCCATTCTCCAAATCGGCTGCTCAGAGCCCTGATAACCGCCCTCGACCGCCCGCGAGGCCCGCTCGGACACCATCGCGTGAACGCAGAACCCGCGCATCGTCGGCCGCAGAGCATGCAGCAGACTCCTGTTTCGTGAGCGTTCTCGAACTTCGCAGACGCCGATGAAGGTGCTGCTCGTTCCCCAGGGCAACCGGGCCGTGCTGATCCGCCTCGAGGAGGACGGCTCCCCGTCCGGCGGCAGTTCCCCTGCCGAGGAGGTGACCGACGATCTGGTGGGCTCCGTGGCCGCTGTCGAGCGAGAGCACGCTCCCCGCTGGGTGTGGGAGGACACGAGCCGCATCTACCCGCGACTGCTCGACGCAGGGGTGCGGGTCCGGCGCTGCCACGATCTCGCCCTCGTCGGTGCCATTCTGGCGATGCGAACGGGGCGCACCACGACACCGTCCACACCCGCAGACCTGCGACCCGGATTGTTCGACGCCGACCCGCATGCCGATCCGGTGGCAGTGCTCGCCCACTACCGCCGTCAGATCGAGGAGATCGGTGACGATCGGGGGCTGCAGCTGTTGGCGGCCGCCGAGTCGGCCGGAGGTCTGGCCGCGGCGGAGATGACCTTCGACGGATTGCCGTTCTCGGCCGCTGCGCATCGGCGGCACCTCGACGCGACCCTCGGTGCGAGGCCGGTCGACGGATCGACTCCTCCTGCGTTGGTGAAGCTCGAGAACGAGATCTCGTCGGTGTTCGGGCGCCGCGTGAACCCCGGTTCACCCGCAGAGGTGGTCGCCGCGTTCGCGCGCGCCGGTATCGAGCTCACATCCACTCGAGCACACGTGATCCGAGACATCGACCATCCTGCGGTGCCGCTGTTGCTTAGCCACCGAGATCTGTCGAAACTGCACAGCACCAACGGGTGGACGTGGCTGGACGCGTGGGTTCGCGGAGATCGTTTCCGGCCGGTCTACGTGCCGGGGGCCGTCGTCTCCGGCCGCTGGGCGAGCCGGGGCGGTGGGGGTCTGCAGATCCCGAAACCGCTGCGCGCCAGCGTGATCGCCGACTCGGGGTACACCTTCGTCGCCGCCGACGCCGGCCAGCTCGAGCCCCGCATTCTCGCCGCGATGTCGGGTGACCCTCGCATGGTCGCCGCTGCGGGAACAGCGGATCTCTACGCCCCCGTCGCCGCCGAGTCGTTCGACGGTGATCGTGCGCACGCCAAGGTCGCTGTTCTCGGAGTGCTGTACGGCGCGACGTCGGGTGAGGCTCGTGCGTTGCTGACCCGCCTACGCGCCAGATTCCCCGACGCGGTGGCGGTCGTGGAAGAGGCGGCGCGGGCCGGTGAGCGGGGCGAGGTGGTCCGGTCGTGGCTGGGCCGAGCGTGCCCTCCCCCTACGCCGCAATGGTGGTCCACCGGTGACGCCCACGCGCGTGGCCGATTCACGCGCAACTTCGTGGTGCAGGCGACCGCAGCCGAGTGGGCGCTGTGCCTGTTGGCAGATCTGCGCGGGCGATTGCGGTCGAGCAGAAGTGAGTTGGTGTTCTTTCAGCACGACGAAGTAGTCGTGCATTGTCCACTCGGAGACGCACCGTGGGTGTCCGAGGCCGTTGCGGCGGCGGCAGAGTCGGCTACGCGTCTGATGTTCGGCGACACGGCAGTGCTCTTCCCGATGGAGACCAGGATCGACCGCTTCTACGGTGCCCCGGCTGCCGAGCCGGAGTTCGGGCCGGAGTCCGACTGAGCGCTCGGTGGGTCCTCGAACGTCACGTCTATTTCCTCGAACGCAGTACTGCGCTGCGCTTCTGCCTGTCCGGTGTAGGTGAGTTTGTCACCTTCGGTCAGGTCGACGTCGTCGGTGAACGGGGCCAGAAGGGCCCGCGGGAACAGCCTGTCGACACGAACCACGTTGATCTCGATGCAGATCACGATCGATACCGAGGTCACGTACAGAAAGGCCAACAGCCCGAGCACGACCGCAAAGACACCGTTCGTCACCGTCGCACTTGCAGCGACGTACTTCACGTACACACCGCCGAAGGTCTGCAGCAGCTGCCACGTCAGACCGGCTGCTATGGCTCCCGGGAGTACCTGTCCGATCGACACCGCTCGCACTGTGGCGAGCCGAAACGCAACGACGAACACCCCGACGTACAGCAGCGTTCCGATCACGAACACGACGAGACCGGATTCCGGACCGAAATATCCTGCGGCACTGAGCACATTGAGTGCGGTGATCGCCATTACCGCCAGACCCACGGTGCTCAGCAAACCCAATCCCCGCACTCGGGCTCGAATGGGATCGGGCCGAAGATTCTTCGGTACGGCCCATGCGGTGTTCATCGCGTTCTGCAGCGCAACGGACACGCCGAGTCCGCCGTACAGCGACCCGAGGATACCCACCGTCAGACCGACCGTGCCGCCACCTATCCGTTCGGGACGCCCCAGTTCTTCCCCGATCGCCGGGATCTGACCGAGTGCCGAGTTCAGGATCTGTTGTTGCAACTCCGGGTTGCCCATCAACACGATGCCCAGAATCACGGAGAACAGCAGCAGCGCAGGAAAGAGCGAGACGAATGCGTAGTACGTGATCAGCGCGGCCAGGTAACCACCCTGATCGTCGACGAACTTGTAGACCACCGCAATCGGAAATCCGAGAACCGGACGCCTGCGCTGCAGTCGATCCAGTCGGTCGGCGACGCTCATGTGCGAAAGTCTCCGACCGACCTCGACGGCCGACGTCGCACCGCCGTCACGCGATAAGGGTACGTGCGGCGGTCAGACGAGCGAGGGTCCTCTCGCGGCCGAGAAGTTCCATGGACTCGTACAGCGGCGGGCTGATGTGGGAGCCGGTGACTCCCACCCGAACCGGCGCGAAGGCCTTGCGGGGCTTGAGTTCCATCTTCTCGATGAGCGCGTCCTTGAGGGCGACTTCCAGCTCGGCCGTCGACCAAACCGTCACTGCGGTCAGTGCTTCGATGGCGGCGTCGAGTACCGGTGCCGCGTCTGCGCCGAGATTCTTGGCCGCCGCTGCAGGATCGATCTCGAACTCCGCGTCGTCGACGAAGAGGAACTTCAGCAGGCCCCACGCATCCGACAGCACGACGATGCGCGTCTGCACCAGATCCGCCGCGACAGCGAACATCTTCTCGTCGACCGGCTCGGTGAGATGCCCTCGAGCAACGAGGAATTCGCGTAACCGTGCCGCGAAGTCGTCTGCAGCCAACATCCTGATGTGCTCGGCGTTGATCGCGTCGGCCTTCTTCTGGTCGAAGCGCGCAGGGTTGGAATTGACCGACGAGATCTCGAACGCCGCCACCATCTCGTCGAGCGAGAACACGTCGTGATCGTCGGAGATGCCCCACCCGAGCAGCGCCAGGTAGTTCAGCAGCCCCTCCGGGACGAAGCCTCGGTCGCGGTGGATGAAGAGGTTCGATTCGGGGTCACGCTTGGACAGCTTCTTGTTGCCCTGGCCCATCACGAACGGCAGATGTCCGAACTCCGGGGTGCGGTCGGCCACACCGATTCGGATCAGGGCCTCGTACAGTGCGAGCTGTCGAGGCGTCGACGACAACAGGTCCTCGCCGCGCAGCACGTGCGTGATCTTCATCAGTGCGTCGTCGACCGGATTGACCAACGTGTACAGCGGAACTCCGTTGCCGCGAGTCAAGGCGAAGTCCGGTACGGTCCCCGCCTTGAACGTGGTCTCGCCGCGTACGAGGTCGTTCCACGTCAGATCGTGATCGGGCATGCGCAGCCGCACCACGGCCCCACGGCCCTCGTCGAGGAATCCCTGCCGCTGCTCCGGCGTCAGGTCGCGGTCGAAGTTGTCGTAGCCGAGCTTGGGGTCACGCCCGGCGGCCTTGTGCCTCGCTTCGACTTCCTCGGGCGTCGAGAACGACTCGTAGGCTTCGCCGGCATCGAGCAGTTGCTGTACGACAGCCACATGCTGGTCTCGTCGCTGCGACTGGCGGTAGGGCTCGTAGGGACCGCCCACCTCGGGGCCCTCGTCCCAATCCAGACCGAGCCATCGCAGCGCGTCGAGCAACGCTGCGTAGGACTCTTCGGAATCGCGAGCGGCGTCGGTGTCCTCGATCCGAAAGACGAAGGTGCCGCCGTGATGTCGCGCGAACGCCCAGTTGAACAGGGCGGTGCGGACCAGACCGACGTGCGGTGTGCCGGTGGGCGACGGGCAGAACCGAACGCGGACATCTGCTGCTGTGGTCATCGTTGTCCTACTTCTTCGCTGCGACTGGGTTGGTCAAGGTACCGATTCCCTCGACGGTGATCGACACACTGTCTCCGTCGGTGATGGGGCCGACACCCTCGGGCGTTCCGGTCAGAATGACGTCTCCGGGCAGCAGGGTCATCACCGCGGACACCCACTCGATGATCTTCGGAATATCGTGCAGTAGAAGCGAAGTACGACTCTGCTGCTTGACGACGCCGTCGACCTCGGTCTTGATCTCGAGGTCGGAAGGATCGAGGGACGTCTCGATCCACGGCCCGAGGGGGCAGAACGTGTCGTGCCCCTTCGCCCGGGTCCATTGCCCGTCGTGCTTCTGATGGTCGCGTGCCGAGACGTCGTTGGCGACGGTGTATCCGAGCACCACGTCGTACGCCTTGGAGGCGGGCACGTCCTTGCACGGACGACCGATCACGATGGCGAGTTCGCCTTCGTAGTGCACCTCGTTCGACGACGGAGGCAGCACGATGGGCGCACCCGGACCGACGATGGAGGTGTTCGGCTTGATGAAGATGACAGGAGTCTCCGGTGCTTCACCACCCATCTCGGCGGCGTGCGCGGCGTAGTTCTTACCGATGGCGATCACCTTGCTGGCGAGGATCGGTGCGAGCAGTCGCACGTCGGCCAGTGGCCACGATCGACCCGTGAACGTCGGTGTGCCGAAAGGATGTTCGGCAATTTCCTTGGCCGTCCGGGCATCCCCCTCACCTTCGATACTCACGAATGCCACACCATCAGGACTTGCAATTCGACCGAGACGCATGTCGAAAGTCTATCGACCGCCATTCTTCGCACGCCGATGCCGTCCGGTCCGTCGATCTTTCGCCGGTGTAATGTTTCGATCTGTATCCAGATAGCAAGATTATGTGTTCACATAGTGAGACGAGAGGCCGGAATGAGCGCCACGAAGCAGCTGTCCAGTATCGGCGAGACGCGACGGTGGTTCATGCTCGTGCTCGGGATGCTCGCGCAGACTGCCGGTGCCGTCTTCATCAACGGTGCTGCATTTCTCATTCCGGCCCTGCACGACGACCGGGGACTCGGACTTGCGACTGCAGGATTCGTGGTTGCGATGCCCACCGTGGGCATCATGCTGACCCTCATCGCATGGGGCGTGCTCGTCGACCGCATCGGCGAACGTCTCGTTCTGGTGATCGGGCTCGGGCTCACCGCTGCCGCGAGCCTGGCTGCTGTGGTCAGCACGTCCATTCCGGCGCTCGCCGCCCTGCTGTTGATCGGCGGTATGTCTGCGGCCAGCGCGAACAGCGCGAGCGGACGCGTCGTGGTGGGGTGGTTTCCGCCGCACCGTCGTGGGCTGGCCATGGGCATCAGACAGATGTCGGTTCCCCTCGGCGTGGCCGTCGCGGCACTGACCATCCCGCCTGTCGCACGTGACCACGGCGTCGGCGCGGCCCTGCTCGTGCCCGCTGCCGTCTGCGCTGCGAGCGCTCTGCTGTGCCTGGCCGTGGTCGACCCTCCCCGTCCGAATCGCACCGATGCGGCGGCGCAGGGTCTGCTCGACAATCCGTACCGCAACAGCAGCCAACTGTGGCGCATTCACGCCACGTCCATCCTGTTGGTGGTGCCGCAGTACGTGGTGTGGACGTATGCGCTCGTGTGGCTGATGACCGACCGAGGCTGGACGGCCGCGGCCGCGGGTGTCCTCGTCACGCTGACCCAGATTCTCGGCGCACTGGGTCGGATGAGCGTGGGCGCGCTGTCCGATCGTGTCGGTAGCCGCATGCGGCCTTTGCGGTGGGTGGCCGTGACGGCCGCCGCCAGCATGCTCGGGCTCGGCATCGCCGACTGGTTCGACTCCCCCGCCGCCATCGTCCTGCTCGTCGTCGCGTCCGTCGCCACCGTTGCCCCGAACGGCCTCGCGTTCACTGCTGTCGCGGAAATCTCGGGACCGTATTGGAGCGGACGCGCTCTCGGGGTACAGAACACGAGTCAGTACGTGTTCGCCTCGGCTGTGCCGCCGGTGTTCGGGGCGATCGCGGCCATCAGCTTCCCCGTGGCGTTCCTGGTGTCGGCGGTCTTTCCCGCGCTCTCCGTACCGATCGTGCCCGACGATCCGGCACCCGAGCCCACGGACGAGACGTCCGGCGCCGGTGCAGACCGCGCCCGCTGACGTGCCCAAGGGGTGACCTGCCCGTGATACACGACATGCCACGGTGGGCTGTCGGCCCACCGTGGCATGTCGTGGCGTGAGAGTTACAGGCGAGCGGCGATCCGAGCGCCGATCTCTTTCGTCGACGCGGCCGTGGTTCCCCGCTCGGCGAGATCCGCTGCGACAGCGGCTTCTACTCGCGCGGCCCCCGCCGCGTCGCCGAGATGATCGAGTAGCAAGGACACCGACAGGATGGCAGCGGTCGGATCGGCCTTCTGCTGTCCCGCGATGTCGGGCGCACTACCGTGCACCGGCTCGAACATGCTGGGGTTGGTACCGGTGGCGTCGATGTTTCCACTTGCGGCCAAACCGATTCCGCCGGTGACGGCAGCCGAGAGGTCGGTCACGATGTCGCCGAACAGATTGTCGGTGACGATCACGTCGAACCGGCCGGGATCGGTGACGAGGTGAATCATCGCGGCATCGATGTGCTGATACGCGACCTCGACGTCCGGGAAGTCCGCCGAGACTGCCTCGACCGTGCGGGCCCACAGGCTACCGGCGAACGTGAGCACGTTGGTCTTGTGCAACAGCGTCAGGTGCTTCCTGCGGGTCAGCGCCCGCTCGAAACCGTTGCGCACCACGCGCTCCACGCCGTAACGAGTGTTGACGCTGACCTCGGTGGCCACCTCGTGCGGCGTGCCGACGCGCAGCGCACCACCGTTTCCGGTGTACGGACCCTCGGTACCCTCCCGAACGACGACGACATCGATCTGCTTGTCCCCGGCCAGCGGACCGACCACGCCCGGGTACAACTTGGCCGGCCGCAGATTGATGTGGTGATCGAGCTCGAATCGCGCCCGCAGCAACAGCCCACGCTCGAGCACACCACTGGGCACCGACGGATCGCCGATGGCTCCCAACAGAATTGCGTCGTGCTCACGCAGTTCTGCCAACACCGAATCCGGCAGCAACTCTCCGGTGGCGTTGTAACGCCGCGCCCCGAGGTCGTACTCGGTCTTCTCGGCTCCGGGTGCGACCACGTCGAGAACGGCAAGCGCTTCGGCGACGACCTCCGGTCCGATTCCGTCCCCGGCGATGACGGCCAGCTTCATTTCACTCCTCGTAGTTCGTGTCGGTCCGATCGGCTGCGAGCGATCAGGACAGGTCGACCAGCTCGATGGTGGAGGCACCCACAGCGGTGGCGATGCTCGCGCTGAGCTCTGCCGGAACGTCCTTGTCGACGCGCAGCAGAATGGTGGCACCGTCGCCCTCGGAGTCCTGGCTCAGTGCTGCGGCCTGGATGTCGATTCCGGCGTCGCCGAGCAGAGTGCCGATTCGACCCAGGCTGCCGGGCTGATCCGCGTAGTTGACGATGAGGTTCTTGCCCTCGGCGCGGAGGTCGAAGTTGCGGCCGTTGATGTTGACGATCTTCTCGACCTGCGAGGTGCCCGTCAGAGTGCCGGCAACGTTGAGGACCGATCCGTCACCGTAGACGGCGCGAATGTCGACGACACTGCGGTGGTTCTCGCTCTCGGGAGCGGTGGTCACTTCTGCTGTGACACCGCGCTCCTCGGCGAGCGACGGAGCGTTGACGAACGTGACCGAATCCTCGATGACGGCCGAGAACAGTCCGCGCAACGCGGACAGTTTCAGGATCTGCACGTCCTCGCTCGCGAGTTCGCCGCGAACGTCCACCGACAACGAGGTGGGAAGTTCGTCGGACAGGGCTCCGAGCAGCACACCCTGCTTACGCACGATTTCGAGCCACGGCGATACCTCTTCGCCGACGGCCCCACCCTTGACGTTGACCGCGTCGGGCACGAATTCGCCTGCGAGAGCCAGCAATACGGACTTGGCCACATCGGTGCCCGCTCGGTCCTGCGCTTCGGTGGTCGATGCCCCGAGGTGGGGAGTGACGACGACCTGCGGCAGCTCGAACAACGGGCTGTCGGTGCACGGCTCGGAGGCGTAGACGTCGATGCCCGCGGCGAACACGTGACCGGAGGTGATGGCGTCGGCCAGTGCCTGCTCGTCGACCAGTCCACCGCGTGCGGCGTTGACGACGATGACCCCGGGCTTGGTCTTGGCGAGGGCTTCCTTGCCGATGATGCCCTTGGTCTCCGGCGTCTTCGGCAGGTGCACCGAGAACATGTCGGCCCGCTCGAGCAGCTCGTCCAGGCTCACCAGTTCGATTCCGAGCTGCGCCGCGCGCGCTGCCGAGACGTAGGGGTCGTACGCGATGATGTGGGTCTCGAACGCGGCCAGACGCTGCGCGAACAGCTGGCCGATACGGCCGAGTCCGACGACGCCGACGGTCTTGCCGAAGATCTCGACACCGTTGAACTTGCTGCGCTTCCACTCGTGCTGACGCAGAGTGGCGTCGGCAGCGGGGATCTGGCGCGCGGCCGCGAGAAGCAACGTCACCGCATGCTCGGCGGCCGTGTGGATGTTGGAGGTCGGTGCGTTGACGACGAGGACGCCGCGCTCGGTGGCTGCGGGTACGTCGACGTTGTCCAGGCCGACACCGGCGCGGGCGACGATCTTGAGGTTGGTCCCGGCAGCGAGCACCTCGGCGTCGACCGTGGTCGCGGACCGCACGAGAATGGCGTCGGCCTCGGGAACTGCAGCGAGCAACGCGGGGCGATCCGGACCGTCGACCCAGCGAACCTCGACGCCGTCGCCCAGTGCCTCGACGGTGGACGGCGCAAGTTTGTCGGCGATCAGAACGACAGGACGGCCTGGCTGGCTCACGTGAAAAACTCCCTATATCGGTTCGAGACGTGGTCGGAAAAATTCGGCGGGCTGTGCAGCACGAACAGTTTAGAGGCCCGAGACGTCACACGGTGACGCCACCGGACTCACGCACCGAAGGGCACCCCCGGCAATCCGGGGGTGCCCTTCGATCAGATTGCGTGACAACGCGATTCGATGAGAATCAGGCCGTCTCGGTGATCGGGCGGTCGACCCAGCTCATGAGGTCGCGCAGCTTCTTGCCGGTGACCTCGATGGGGTGCTCGGCGTTGGCCTTGCGCAGGCCTTCGAGCTCGGTGTTGCCGTTCTCGACGTTGGCGACGAGGCGACGGGTGAATTCGCCCGACTGGATGTCGGCCAGGATGGCCTTCATGCGCTCCTTGGTGCCTGCGTCGATGACGCGCGGTCCGGAGAGGTACCCACCGAACTCCGCGGTGTCGGACACCGAGTAGTTCATGCGGGCGATGCCGCCCTCGTACATGAGGTCGACGATGAGCTTGAGCTCGTGCAGCACCTCGAAGTACGCCATCTCGGGTGCGTAGCCGGCCTCGACCATGACCTCGAAGCCCGTCTTGACGAGTTCTTCGGTGCCGCCGCACAGCACGGCCTGCTCACCGAACAGGTCGGTCTCGGTCTCTTCCTTGAACGTGGTCTTGATGACGCCTGCGCGGGTGCCGCCGATGCCCTTGGCCCACGACAGCGCGAGGGCCTGACCCTCACCCTTCGGGTCCTGATCGATGGCGATGAGCGCGGGCACACCCTTACCGTCGACGAACTGACGACGCACGAGGTGGCCGGGGCCCTTGGGGGCAACCATGCCGACGGTCACGAACTCCGGAGCCTTGATCAGGTCGAAGTGAATGTTGAGGCCGTGGCCGAAGAACAGCGCGTCGCCGTCCTTCAGGTTGGGCTCGATCTCCTCGGAGAAGATCTTGGCCTGAGCGGTATCGGGTGCGAGCACCATGATCACGTCGGCCCACTCGGACACCTCTGCGGGAGTTCCGACCTTCAGGCCCTGCTCCTCCGCCTTGGCACGGGACTTCGAGCCTGCCGCCAGGCCGATGCGAACATCGACGCCGGAGTCGCGCAGGCTGAGCGAGTGCGCGTGGCCCTGGCTTCCGTAGCCGATCACAGCGACCTTGCGGCCCTGGATGATCGACAGATCAGCATCGTCGTCGTAGAACATCTCGACTGCCACTGGTTGTTACCTTTCCTCTTGGGTTTTACGCATGTTCGTCACCGGGGCCGCTAACGCGACGCAGTGATCGATTTCGGTCCACGTCCGACGGCAACGACTCCCGACTGAACTATTTCTCGAATTCCATAGGGGTCCAACATCTTCAGCAACGCGTCGAGCTTGGAGCGGGTGCCCGTCGCCTCGACCGTCACCGCCTCGGGAGAGACGTCGATGACCTTGGCGCGGAACAGATTCACCGTTTCGATGACCTCGCTCCGAACGCTGGCATCGGCGCGGACCTTGATCAGGACCAACTCGCGCGCCACCGAGGAATCGTCGTCCTGCTCGACGATCTTGATGACATTGATCAGCTTGTTGAGCTGCTTGGTCACCTGCTCGAGCGGGAACTCGTCGACCGTCACCACGATCGTCATGCGCGAGATATCGGGAATCTCGGTGCCGCCGACCGCGAGTGAGGAGATGTTGAAGCCGCGGCGCGAGAACAACGCGGCCACGCGCGCCAACACACCTGGCTTGTCCTCGACGAGAACGCTGAGGGTATGGCTGGTGCTCACAGGTCCGTGCCTTTCGCGTCGTTGTTCATCGGGTGCGGCGCCTGCTCGCGCTCCATCGCGTCGTCGAGTCCTGGCTCACTGCCCACGGTCTCGTCCTCGTCGAACAGCGGACGGATGCCGCGGGCGGCCATGATCTCGTCGTTACCCGTTCCGGCGGCCACCATCGGCCACACCTGGGCGTCGGCACCGACGATGAAGTCGATGACGACCGGACGATCGTTGATGGCGCGTGCCTGAGCGATCACCGCATCCACGTCCTCTTCCCGCTCGCATCGCAAACCGACGCAGCCCAAAGCCTCGGCCAGCTTGACGAAATCGGGGATGCGCACGGCACCGTGAGTTCCGAGATTGGTGTTGGAGTAGCGCTCCTCGTAGAACAGGGTCTGCCACTGCCGAACCATGCCGAGGTTGCCGTTGTTGATGAGCGCGACCTTGATCGGGATTCCCTCGACCGCGCAGGTAGCAAGCTCCTGGTTGGTCATCTGGAAGCAGCCGTCGCCGTCGATCGCCCACACCTCGGCGTCGGGCAGGCCCATCTTGGCTCCCATGGCGGCCGGAACCGCGTACCCCATCGTGCCGAGACCACCGGAGTTTAGCCACGTGCGCGGCTTCTCGTAGTTGATGAACTGCGCGGCCCACATCTGGTGCTGGCCGACGCCGGCGCAGTAGATCGCGTCGGGACCGGCGAACTTGCCGACCGAGGAAATGACGAACTCGGGAGACATGGAACCGTCGGACGGACGGTCGTAGCTCAACGGGTACGTCTTGCGGATGCCGTCGAGGTAGACCCACCACTGCTCGAGGTCGAGAGTCGTTCCGGTGGCGCGATCGGCCCGCAGGGCCTCGATCAGCTCGGTGATGACCTCGCCGCAGTCGCCCACGATCGGCACGTCCGCGTATCGGTTCTTGCCGATCTCGGCCGGGTCGATGTCGGCGTGGATGACCTTGGCATCGGGAGCGAAGGACGAGAGCTGACCGGTGACGCGGTCGTCGAACCGGGCACCGAGCGTGATCAGCAGGTCGCTGCGCTGCAGAGCGGCGACCGCCGCGACGGTGCCGTGCATACCGGGCATGCCCAGGTTCAGCTGGTGGGTGTCGGGAAATGCCCCGCGCGCCATCAGCGTCGTGACGACCGGGATGCCGGTCAGTTCTGCGAGCTCGAGCAGTTCTGCCGAGGCGTTGGCCTTGATGACGCCGCCACCGACGTACAGCACCGGCTGCTTGGCATCGGCGATGTAGCGTGCCGCTTCGCGAACCTGCTTGCCGTGCGGCTTGGTGACCGGGCGGTAGCCGGGCAGACGCATTTCCGGCGGCCACGAGAACGTGGTCTGCGCCTGCAGCACATCCTTCGGGATGTCGACGAGGACGGCACCGGGACGACCCGACGCGGCGATGTAGAACGCCTCGGCCATGATGCGCGGGATGTCCGCACCGTCGGTGATCAGGAAGTTGTGCTTGGTGATGGGCATCGTGATACCCGAGATGTCGGCTTCCTGGAACCCATCGGTACCGATGAGGCTGCGGGCGACCTGACCGGTGATCGCGACGATGGGAACCGAGTCCATCTGCGCGTCGGCCAACGGGGTGACGAGGTTGGTCGCGCCCGGGCCGGACGTCGCCATGCAGACGCCGACCTTGCCGGTCGCCTGGGCGTAGCCGGTGGCGGCATGACCCGCACCCTGCTCGTGGCGAACGAGCACGTGGCGCACCTTGACGGAGTCGAAGAGCGGGTCGTAGACCGGGAGAACCGCGCCACCGGGAATGCCGAATACGGTGTCGACGTCGAGTTCTTCGAGAGCTCGTACGACCGACTGTGCGCCGCTGACCTTCTCGGGTGCGACGTGGCGTCGCGATCCGTTGGTCGCCGCGTCTGCGGACGGGTTGCTGGTCGACGGGCTCGTGGCTGTCCCCGACTTACGTGTCGTGGGCCCTGGGCGTGCGGTTGGTGCGCTCACTGATTGCTTCCTCAGGAATGTGAAATTGCTGGGCGATCTCTGGGCAAGAAAAAACCCCCGTCAGCGTGAGCTGTACGAGGGTGGCGCGTCGATGCGAGTTTGAACAACCGGCTCAGGCGTTGACGCGCCGGCCGATTACGAGTATCCAATTCCGCTTCACGCACTGAACGGTAGGCGCGCGCACAGGGAAGAGTCAAACTCGTCACGACGCAATCCCATTATGTGAGATCGCGTAGATGCAATGCGAAGATGAATGGGTGTCGTCTTCGCAGCAGTCCGAACCACCTCGGCCATCATCCCACACCGGTTCCGAGCAACCGAACAGTGCCGACGGGCCACCGCCGTCGAGCAGGCAGGTCATCCGCCTCCCGCGTCTGGCCCTGATCGGCGTCGGGTTGCTCCTGTTCAGTACCTCTCTGCCTGCGGCGAGCTGGCCCGCCGCACTGGGTTGGCTGCTGATTCTGCCGATCGTCGCGTGCATCTGGGTGCTGCGTGTGCGCACCGTCATCACTCCCGAGGCGATCACGGCCCGCCGTTTCATCGGCTCCGACGTCATCGAGTGGGAGTCCGTGGTCGGACTGCACTTCCCCGATCGCCGCTGGGCACGCGTGGTGCTCACCGACAAGACGGAGAAGTCACTTCCGCTCGTGCGGTTCGATCGGCTCCCCCAACTCGCGGCCGCCAGCGGCGGTCGCATCACCGACCCCTATGCCGCGGCAGCTGCGGCGGAGGATCAGGCACGCGCAGAGGCCGAGAATGCCGAGCACGACGACGAACAGGCACCGAAGGATCGCTGACGAGCGGCCGAGTAATCTCCTCAATGCGATCACCGCTGCAACGAACGAGGAACTGCACTATGCCGCCGCTACGCTCACGGGTCACCACTGTCGGACGCAATGCTGCGGGCGCGCGCTCGCTGTGGCGCGCCACCGGAATGACCGATTCGGATTTTGGTAAACCGATCGTCGCCATCGCGAACTCGTACACCCAGTTCGTACCCGGCCACGTTCACCTGAAGAACGTCGGCGAGATCGTCGCCGACGCCGTCCGCGCGGCAGGCGGAGTCCCTCGCGAGTTCCACACCATCGCCGTCGACGACGGAATCGCCATGGGGCACGGGGGCATGCTGTACTCGCTGCCCAGCCGCGAGATCATCGCCGACTCGGTCGAGTACATGGCCAACGCCCACACTGCGGACGCACTCGTGTGCATCTCCAACTGCGACAAGATCACCCCCGGCATGCTCAACGCGGCCATGCGATTGAACATCCCGGCGGTGTTCGTCTCCGGTGGGCCGATGGAGGCCGGTAAAGCGGTGGTCGTCGGAGGGGTCGCGCAGGCACCCACCGACCTGATCACCGCGATCTCTGCCAGCGCGAACGATGCCGTATCCGAAGAGGGCCTGGACGAGGTCGAGCGCAGCGCGTGCCCTACATGCGGGTCCTGCTCGGGCATGTTCACCGCCAACTCGATGAACTGCCTCACCGAAGCGCTCGGGCTGGCGTTGCCCGGCAACGGCTCCACTCTGGCCACCCACGAGGCCCGCCGCGCCCTGTTCACCCGGGCCGGCACGACCATCGTCGAGGCGGCGATCAAGTACTACCGGGACGAGGACGAGTCGGTGCTGCCCCGCAACATCGCCACCCCGGCGGCATTCCGCAACGCGATGGCACTGGACGTGGCGATGGGCGGCTCGACCAACACCGTGCTGCACACGCTCGCGGCGGCGCAGGAGGGCGAGGTCGATTTCGATCTCGACACCATCGACGGCATCAGCCGCAAGGTGCCGTGTCTGGCCAAGGTGTCCCCCAATTCGGATTACCACATGGAAGACGTGCACCGGGCGGGTGGAATTCCCGCCCTGCTGGGTGAACTGCGGCGTGCGAATCTGCTCGAGACCGACGTCTCGACCGTCCACACGAAGAGCTTCGACGAGTGGCTCGACACGTGGGACATCCGCTCCGGTGCCGCATCCGACGAGGCGATCGAGCTGTTCCATGCCGCTCCCGGCGGTGTCCGAACCGTCGAACCGTTCTCCACGAGCAATCGCTGGTCCTCCCTCGACACCGACGCCGCGGGTGGTTGCATCCGCGATCTAGAACACGCCTACACGGTCGAGGGCGGTCTGGTGGTGCTGCGCGGCAACATTGCCGTCGACGGCGCGATTCTGAAGACCGCGGGCATCGACGAGGACCTCTTCTCGTTCCAGGGACCTGCGCTGGTCGTCGAGTCTCAGGAAGAAGCCGTCTCGGCCATCCTGCAGAAGAAGATCCAACCCGGTGACGTGCTCGTCGTGCGGTACGAGGGACCCAAGGGTGGACCGGGAATGCAGGAGATGCTGCACCCGACGGCGTTCCTCAAGGGTGCCGGTCTGGGCAAGGTCTGTGCCCTGATCACCGACGGACGGTTCTCCGGCGGTACGTCGGGCCTGTCCATCGGACACATCTCCCCCGAGGCTGCGGCCGGCGGCGTGATCGGCCTCGTCGAGAACGGCGACCAGGTCCGCATCGACGTCGCCACGCGCACGCTCGAGATCCTCGTCGACGAGGAAACTCTGGAGACTCGACGCGCGAAGATGCTCGCGTCCGAGCGGCCGTGGCAGCCGGTCGACCGACAGCGCCCGGTCACGACGGCGCTGCGCGCCTACGCCGCACTGGCGACATCCGCGGACAAGGGTGCTGTGCGCTACGTGCCCTGAGCAGAAAAAGCATGTGAGTGGTTCCTCGTAGCAGGCTACGAGGAACCACTCACAAGGTTGGTTGTCGACCGGATCAGCGGACGACCGGATTCGCTCCGTTGAGGAAGATCCAGATGCATACGCCCGCAGCGATTCCCACTGCGAGTGCGAGGAACGATCCGATGCGCGGGCGGGTCGCCCAGCCGCGGCGGCCGTCGAACGCGATCTTTCCGGGTCCGGTGAGAATGATGGCCGCGGCCGCGAAGCCGAGAACGGTTTCGTACTCCACGCCGGTGGCACCGGAGAACTGCAGCCCCGGCTCCGCCACCTGCTTGAAGCACCAGGCGTTGATGATGGTCGCCAACACAGCTGCACCGGCCAGCGGCGTCGCCAGTCCCAGGATCAGCAGTGCGCCGCCGAGGGTTTCGCCGGCCGCGGCCGCGATGGCGAGGATCTCCGGGTATCGGAACCCGGACTCCTCCAGGAGATTCTGAAATCCGTCCAGCCCGGGACCGTTCCACAATCCGACGAGCTTCTGTAAGCCGTGCCCGAGGAACACTGCTCCGATGGCGACGCGTAGGACGAACAGGCCCAGATCGGTGGTGCCGCGTCGGGCCGGAACTTCCACGGTCTCGGTGCGCACCGGGGCTGCCGGGGCGGCGACTGCCGAATCGGAGGACTCACCGAGATACTCCGTCGGACGATCCGAGTACGCGTTCGAGGTGGCACCGGCCGTCGTAGGCGTCTGGGTCGGCGAGTCGGCGAAGGCCGACGGGCGGTACGTCGGGATCTTCTCTGTCGGTGCCGCATCGGTGCTCCGCTTGTCGGATGCGGAGGAATTCGGGAAGTCCAACTCGTCGTCGGTTCGGGGCAGACGATCCGAACGCTGCGCACCGAACGCTGTGGTCGATGCACCGGACGCGTCGGAACCCGAACGCGTGGGCGAAATCTTCTCGGTGGGGTTGTCGTACGGGCTCTCGGCCGGTTCGTACGAGGGATCCTGCTGGTTGGGGTCACGCGGTGTATCGGTCACCTCCCCACACTAAGGCCGACAACCCCGCGCCACCGACGTTGACGCTCACGGCCGCGTGGCGCGTCGAACTCGACGTTCCGTAACGTTCGAACCATGAAGCCGCTCGGAGCATCGTCACGAACTGCCCGCGCGGCTGTCGTCGCCCTGTCGACGACGGCTGTTCTGCTCGCCGGGTGCGCCCGATTCGACGACTCCAACTCGTCCCCGTTCACCCCCGCGCCGGATGTCGGAGCTGCCGAGCTCAAACCCACCACACCCAGCGAGACCTCGCCCCCGGCGGGTCCGAACGCCCCACAGCCCGTCTCGGGACCGTGCGTGGATCCCGACCCGGCAGTGATCGCCACCTGCCTCGACACCACGGGCGGACTCGTAGCTCTTCCCGACGGCCAGAGCAGCCTCGTGGCAGAACGCAGGACCGGCCGCATCATGGAGGTCACCGCAGGCCGGACGCCACAGCAGGTGGCCACGATCCCCGTCGACGGCACGGGCGACGGGGGTCTGCTCGACATTGCTCTCTCGCCCACGTACGCCGAGGACAAATTGCTCTACGCGTTGATCACGACGGCGTCGGATACGCGGGTCGTTCGGCTCGCGCAGGGGGACGTACCCAAGGACATCTTGACCGGGATCCCCCGCGGGGCCGCGGGAGTCCGAGGTTCCCTCGAGTTCTACACGCCGAACGAACTTCTGGTGTTGACCGGTGACAACGGCGATGCCGTGGCCGCCGCCAACCCGAACTCGTTGTCCGGCAAGCTGTTACGCGTGACATCACTGTCGCCCACTCCCACTCCCCCGCGTCCGGGTATCGCGCTCAGTGGCATCGGTACAGCGGGCGACGTGTGCACCGACGGCAGCGGGAACATCTACGTCACCGACCGCACCGCCACCGAGGATCGCCTGCAGCGCATCGACAAGCTGGGAGCAGTGTTCTCCCCGGTGTGGACCTGGCCCGACCGTCCGGGTGTGGCCGGGTGCGCCGCCGGTCAGAGCGGCGTCGCGGTTGCTCTCACCACAGCGAAAGCTGTTGCAGCACTGGCCACGGACCCGAACACCGGAGCGGTGTCCGCCGAGCCGACCCTGTTGATCCAGGACAAGTACGGGCAGTTGAACGGGGCGACCAGCACGAGCGACGGTCAGATTCTGGTGGGGACGGTGAACAAGAACGGCACTGCCGTCGGCCCCACCGACGACCGCGTCGTCAAGGTGCCGTTCCCTGCCGGCGGTGGTGGCGGCTTCGACTGATCCGACAGCTCCTTCGAACGACCAGGGCGGCCGGGCAGCAATCGCTGCCCGGCCGCCCTGCTCATGCGTCGATCAGGACTGACCGCACGCCGCCAGCACGAGTTCCTTGACTCGGGCGGCATCGGCTTGTCCCCGCGTCGCCTTCATCACCGCGCCGACGATGGCACCGGCGGCCTGGACCTTGCCACTGCGAATCTTGTCCACCACACCGGGGTTCGCGGCAAGTGCTTCGTCGACGGCGGCTTGGAGCTTGGTGTCGTCCTTCTCCAACACCAGGTTCCGCGCCGACATCACCTCTGCGGGCTCGCCCTCACCGGCCAAGACGCCGTCCACGATCTGACGGGCACCGTTGTTGTTGACCTTGCCGTCGGCCACCAAGGCTGCCACCTCGGCCACCTGAGCCGGAGTGATCGCCAGATCCCCCAATTCGACGCCGGCGATGTTGGCCTGCTGCGCCAGGTAAGACACCCACCACGACCGCGCAGCCTGCGCCGACGCGCCCGCGTCGACGGTCGCCGCCACGAGTTCGAGAGCACCCGAGTTGACCAAGTCGCGCATCTCCTCGTCGGAGACGCCCCAGTCCTTCTGAATTCGCCCGCGGCGCAACCACGGCAGCTCGGGCAGAGTGGCTCGCAGCTCCTCGATCCACGCCGCATCCGGGGCCACGGGAGCGAGGTCGGGTTCCGGGAAGTAGCGGTAGTCCTCCGCGGTCTCCTTCTTCCGGCCCGCCGTGGTCGTGCCGTCGGACTCCTGGAAATGTCGGGTTTCCTGCGTCACCTCGCCGCCGGATTCGAGCACCGCAGCCTGACGGCGCATCTCGTAGCGCACGGCGACCTCGACGCTCTTGAGCGAGTTGACGTTCTTCGTCTCGGTGCGAGTACCGAACTCGGTGGCCGACTTCCGCATCAACGAGACGTTGGCATCGCAGCGCAACGAACCCTGATCCATCCGCACGTCCGAGACGTTCAACGACTTCAACAGGTCACGCAATGCGGTCACGTACGCCCGCGCCACCTCCGGTGCCCGCGCCCCGGTACCGGTGATGGTCTTGGTCACGATCTCCACCAGGGGCACACCGGCGCGGTTGTAGTCGAGCAACGAATGCGACGCGCCCTCGATTCGTCCGGTTGCGCCACCGACGTGCGTCGACTTGCCGGTGTCTTCCTCCATGTGGGCACGCTCGATCTCGACGCGGAACGTGCTGCCGTCGTCGAGCACGACGTCGAGGTAACCCTCCGTGGCGATCGGCTCGTCGTACTGCGAGATCTGGTAGTTCTTAGGCTGATCCGGGTAGAAGTAGTTCTTCCGCGCGAACCGTCCCCACGGAGTGATCGAGCAATTGAGCGCCAGCCCGATACGGATCGCCGACTCCACCGCAGCAGCGTTGACCACCGGCAGTGCGCCGGGGAGGCTCAGGCACACCGGGCACACCTGCGTATTGGGCTCCGCACCGAACGCGGTGGGGCAACCACAGAACATCTTGGTGGCCGTACCCAACTCGACGTGGACCTCCATGCCGAGCACGGGGTCGAACGTGGCGAGCACATCGTCGTAATCGATCAGATCGACGGTTGCAGCAGTCATGCTCCGTAGTTTATGCATTGTATTCGCCACCCGAGTAACCACGTGTCCTCGGGCACCGATCGCCTCGGGGTCAGCCGAAGAACGCTGCCGCGTCGTCGTACCGGGTCTGAGGGACCCGCTTGAGTTGTTTGGTGGCCTCGGCCAACGACACCAGGCCGATCTCGGCACCGCGCAGCGACACCATCTTTCCGAAGTCTCCGGAATGCGCAGCATCGGTGGCGTTGACACCGAATCGCGTTGCGAGCACACGGTCGTACGGAGTGGGAGTGCCGCCGCGCTGCACGTGACCGAGCACCGTGGTGCGTACCTCTTTGTTGATGCGACGTTCGATCTCGACGCCGAGCTGATGTGCGACTCCGGTGAATCGGACGTGACCGAATTCGTCGATACCGCCGTCGAGCAATTGCATCGACCCTTCGACGGGCTTGGCCCCTTCGGCCACGACGCAGATGAAGTGGGAGTCGCCCCGCTGAAAACGCTTGCGCACCAACGTGCATACCTCTTCGACGTCGAAGGGCTGCTCCGGGATGAGAGTCATGTGCGAGCCCGAGGCCAATCCCGCGTGCAACGCGATCCAGCCTGCGTGTCGCCCCATCACCTCCACCAGCATCACTCGCTGGTGCGATTCGGCGGTGCTGTGCAGTCGGTCGATCGCATCGGTGGCGATGGTGAGCGCCGTGTCGAAGCCGAATGTGACGTCGGTGCAATCGATGTCGTTGTCGATCGTCTTGGGGACACCGACCACCGGTACGCCCTCCTCCGACAGCCACGCAGCTGCCGTCAGAGTTCCTTCACCGCCGATCGGAATCAACACGTCGATGCCGTTGTCCTCGAGGGTCTGCTTGACTCGGTCTAGACCGGCCCGCAGCACGTCGGGGTTGGTTCGAGCCGTCCCGAGCATGGTGCCGCCCTTGGTGAGCAGCCGGTCGTTGCGGTCGTCGTTGCGCAGCTGGACCCGACGGTCTTCGAGAAGCCCGCGCCACCCGTCCTGGAATCCGACGACCGTGGAGCCGTATCGCGCGTCGGCGGTGCGAACGACAGCGCGGATCACCGCATTGAGCCCTGGGCAATCGCCGCCTCCGGTCAGAACTCCGATGCGCATCGATTTTGGCCTCTCTGCTCGCAGGCCCGCGGAGCGGACCGAAGTGACGAACATCAGCCTAATCGGGCGTGGGTCCCCGCGCGCGCCGGTACCGGTCGGCCTCACTTGGGCGTGACGACACCGGTTTCGTAGGCCAGCACGACCGCCTGCGCGCGGTCGCGTAGCCCGAGCTTGCTCAGGACCTTGCCCACATGGGTCTTGACCGTCTGTTCGGCCAAGAACAGCGCACCTGCAATTTCCGCATTGGACATGCCGGTCGCGATGAGTTCGAGAACCTCGCGCTCGCGCGGCGTCAGATCGGCCAGGCGGGAAGGAGTGTTCCTCCGCGCTCCGCGACGGGTCGTGACGTCGGAGATAAGGCGTCGGGTCACCGACGGTGCCAGCAGCGCATCGCCTGCCGCGACGACTCGTACGCCTCTGATCAGTTCCTCGGCCGCCGCGTCCTTGAGGAGGAATCCGCTGGCCCCGAGAGCCAGGGCCTCGTAGACGTAATCGTCGATGTCGAAGGTCGTCAGCATCAGGACACGGACCGGCGACGCGTGCGACGCGGACAGGATCGCGCGGGCCGCGTCGAGCCCGTTCATCTCGGGCATGCGCACGTCCATCAGCACTACGTCCGGCAACAGCCGCGCTACCTCGCTGACCGCGGTGCGACCGTTGTCGGCGTCGCCGACGACCGAGATGTCGTCCTGAGCGCCGAGCAGTGCACCGAACCCCTGCCGCACCATCGCTTGATCGTCGGCGATGAACACCGTTGTAACCACGCGTGACAGCCTAAACCGCGTCGCCGGCGTCAGCCGTTGCCGGCGGAGTCGACATTCCGGTCGGCACACGAACCGCAACCTCGAACCCACCGCCGGGCAGAGGGGCGGCATGCAGCCGGCCGTGTGCGGCCTGCGCTCGCTCGCGCATTCCCGCGATTCCGTGCCCGCCGCAATCGCTTCCGGGAGTGCGGGAGATGCTCGGGTTCGGAGCCGGTGCGTTGACCACCGTCATGTCCACGACGGCAGGGCCGATCGCGATATCCACCTCCACCTCGGCTTCGGGCGCATGGCGCGCGGCATTGGACAGCGATTCCTGCAGAATACGGAACAGGGCCAGTCCTGTTGTCTCCGAGACCGATTCGACGGTACCGGCGATGGCCCACCGCACATTCATGCCCGCTCTGCGACTTGCCTGCAATGTGCGTTCGAGATCCAGTGCACTCGGCGCGGGCGCGTCCTGCATCTGCGCTCCATCGCTACGCAGTACCCCGAGCATCCCCCGGATCTCGTTGAGCGCCTCGCGTGCACTCGCGCCGATCGACTCGAATTCTCGAGCCGCGGCCGGTGACACGTCGTCCAGTCGGTACGGCGCACTCTGGGCCTGAACGACGACCATCGACATGTGGTGTGCCACGACGTCGTGCAGATCGCGGGCGATCTTCGCCCTCTCCTCGAGAATCGTGCGGCGAGTGCGTTCGAGTTCGCTGACCTCCTCCTGCTGCGCGAGCTGCCTGCGCGAAAGAACGAGCCACCGGATCAGCAGCCCGAACACGACCACGGCAGTCAGGCCCACCGACCACCCGATTCCGTCGGAGCCCGGCATGTACGCGAAGAACACCAGCATGCTGGCCAACCACGCCACCAACAGCACCTGCGCCGGAGAACGCAGCGCGACCGCGAACAGCAACGCCAACAGGACGAGGATGTGCACCACTTGCCACGGGTAGTCGTAATCCGGAACGCGGTCGAACGCCGCCGGAATCACCAACGCGGACAGCGACGATACCGCCCACCCCATCGCGGGATTGAGTCTGATCAGAGCGAACGGAAACGCTGCCAACGCTGCGACGAACGGTAGCAACGGAACCGAAACCTGATGCGTGACCGTCAGTGTCGGCCACGCGATCGAGTACAGAATTGCCGTCACCGCGATGATCAGCACGTCGACTGAACGGACGCCGCCGATCTGCTCGGGCACCCGGCGCCGAGCACGTACCCCGAGTTCGAGACTCGTCGACCTTTTCTTTCGCACGTCTCGAGCCTAGGCAGCATCGACCGCCGGCGTCCTCGTACCGGGGTATCGGTTCGGCATGGCTCGGAGGTATCAGGACCGCGTCGAACCGGTCCCGGGGGCACTCACCACAGCCGAACCTCGGAGCGATGCTTGCCTCGGCCGGCCGAACTTAGCGTCGATCCTCATGAGCCGGAACATATCTCGCACCCTGATGTGCGTGGCAGCTGCCATCGTCGTCGTGACCGCCACGACGGGAGCAGCAACGTCGTCACCCACCGAGGACCGTCGCTCCCCCGTGGCACAGACCGTTCGTGCACTGGTCACCGAACCCGCCGAGGACGCTGCGTCGACCATCCCGAGCGACTTCGCAGACGTCATGGGCTACCGGCCCGCGGTGCAGGACGGGATGGCGAGCAATCCCGGCGGGGATTGCTCGTCCCCGATCCCACTGCCACCCGAGTTCGAGGCTGCGTGCCGAGCCCACGACCTGGGCTACGACCTCCTCCGTTACGCGAACGCGACGGGCACGACCGTCGACCCACAGTGGCGCAGGGCGATCGACGCCCAACTCGACAGTCGCATGCACGACGCCTGTCACCATCGCACCGACGACGGGTCCCGGCAGATCTGCGACGCAGCTGCGGTCGTGGCGGCAACGGCAGTCGACCTCAATTCCTGGCGACAATCGTTCGGTGCACCGGTCGCCGAACCCGCCATGCCCCTGACACTGTTCGGAGCCGTGCTGGCGCTGACGCTGCTGATCGCGTCCGTTGTCGCGCGGTACCGACGTGTGTCGATGACCCCGACCCGCACGGACCGACGCTGATGTCCACCACGGCCATCCCGGACCGCGAGGTCGAGACCCCAGTCGCATCGGATGTCGAGTCGCCCAACCGTCTTCGCTTGCCGAGACTCGGCACGTCGGTGTCCGTTGCAGCGGCTGTGGCGATCTCCTCGGCTCCGTCACTTCTGCCCCGCTCCGCCGTCACTGCGGCCCTGTTCACCGGATTCATGGTGGCACTCGCTCTGACGGTCGCATGTGCGGGCCGACGGGTGTTCGGGCCACGACGGCCCGCGTCGCTACGGCTACGAGCGTGGACCGTCGTCACTGCTGCATTGATCTCGGGCGTCGCGTTGGCCTCGAACATGCAGTGGCAGAATCGATTACGAGCCGCGATGGACGTCGAGCCGGTGAGCTGGAGCTACGCCGTCGACGTTACCGGGGGTGCCCTGTGCGTTGCGCTCGTACTGTGCGGAGCCGGTAGCGCGCTCCGGCGAATCTTCTCCGCTCTGGGCCGGAACCGTTGCGTGGCACTGCTCGTCACGGTCGCTGCATTGTCGTACACCCTGGCCGTTCCGTTCGTGCGGTCCACTCTGTCGGCCTCGTACTCGGCCTCGAACTCGGCGATGGACGACGCAGTGGCCGCCCCGACATCGGAGACGAGATCCGGCGGTCCCGGATCCTCGGCGCCGTGGCGCACGCTGGGACGCGAGGGCCGCGCGTTCGCGTCGGGAGGGCAGGATCTCGATACCGTACGGACGTACGTGGGACTCGAGTCGGCCGCGACACCGGACGAGCGTGTGGCACTGGCCGTCTCCGAGATGGAACGGGCTGGAGCCTTCGAACGCAGCGTCGTCGTGGTCGCGATTCCCACCGGGTCCGGCTGGGTGGACGAGAATGCGATCACCGGGGCCGAAAGAACGTTCGGCGGTGACGTCGCGACGGTGGCGGTGCAGTACTCCGACAAGCCGAGTTGGGCGACCTTCCTGTTCGCCGAGGACGACGCCCGCCGGTCCGCGAACGCCGTGGTTCGAGCGGTCGCCACCCGAGCGGCGGCGGAGCCGACCACACCGAAAGTCGTCGTGTACGGCCAGAGCCTGGGTTCGGTTGCAGGAAGTGATGCGTACCTTGCTGTGCGACAGAACATTTCGTCACTCTGCGGGGCGGTCTGGGCCGGCCCGCCCGCGGGATCGGTCGACACCGACGGTGCCGCAGTCCTCGCCAACTCCTCGGACCCCGTCGCGCGATGGTCTCTCGATCTGTTGTGGTCGCCGCCGGATACGACGACGTTCACGCTCGACGCCCCACGGCCGCCGTGGTTGCCTGTCGTCGGCTTCCTGCAGACATCCGTCGACCTGCTCGCCGCATTGGATGTCACGTCGGGCCACGGCCATAGATACGGGACCGACCAGGGTGAGGCCATGGCTCGCTGCCGCTGAAAGGGAGTGCTGAACCTCAGCCGAGCAGACCGAGCCGATTGCCGAGCCAGTCCATCTCCTGATCGAGCGCCGGAGCCCAGACCTGCATCGAGTGTCCTCCCGGCAGCTCGCTGTAGTGCACATCCATGCCCGCGGCGGCGGCTGCCCGGTAGGCCCGCTCGGTCTGCGGCCTGAACTCCTCGTCGTCGGCTCCGACGACGAAGGCACCGGCAGAGTCGGGAAAGCTGTTGCGGGAGAGTACGTTCAAAGGCGTAGAACGATCGAACCGATCCTCGTCGGCCGGTGTGTCCGCCCCGTACGCAGCAAGGACCGACTCCGCTCTGGTGCCACGACGTTGTTCGTCCTCACCGGAGATGTCGAGAAATGTGGGGTACGCCGACGGTTCCGTCGTCGCGAGCTGGAGGGCGCAGGTTCCGCCGTAGGAGTACCCGCCGACCGCCCAGGATCGCGGGTCCGAGGACACGTGGAGGTTCGACCGAACCCACTGCGGGACATCGACTGTCAGATACGTCGCAGCATTACCGAGGTCCGAATCCATGCACATCGGGTTGGCTTCGGTGTCCCCCAGCCCGTCTGCGACGACGACAACCGGGGCGACGCCGCCGTGACGTGCCGCGAACGCGTCCATCGTCTGCGGTAGTCGACCACCTTCGATCCAGTCGACCACATGGCCGGGCTGTCCCGTGAGCAACACCAGTACCGGGAGGTCGTCCGCCCCGTCGTCGTACGCGGCCGGGAGATAGACCGTCGCCGGACGAGCACGGAACTGCGACACCGTGCCGGGCACCTCCACGTCGAACAACCGGCCGTGTCCTTCGACGTGCACGACCGGCGCACGCCCGAGTGCCGACGCGGCCGTGGGGTACCGCGTCACCGTCAGGTTGGTCAGTACGGCGGTCGCCACCAGGAGCGCCGCTGCCAGGCCCAGTGCGCTCAGCCCACCGACGGGCGAGCCGAGCGGACGGCCACGGCGGATGCTAACCACGATCGCACCGGCGGCCACGATCGCCAGCACCGTGGCCGCCGCCAATCCGATGACCGGGACCGCTCCACCGAGCAAGGGCAGATGCGCCAACCGGGCGGCCCACCGATGCAGCACCTCGAACTACCGCAGATCGCCGCGGGCAGCCTCGTACGCAGCGCCGACGCGGTAGAGCCGCTCGTCTGCGAACGCGGGAGCCATGATCTGCAGACCCACCGGCAGACCGTCCTCGGACGCCAGACCGGACGGCACCGACATCGCGCAGTGGCCGGCGAGGTTGGTGGGCAGGGTGCACAGATCGTTGAGATACATCGCCATCGGGTCGTCGACTTTGTCGCCCAACGGGAATGCCGTCGTCGGGGTCGTCGGCGATACGAGCACATCCACCTTCTCGTATGCCGCGTCGAAATCCTGCGCGATCAAGGTGCGGACCTTCAGGGCCGACCCGTAGTACGCGTCGTAGTAACCGGCCGACAGCGCGTAGGTGCCGATCATGATGCGGCGCTTGACCTCCGGCCCGAACCCCTGAGCGCGGGTGGTGGCCATGACCGACTCGGCGCTGTGGTGGCCGTCGTCGCCCGCACGCAGGCCGTACCGCATTCCGTCGAACCGAGCCAGGTTGGACGACACCTCGGACGGGAGAATTAGGTAGTACGCAGCCAATGCGTGGACGAAGTTGGGGCACGACACCTCGACCACCTCGGCACCGAGTGAGGTCAATGCGGCCACTGCGGCGTCGAAGGACGAGATGACACCGGACTGATAGTTGTCCGAGTGCAACTCCTTGACCACACCCACCTTCACTCCGGTCAGGTCGCCGCGAGCGCCCTCTCGGGCCGCCTCGACGACGGGACGAACCGGGGTGTCGACCGACGTGGAATCCCGCGGGTCGTAACCCGCGATGACCTCGTGCAGCAACGCGGTGTCGAGCACCGTACGACCACAGGGTCCACCCTGATCCAGCGAGGAGGCGCAGGCGATGAGTCCGTACCGCGAGACGCTGCCGTACGTCGGCTTGGTTCCCACGGTGCCGGTCAGTGCCGCGGGCTGCCGGATGGATCCACCGGTGTCGGTGCCGATGGCCAACGGTGCCTGGAACGAGGCGAGCGCAGCCGCGCTTCCGCCTCCCGAGCCGCCCGGAATCCGGGTGGTGTCCCAGGGGTTCTTGGTCGGTCCGTACGCGGAGTTCTCGGTCGAGGAGCCCATCGCGAACTCGTCCATGTTGGTCTTGCCGAGAACCGGAATGCCCGCGGCTCGCAGCTTCGAGGTCAGCGTCGCGTCGTACGGCGACACCCACCCGTCGAGAATCTTCGAGCCGGCGGTGGTCGGCATGTCGGTGGTGGTGAACACGTCCTTGAGCGCCAACGGCACCCCGGCGAGCGGTGAGGCCGGTGCCGAGCCCGCGGCCAGCCCGGCGTCGACGTCGTTGGCCGCGGCCAGCGCCTGCGCGCTCGCCACATGCAGAAAAGCGTGAAGGTCGCCGTCGACCTCGGCAATCCGATCCAGATGTGCCCGGGTCACCTCCACCGCACTGACGTCACGCGAGTGGATACGGTCGGCGAGCTCGGACGCGTCGAGCTTGGTCAGGTCGGTCATTCGCTCTCTCCCAGAATCTGCGGCACCGCGAAACGGCCCTCCTCGGCATTCGGTGCACCGGACAGCGACTGCTCCGGCGTCAGACCGGGAACGATCACGTCGGGACGCGTCACATTGACGATGTCGCTGGGGTTGGCTGTCGGCGCAACGTCGTCCGTCGCCACCTCGGCGACGGTCTTGACGTGATGGAGGATCGAATCCAACTGGCCGGCGAACTCGTCGAGTTCGGCGTCGCTGAGAGCCAAGCGCGACAGCCGGGCGAGGTGAGCGACCTCGTCGCGGGAGATATCGGGCACCGCGTAGACCCCTTTCACACAGTAGGAGTGGGGCCTGCAGGAACCGGCCCCGTATTTGCGCAGAGCGAACCGCACAGGTCCGCGAACGCGGTCCAGCCTAGTGCGCACCGTTTCGCCGACCTCACTCCCGGTCAGCGGTCTCGATCGGCCGCCGATCTCGCCCGCACGAGTGTCAGAATTGTCACGTCCCGCGTTGCGTGTCGAGCCGGCCAGGTCGAAGATGCAAAGATTGCTCGCGCCGGGGGTGCACAGTGTTCCCTGAACTACGCCAGACGTCGAAAGGGAGCGTGCCATGTCCTACCTGCTCCGCGTGCAGCTGCCCGACCGGCCGGGCAGCCTCGGATCGCTGGCCGTGGCCCTCGGCTCGGTCGGAGCGGACATCCTCTCGCTCGACGTCATCGAACGCGGCGACGGCTACGCGGTCGACGACCTGGTGGTCGACGTTGCGCCCGGTTCGCTTCCCGACACACTGATCACTGCAGCCGAGAACCTCACCGACGTCCGCGTCGACTCGATCCGCCCGTACACCGGCGTTCTCGACACCCATCGCGAACTGGAACTGATCGACCGGGTCGCAGCGGCATCCGACGACCGTCTGCAAGTTCTGGTCGACGGCGCTCCCCGCGTTCTGCGCGTGGGCTGGAGCACCGTGGTGGCCACCAACGCGCACGGTCCGTTCCGCCTGGTCGGTAGCCCGGGCGCACCCGAAACACACGCCGCCGAACTGCCCTGGTTCCCGTTGACCTCTCCCGCTGCACTCGACTCCGACGCAGACTGGGTACCTCAGGTGTGGCGGGACATGGACACCAAGATCGCTGCCGCTCCCCTCGGCACCACCGGCACCGTGCTGATGCTCGGCCGGCCGGGAGGGCCCGAGTTCAGGCCGTCGGAGGTAGCCCGGCTCGGTTACCTCGCCGGGATCGTCGCAACCGTCCTTACCTGATCACCGGAACTCGCCCGGTCTCCCCTACTGCTACGCGTCGGTGTCCGTCGTCGGCTCCGACACTGCGTCCGGGCCCTCGGTCAACAGACGCGTGAACCCTGCCTCGTCCAGGACCGGTACGCCGAGCTCGACGGCCTTGTCGTGCTTCGAACCGGGCGATTCACCGACGACGACGAACGCCGTCTTCTTCGAAACCGAACCTGCGGCCTTTCCACCCCGCAGCAAGATCGCTTCTTTGGCCTCGTCGCGCGAGTAGGAGTCGAGCGAACCGGTGACGACGATCGACAGGCCTTCCAGATTTCGCTCGATGGAGGCGTCTCGCTCGTCCTCCATCCGCACACCGGCATTCCGCCATTTCTCCACGATGGCCCTGTGCCAGTCGACCTCGAACCATTCGGACACAGCAGCCGCGATGGTGCCGCCCACCCCGTCCACCGCCGACAACTCCTCGACGGACGCTGCTTCGATGCGCTCGAGGCTGCCGAATTCTCCGGCGAGGGCTCGTGCAGCGGAGGGGCCGACGTGGCGAATGGACAGGCTCACCAGCACTCGCCACAGAGGCTGATTCTTGGCGGAGGACAGATTGTCGAGCAGTTTGCGCCCGGTGGCCGACAATGCGCCCGATTTCGTGCGGAAGATCGCAGTCTTCATCAGGTCTTCTTCGGTGAGCGAGAACAAATCGCCCTCGTCCTCGATCGCACCGGTGGCCAGAAGATCCGTCGCCGCTTCGTATCCGAGACCCTCGATGTCGAAACGCTGCCGTTCGGCCACGAAGAACACACGCTCACGGCGTTGCGCCGGGCAGAACTGCGAATTGGGGCAGCGCAGGTCCGCGTCGCCGTCCTTCGCCGGTGCCAACGGCGTCGAGCATTCCGGGCATTCGGTGGGCATGACGAATTCGGTCTCGTCGCCGGTCCTGGCGTCGACGACCGGGCCGAGCACCTCCGGAATGACCTCTCCCGCTTTGCGAATCGTGACGGTGTCACCGATCAGAACACCCTTGCGCTTGACCTCCGACGCGTTGTGCAGGGTCGCGAGAGACACCGTGGACCCCGCGACGAGCACCGGCGTCATGTACGCGAACGGAGTCACTCGACCGGTTCGGCCGACGCTGACGCGAATGTCCAGCAGGGTGGTGGTGACTTCCTCAGGTGGGTATTTGTACGCGATGGCCCACCGCGGTGCTCGCGACGTCGTTCCGAGCCGACGGTGCAACGACATCTCGTCGATCTTGACCACCAGGCCGTCGATCTCGTGCTCGACGTCGTGGCGGTGCTTGTCCCAGTACTCGACCTTCTCGACGACGGCATCGATGCCCTGCACGCGCGTCGTGTGGGTCGAGATCGGCAGACCCCACGCCTGCAGAGCCTCGTAGGCGTGCCACTGCGAATCGGGGGTGAAGCCGACCATCCGTCCGAATCCGTGACAGATCATGCCGAGACGCCGCTTCGAGGTCACGGCCGGGTTCTTTTGGCGCAGCGAGCCCGCCGCCGAGTTCCGTGGATTGGCGAACGGGGGTTTGCCCTCTTCGACGAGCGCCGCGTTGAGCGCCTGAAAGTCCTCGAGCCGGAAGAACACCTCACCGCGCACCTCGAGCAGCTCCGGAATCGGATATTCGGCGCTGCCGGTCAAGGTATCGGGGATGTCGTCGATCGTCCGAGCATTGAGCGTGACGTCCTCGCCGGTCCGCCCGTCACCTCGGGTCGCACCGCGCACGAGAGTGCCGTTCTCGTACACCAGGTTCAACGCCACACCGTCGATCTTGACTTCGCACAGGTAGTGCAGATCCGGACCGGCCTCGGTCTCGACCCGCTTGGCCCACGCACGGAGCTCGTCGTGATCGAACACGTTGTCCAAGCTCAGCATTCGTTCCAGATGGTCGACGGCGGTGAACTCCGTCGCGAAACCACCGCCCACGAGTTGGGTCGGTGAGTCGGCCGTACGCAGGTCCGGGTGGGCTTGTTCGAGATCGTTCAGTTCGCGCAGCAGGGCATCGAATTCACCGTCCGAGACGATGGGCGAATCACGTACGTAGTAGCGGAATTGATGTCCACGTACTTCCTCGGCCAGTGTCTGCCACCGCTCGCGGTCGGCAGGGGTGGCAGGATCGAGTTCGACTCCGGCAGCCTCGGCGGCATCGTCGGTTCCTGCAGGCAGTTCGGTCGGCTCAGGCACGTGACGAAGATTATCCGACGGCACCGACATCGAAACGATCCTGCGTCCGGAAGGCTATCTGCCCATCAGGCCCAGCAGCAGGGTGGCGGCGATCAACGCCACCGCGCAGATTCCGGCAGTCAGCGCGAATCCGGTCAGGAAGTCGTCGGAGTAGATACCGCCGAGGACGGAGGCCATCACCGAGAGCAGGACACCGGCGGGCAGACCGCGCCGCTGGGCGTCCGAGAGTCGATACATGTCTCGATCATCGCAGATCCCCGTGTCAGATCTCGTCGACGACCACACTGTTCCCGCCGGACTGCTTGGACCGGTACATCGCCGCGTCCGCCGTGCGAGCCGCTCGTCCCACGACGGAGGTGCCCACGTCCCACAGCGCGGAGTCCTCACGCAGCAGTGCCATACCGACGCTCGCCGTGACCGGAATGTCGTCCCGGTGGTCGCACAGCACGCGCACCACATCGACGCCGAGGTCGACGGTGCTCTGCGCATGTCCGACGACGGCCAGCAGAAATTCTTCGCCACCGGTTCGCGCGAGCACTCCGCCGTGGTGGCGGGCGAGTCTGCGCAGCCGATCCGCGACCCGGACGATGACCTCGTCGCCCCGGCTGTGGCCGTAGCGGTCGTTGACGGCCTTGAACTTGTCGATGTCGACCACCAGGAACGCCATCGACAGTCCGCGTTTGTTCGCGAGCTGCCACAGGTCGAGCAGTTCACTGTCGATACCGCGGCGGTTGTACACCCCGGTCAGAGGATCGAGTACCGACCGCTTGGCGTCGTTGGACAACGTCGTCCACGCCACCTGCGCGAACACCGGTACCGCCACCGTTGCCAGCAACAGCACCACCGTCGCCGTCGCGACCGCCGGTCCGTCGACGGCAACCACCTCGCCGTCCATCACAGCGAGGAACGTGCGAATACCGAAGCCGATGATGAACGTCGCCGTCCACACCAGGTGGGCTACGAGCAATCGAGGACTGAGGAAATACGTACAGAACGCTCCGGTGACGGCGAACAGCACCGTTCCGATCAAGGACGCGACCGGCGCGTACAACACCAGCACCGAGGTCGTCAGAATGTCGCCGAACGCCAGGAACCCGACGAAGAACTTCTTCCCGGGGATCGGGCCGAACACGCACCGTGCGGCAACGAGTACCTGCGTGAACAGGACGAAGAAGACCCACCCGATTGCCGGCGAGCCGGTGGGGCCGAGATCGCTGAACAACATGAGAATCGACGTGAGGGCATACATCAGGACGGCGGTGCCGAAGACGACCCGGATGATTCCCGTCAGTGGACGAGTGGACCGGTGGTTGAGGATCCATTCGAAGTCGTGCGGAGCCCGGTACCAATCCGACGTGGCGGCGGCGAGTTTGGCCAGAACTCCGCGTCGATGCCGGCCGGAACGTCGGAGGGAGGCGACTTCATCGAAGCCGCGACCACCTGATGCCATGTACGAACTCCCACCGATTCAAAGCAGACCCCCGACGGCCGTGTGAATGATGTCACACCTGTTGTGCGTCCCGAACGACCCGGGACGGAGCCGCAGGACGCTCCAGGCATTCCGACTCGGCACACTGTGTTTCGTCACAATGTCCCGGTCCGTGGTCACAACGATTCGGGTGCGTCCCGATAAGCCGCGACAACCTCGTGGGTGAGAGCCGTTGCTCGACGAGCCCACTCGGGCGTGCTTCCGGCCAAGCCGCAGGACGGCGTCACCGACACCTGCGAAGCGAGTATCGAACGATCGAAGCCGAGGCTGTCGACCAACTTCACACCGGGCTCGGCGCACTCGCGCCACAAGGGTGGTCGGTCCGGGGTTGCCGACGGCACCGATCCCAGTACGAGGGTCTTGCCGGCCTGGAGCAGCTCTCCCAGCGCATCGAGGTCGGTTCGGCGCAGCTCGTGTGCATCCACGGCCACCGCGACGGCTCGGGTTCGGCGCAGCAGATCGACGGGAGCTCCCCCGTCACAGCAGTGCACAGCGACCGGTAACGCGATGGTGTCGATCAGTGAGTCGAGCAGGTCCAGAACCTCCGGTTCCGGGATCGCGCGCACCGAGTCGATACCGGTGATCCCGGTCAGACTGCCCGCGAGAACGGCGGCGAGACTGGGTTCGTCGAGTTGGACCACCACGTTCGCCGAGAGTCTGCGTGCCACTTCTGCGCAGTGCAGGCGCAGCCCTTCGCCGAGGGATTCCGCGAAGTGCCGTAGAGCGCCGCGGTCGGTCAGCGCGCGGTGTCCGTGCCGCAATTCGACCTGCGCGGCCATGGTGAACGGTCCTGCAGCCTGCACCTTGATGGTCCGGCCGGCACCGCGTAGTCCCGCGACCTCCCACAGTTCCTCGAGCACGTCCAGATCCTCGGTGAGAAAGTCGGTCGCACGGCGACCGGCCAGCATCGGACGCGGTACGACGCGGTAGCCCGACGTCCGGACGTCGAGTTCGACGTCGACCATGATGGCTCCGGTGCGGCCGATCATGTCGGCACCGAGCCCGCGCCCTGGCAGTTCGACCACGTGTGGCAGTTCACCCAGCTCGCCGAGGACGATGGCGACGGCCTCACGAACGTCGGTGCCGGGCCACGAACCTATGCCGGTCGCCAGCCCTCCGAACGTGCTCGGGGTCACTCGCGCTCGGATCGGGTGCCCGAGATGGTCGAGCTGCCGATCACGATGTCACCGTGAATGTCCTTGCGGTACAACACCGCTGCCTGCCCTTTGGCGACACCGGTCAAGGGTGCCCGGAGCTGGATCTCCATCCCGTCGCCGACGGCCTCGGCAACCGCGTCGGTCAGCCCGCCGTGCGCCCGAACCTGTACGACGCATTCGATGGGCCCGGTGGGCGCGGTGCCCTCGGTCCACACTGCGCGGTCTCCGGTGATGGACCAGACGTCCAGCTTCTGCGCCGAACCGACCATGACGGTGCCGGTGTCCGGTTCGATCGAGGTGACGTAGCGCGGACGGCCGTCCACGGCCGGTCCTTCCACCCCGAGACCCTTACGCTGGCCGATGGTGAAGCCGTGCACACCGTCGTGGTCCGCCAACTCGGCTCCGGTCTCGGAGTCGACGACCTTGCCGGGACGAACGCCGATGTGTGCGCCGAGGAAGGCCCGGGTGTCGCCCGAGGGAATGAAGCAGATGTCGTGACTGTCCGGCTTGTCGGCGACGGCGAGACCCCGCTCGGCTGCTTCCTCGCGGATCTCGGACTTGGGGGTGTCGCCGATGGGGAACATCGCACGCGAGAGCTGCCCGCGGTTCAGGACGGCCAGCACGTAGGACTGATCCTTGTCGGCGTCCACCGCACGCCGCAGAACTCCGTCGTGCAGTTGCGCGTAGTGCCCGGTCGCGACGGCGTCGAAGCCCAGTGCCAACGCGCGGTCCGCGAGCGCGGAGAACTTGATCTTCTCGTTGCACCGCAGGCACGGGTTGGGAGTCTCCCCCGCGGCGTACGAGGCGACGAAGTCGTCGATGACGTCTTCTTTGAACCGATCCGCGAAGTCCCAGACGTAGAACGGTATTCCGAGGACGTCGGCAGCTCGGCGTGCATCCCCGGCGTCTTCTTTCGAGCAGCACCCGCGAGAGCCGGTCCGCAGCGCCCCGGGAGCGGTGGACAGCGCCAGATGAACGCCCACGACGTCGTGCCCCTCGTCGACGGCTCGAGCCGCGGCGACTGCGGAGTCGACTCCCCCGCTCATGGCAGCAAGAACACGCATCAGCGATTTCCTCCTCGAGCTCCGACGCCGGCGAGTCCGGCGGCACGAGCACGTTCGACGACCTGCGGCAGGGCCGCAAGCACAGTGGTGATGTCCGAATCGGACGAGCCGGTTCCCAAAGAGAACCGAAGGGATCCGCGGGCCACGCCCGGATCGCACCCGAGCGCGATCAGAACATGGCTCGCGCTCGCCACACCCGCCGTGCAGGCGGATCCCGTCGAGCATTCTATGCCCGCGGCGTCGAGAAGCATCAACAGCGAATCCCCCTCGCACCCGGGGAAGGTGAAGTGCACGTTTCCGGCGAGCCGCCCGTCGCCCTCCGGGCCGTTGAGGATGGCGTCGGGCACCACCTCGCGAACCCCGGTGATGAGTCGATCACGCAACGCGCGAGTTCGTTCCCCGTGCAGCGACAGATTCTGCACCGTCGAGCGCAGTGCGGCCGCCATCGCGACGACGCCGGCCGTGTCGGGCGTGCCGGACCGGACGTCACGTTCGTGACCACCACCGTGGAACAGCGGCACGCACGGGACCTGACGGCCCAGCAACAGGGCTCCGACGCCCTGCGGGCCCCCGAACTTGTGCGCGGCGATACTCAGGGCGGACAGACCGCTGTCGGCGAATCCCACTGGTAGGTGCGGTACGGCCTGCACGGCGTCGCTGTGCATCGGAACGCCGTACTCCGCGGCCACCGCTGCGAGTTCGACGATCGGCATGACGGTGCCGATCTCGTTGTTGGCCCACATGACCGTCACCAGCGCGGTCTCGTCTGCGTGCAGAGCCAGCTCGGCGCGCAGCACATCGGGGGTGACCCGGCCCTCGTCGTCGACCGGGAGCCAGGTGACAGTCGCCCCTTCGTGCGCGACGAGCCACTCCACCGCGTCGAGCACGGCGTGATGCTCCACCGAGCTGGCGATGATCCTGGTCAGTGCGGCGTTCGAGTCTCGACGGGCCGAGAAGATGCCCTTGACGGCGAGATTGTCGCTTTCGGTACCACCGGAGGTGAAGATCACCTCGGACGGGCGCGCACCGAGGTCCGCGGCGATCGACTCGCGAGATTCTTCGACTCGGCGACGGGCGGACCGGCCCGAGGTGTGCAGCGACGACGCGTTCCCGACGGTGCCGAACACCGAGTTCATCGCCTCGATCGCACACGGCAACATGGGAGTGGTCGCGGCGTGATCGAGGTACACCGATGGCTGCGGCGGGGCGGGGGCAGGCGTACTGCGCACAGAAGGCATAACGCGCTCGACGATACCCGGTCGAGCGACCGCAGACCTACCTGCGCGAGGTGGGTCCACGGTCGCCCGGTTCAGCTGTGGATCAGGCGGCTGCAACCGTCGGCGCGCTGGGGCTTCGCTCGGCTTCGGCCATCACCTCGTGCACCGTCGGGTCGTAGACGTCCTTCCGGGGTCGTTCCGCAGGCTCTACTCCGTCGTCGCGTCGAATCGCCACCTCGCAGCGCCGCGCGAGGTCGTGTCGATTGCCGCCGGGCGCTTCCGGGGCGGTGAACTCGACCTCGGCGCGCAGTCCGGCGAGCCGGAAGATGCGGCCGATCGACGCTCCGATCGTCTCGTCTCCGACGAAGCACGTCGCGGTGGTCGGTTCGCCGTGTCGATCGAGATAGCGCAGCCGGATGGGCTGCACCCACGTCTCGGAATCGATGGCAGCCTGCAACAGGGCCGGGCGAAGCGATCCGTAGGCCAACCCACACCAGGTGGTGGCCTCGGGGAACACGACGACCGAAGCGCCCGCGCGGATTCGGTCGGCAACCTGGTCGACAACGGCCGGGAGCTCACGCAGTCGTGCGCGATCGATGGGAAGCACCTTCATGGCCCGGGCCAGTCGCCCGAGTAGCGGCCAGTCCACCAGATCGGCTCGCGCAACGAACGTCGACGGGCGCACTGCCGTGAGGACGACGACGTCGGTCCACGAAATGTGTCCGGAGACGTGCAGGGCACCACCTGCCGTACGCGACCGCTCTCGCTCCGAGCGTGTATCGAGCACGGTGAGATCGATGCCGATGGCCGATAGCAGCATCCGAGCGCCCAGCCGCGTCAATGCATGCCGAACCCGGGGAAAGGGCACCCCCAGGACGACCAACAGCGGCAACAGCGCGAAGGCCGCGATTGCCGCAACGATGCGCAGAACGAGGACGATTCGACGCACCGTGGGCGGATTCTTCGGCAGACACCCGTCACTGCACGGCGAGGACGGCATCCAGGCGTGTGCGCGAACCAGGGGTTGTATCATCGGGCACCCGACTCGAATGTCGTTGCTGCAGAACGAAGACGGTCCAGATACCTGGTGTTGGCCTCGTGCAGGCCGAGGAGCGCGACGAAATCCGCCACTCCGAATTCCGGGTCGTGGGCGGGCTCACCGCAGATGGAGGCACCGAGCCGGAGGTAACCGTTCATCAACGGCGGCATGGACGCTCGCTTCGCCGCCGGAATGTCGAGGAGATCGACGCCGTCGACGACCACGGGGTGGTAGGGCACGACCCGCCTGTCGACCGCTGTCGCGTGTCGATCCAACAGCCGGTCGCGAACACCACGCACGTTGGCCCCGACCGCTTCCCCGGGAGCCGATTGCATCGGAACCGACACGCAACCCATCACCCACTCGTATCCCGTCACGTCGAGGTAGTGCAGGATTCCCGCCCACATCAGGCCGAGGACCGACCCCGATCGGTGGTCGGGATGAACTGCGGCCCTTCCCATTTCGACGATGTTCATGCCGACGGGATCGAGCGCGGAGATGTCGAATTCGGTTGCGGTGTAATAGCCGCCTGCCGACACCGCGGCCTGCGGCGGCAACATGCGATAGCAACCGACGAACGTGTCGGTCCACTGGTCGCGAACGAGAAGGTGGTCGCAGAAATCGTCGAACCGGTCGGCGTCCAGACCGTCCGTGTCGGTGGGTATGGCAAAGCCGGGCTCGGAGGCGAACACGTCGTAGCGCAGGCGCTGCGCCGCGAGTCGGTGTTCGGGGTCGGTGGACAACACGAGCGAATAGCGGTCGGTGGCCGGGACGATCGATGCGGTCGAGCTCATGACGGAAGTGGTCATGAGGTGTGTCTAACGAGTGGGGAAGACTACCGGGCATCGCCGAGGAGAAGTGTCGGAAGAGTTTGCATGAACACGATTGCGCCCGTCGAAACGCGACGGGCCCCCACCGCAATCGCGATGAGGGCCCGTCGAGCAGAGATTTTCGCCGAGAGGCTATCCCTTGTGCTTCTTGACGGCCTCGGTCAGCTGAGGCGCGACGTTGAACAGGTCACCGACGATGCCGTAGTCGGCGATCTCGAAGATGGGTGCTTCCTCGTCCTTGTTCACCGCGACGATGGTCTTCGAGGTCTGCATGCCGGCACGGTGCTGGATGGCTCCGGAAATGCCCAGTGCAACGTACAGCTGCGGGGAGACGGTCTTGCCCGTCTGGCCCACCTGGAACTGGCCCGGGTAGTAACCGGAGTCCACGGCGGCACGCGAGGCACCCACTGCGGCACCCAGCGAATCTGCCAGATCCTCGACGACGGTGAACTTGTCGGCGCTGCCGACGCCACGGCCACCGGAGACGACGACCGTTGCTTCGGTCAGTTCCGGACGGTCGCCGCCGACGATCGGGTCACGCGAGGTGACCTTGACGGTGCCCTCTTCCTGCGCCGGGACCTCGACGGTCTCGCGGGTTCCCGCTCCGGCCTTCGGCTCTGCCTCGACTGCGCCGGGGCGCAGCGAGAGGACGGGGACGTCGCCGTTGGCCTTGGCCTCGACGGTGAACGCACCACCGAAGATGGAGTAGACGGCACTGCCGTCGCCGTTGATCGCGACGACGTCGTTGTGGTAGCCCGAGCCCAGACGGGCGGCGAGGCGGCCGGCAACTTCCTTGCCCTCGATCGTCGCTGCGGTGATGATCGCCGCAGGCGAGACCGACTCGGCGAGGGACGACAGGACGTCGACCTTCGGCGTGACGAGAAAACCGTCGACGTCGTCGGACTCGGCGACGTAGATCTTCTCGGCACCGGCCTCGGTCAATGCGTCGGCGACCTTGTCGGCGGTACCGACCGGGCCGGTGACGACCGCGGACGGCTCACCCAGTGCGCGGGCCGCGGTGATCAGCTCGGAGCTGACCTTCTTCAGTGTTCCTTCGACGTGCTCCACGAGCACGAGTACTTCTGCCATGACTTTGCTCCTCGTTGGTCTTCGATTGCTCGGTGGGGCGGGATCAGATGATCTTCTGGCCTACGAGGTAGGTGGCGATCTTGTCGCCGCCGTCGCCCTCGTCGGTGAGCCGCTCGCCGGCAGTCTTGGGAGGCTTGGGGGTGGACGAGGTGACCGTCGTTCCGGCGTTGTCGACGCCGACGATGCCGTCCTCGACACCGATGTCGGCCAGAGTGATGGTCTGCACCGTCTTTTTCTTGGCGGCCATGATTCCCTTGAACGACGGGAACCGAGGCTCGTTGATCTTCTCGGTGACGCTCACGATGGCGGGCAGCGTGGCTTCGAGTCCGAAGATGCCCTCGTCGGTCTCGCGCTCGCCGGTGACCCTGCCGTCTGCGACGGACAGCTTGCGCAGCTGCGTCAGGGCCGGGATCTGCAGGTATTCGGCGATGATCGCCGGAACTGCGCCGGTGCGGCCGTCGGTGGCCTCGTTACCCGCGATGATGAGATCGGCAGGCTCGTCGTTCTCGAACGCGACGTTGCCCAGTGCCGCAGCCAGGGCGTACCCGGTCTGGATGGCGTCGGAGCCGTGCAGGCTCGGGTCGTTGAGGTGTACCGCGCTGTCCGCACCCATCGACAGAGCCTTGCGGATCGCGTCGGTGGCGCGATCGGGGCCTGCGGACAGAACCTTGACCTCACCGCCCTGAGCTTCCTTGATGAGCAGGGCTTCTTCGACGGCCCGCTCGTTGATCTCGTCGAGAACGGCGTCTGCAGCCTCGCGATCGAGGGTGTAGTCACCGTCGCTGAGCTTGCGCTCGGACCATGTGTCTGGAACCTGCTTGATCAAAACAACGATGTTCGTCATGGGTCTGCGTCGACCTCCTGGTCATGTTCTGCTGATCGTGAGTGTTCTAACGGTTGCTGCAAGTCGAACGGTTGGTGCAGTTCTACGTTCCGCTACGAGGTTACCCCACCGTAGTTACTGGTGGGTAACTTACCTCCCTGCCCGATCGACCATACATCCGCACCCCGACTGTTATGGAGACCACGTTGGCTTACCTCATCGCCGGAGGCACTAACCTTCCGTCGGTGAACGATTCATCGGCTCGGACACCGGCACCGGAACCACTCCCCCTCACCGGCGAGCGAACTGTGCCCGGCATCGCCGAGGAGAACTACTGGTTCCGCCGTCACGAGGTGGTCTACCGTGCCCTCGCAGAGCGGTGCCGCGACCGCACGGTGCTCGAAGCCGGATCGGGAGAAGGCTACGGAGCCAACATGATTGCCGAGGTTGCGGCCTGCGTCGTCGGCCTCGACTACGACGTCTCGGCCGCGACGCACGTCCACGCCCGCTACCCCGCGGTGACGATGGTGCGCGGCAATCTCGACCGCCTTCCGTTCGCGGATTCCTCGGTCGGCGTCGTCGTCAACTTCCAGGTCATCGAACACCTCTGGGATCAAGGAGCGTTCCTGGCCGAAGTGCACCGCGTCCTCGAGCCCGGCGGCACGCTGCTGATCAGCACACCGAACCGCATCACCTTCTCGCCCGGACGCGACACTCCCCTCAACCCCTTCCACACCCGCGAACTCGACGCGGCAGAACTGACCGAGTTGCTCGTCGCCGCCCGCCTCGAGGTCACCGAACTCACCGGAGTCCGGCACGGAAGCACGCTGGCCGCCCTCGACGCCAAACACGGCGGATCCTTCATCGACGCGCAGATCGAACGAGCACTCGCCGGTGAACCCTGGCCTGCCGAACTCGCCGAGGACGTCGCCGCGATCACCATCGCCGACTTCGACATCGCGGCCGATCGAATCGACGACAGCCTCGACCTGGTCGCCGTCGCCCGAAAGAGCTCGGCTGCGGTGATCGGGTGACATCCGGTGCCACCGTGCCGGGCATGTTCTCCCTCGTTCTGCACTCCCACCTGCCCTGGTTGGCCAATCACGGCAGGTGGCCCGTCGGCGAGGAATGGCTGTACCAGTCCTGGGCCGACTGCTACCTCCCACTGACCGCGGCACTGGAACGGCTGGCCGACGACGGTTACGCCGACGTCCTCTCGCTCGGCGTCACTCCGGTACTCGCGGCCCAGCTCGACGATCCACATTGCCTGGCCGGCATGCACCATTGGCTCGGAAACTGGCAGCTACGCGCGCACGAGGCAACCGACCCCGCGCTCTCGATACGCGAACACCGGGCATCCGCTGCAGCTCTGGACCGCTTCGAGACGCGATGGCGACACGGCGGCTCGGCAGTACTTCGTCCGCTGATCGACACGGGTATCGTCGAACTGCTGGGTGGGCCGCTCGCGCACCCGTTCCAACCGTTGCTCGACGAAAGACTGCGGCGGTTCTCCCTGAGCGAGGGCCTACGCGACGCCGCCGCCCGATGGGGCACCACGCCCCGCGGTATCTGGGCACCGGAATGCGGATTCACCCCCGGTATGGAAACCGAATACGCGGCCGCAGGTGTCTCGCACTTCATGGTCGACGGCCCCGCCATGCGGGGCGACACCTCCCTCGGCCGGCCCGTGTGGGATTCGGACGTCGTCGCGTTCGGGCGCGACCTCCCGGTCAGCTACCGCGTCTGGTCACCGAAGTCCGGCTACCCGGGCCACGGTGCCTACCGAGATTTCCACACCTACGACCACGCGACCGGACTCAAACCGGCCCGGGTCACCGGCCGCACCGTCGACTCGAACGACAAGGCTCCCTACGAACCCGAGCGTGCCGCGGCAGCAGTGGACCGTCACGTCGCCGACTTCGTCGACGTGGTGCGTCGGCGATTGATCTCCGAATCCGAGCGGATCGGCCACGATGCCGTGGTGGTGGCCGCCTTCGACACCGAACTGTTCGGACACTGGTGGCACGAGGGGCCACAGTGGCTCGAGAAGTTGATGCGCGCACTGCCCGCCGCGGGAGTCACCGTCGGAACGTTGAACGATGCCCGGGAACGGGGATACGTCGGAGCCCCACTCGAACTGCAGGATTCTTCCTGGGGATCGGGCAAGGACTGGCGCGTGTGGGCAGGCGACGACGTCGCCGACCTGGTGAAACTCAACGCCGAGGTGTCCCGGACCGCGCTCGATGCCGTCGACGCCTCCCGTGCCGTCCGAAGCCGGGCGGGTGGCCCCGAACTGCGCAATCGAGTCGACGATCAGATTCTGCGTGAGACACTCATGGCCGTGGCCAGCGACTGGGCGTTCATGGTCAGCAAGGACTCCGCGGCCGGATACGCCCGAGAGCGAGCTCACGTCCACGCACATGCGCTACGTGAAATCGCTGCCGCGCAGCAGCACCCGGCCCGAGCCGAAGAATTGGCGCAGCAATGGAATCACGCAGACGGACTGTTCGCGGCGCTGGACGCACGCAGACTGCCCGGTGCACGCCGAGAAGGCCCAGGGGGGCGTAGATGAGAGTTCTGATGGTGTCGTGGGAGTACCCACCCGTGGTGGTCGGCGGGCTGGGTCGCCACGTTCATCACCTGGCGACCGAGTTGGTGCGCTGCGGGCACGAGGTCGTCGTCCTCTCGCGTCGACCGACCGCCACCGACGCGTCCACCCATCCCACCTCCCACCACATCGAGGACGGCGTACTGGTGGTCGCCGTCGCCGAGGATCCGGCGCACTTCGTGTTCGGAGAGGACATGCTCGCGTGGACTCTGGCGATGGGGCACGCCATGGTGCGGGCAGGGGTCGCCCTCGGTAAACCCGGCCTCGGCGACGGCTGGCAGCCCGATGTCGTCCACGCCCACGACTGGCTGGTCGCGCACCCGGCCATCGCTCTGGCCGAGTTCTACGACGTGCCGCTGGTCTCGACCATCCATGCCACCGAGGCCGGACGGCACAGCGGCTGGATCTCGGGCACCGTCAACCGCCAGGTCCATTCGATCGAATGGTGGCTCGCGAACGATTCCGACGCGATCATCGCGTGCTCGGCGTCGATGAAGGACGAGGTCACAGCCCTGTTCGACGTCGCCGAGTCGGCGGTCTCGGTCATTCACAACGGCATCGACGGATCCGCGTGGAGTTTCCGACGCCGACAGCCCCGCTCCGAGCCCGCGAAATTGCTCTTCGTCGGTCGTCTGGAATACGAGAAGGGCATCCAGGACGCCATAGCCGCTCTGCCACGCGTCAGACGAAGTCACCCCGGCACCACGCTGCACATCGCCGGCGAAGGCACTCAGTTCGGGTGGCTGGCAGGTCTGGCACGCACCCACCGCGTCGCCAGGTCGGTGTCGTTCCTCGGCAACCTGAACCACTCCGATCTGCTCGGATGGCTGCACGGCGCCGACGCCATCGTCCTTCCCAGCCGGTACGAACCCTTCGGCATCATCGCCCTCGAGGCCGCGGCAGCAGGCATTCCGTTGGTGGCATCGACGGCCGGCGGACTCGGCGAGGCGATCGTCGACGGCGTCACCGGGCTGTCCTTCGCTCCGGGTGATGTGGCCGCGCTGACGGCGGCGGTGCGGCGGGTGTTGGACAACGCCGATGCGGCGCAGGAGAGAGCCGTCGCCGCTCGGGAACGTCTCACCGTCGACTTCGACTGGAAGCACGTCGCGGAGTCGACGGCTCGGGTGTACCTCGAAGCCAAGCGCAAGGTTCGCCATCCGCTGGGTCGCCCGCACATCGTCGAACGCGCCCTGCCCGATCGCAGCTGACCCCATGTGAGTGGAACCTCGTAGTCCACTACGAGGTTCCACTCACATGGGGCTCAGCTCTCCCGCGCCGCCTCGGCCTGACCGAGAGCTTTCTTGCGCGCGATGTCCTCGAGTGCCGCGATGTACTTCGCTCGCTCGGCTGCGCCGGCCTCCCACGCCGTCTTGCGATTGCGGACGACTTTGGCCGGGGCACCGACGGCGATGCTGTAATCCGGAATCTCACCCTTGACGACGGCATGGGCACCGAGGACGCAGCCTCGCCCGATTCTGGTCTCCCGCAGGATCGTCACCTTGGCGGCGATCCAGGTATCGGGTCCGATTCGTACCGGGCCCTTGACGATTCCCTGGTCCTTGATGGGCATGTTCACGTCGTCCATCCGGTGGTCGAAATCGCAGATGTAGCACCAGTCGGCCACGAGCGTCGACGCGCCGATCTCGATGTCGAGGTAGGTGTTGACGACGTTGTCCTTGCCGAACACCACTTTGTCTCCGATGCGGAGCGAACCCTCGTGGCACCGGATGGCATTGCCGTCGCCGATGTGGACCCACCGACCGATCTCGAGGCGAGACAGTTCAGGGGTGGAGTGAATCTCGACGTTCTTGCCGAGGAAGACCATGCCCCGCAGGATCACGTGCGGGTTCGCGAGCTTGAACTTGGCCAGACGGTAGTACCGAACCAGGTACCAGGGGGTGTAGGCCTTGTTGGCGAGCACCCAGTCGAGGGACGCCCGCGTGAGAAACCGCGCCTGCTCGCTGTCGCGTCGTCTCGACCCGCGCCAGCGTGTTCGCAGCGGCGCGTTCCACATACTCGTCATGGACGTTCACCCTAGTTTCTCGCTCGCCCGCTCTCTGCCGGCACCCGTCAGCGGGCTAGTGTTGTCTCTCGACCGATGCCCGGGCATCGGCGCAGCAGGCCGAGCGACCGCCGATCGAAAGGGCACAACGGACATCATGGGGAGTGCTCGAATGCGTGTCGGGTTCGGTGCAGGTTCGACGTCCGGAGCAGGCAAGGGTCTGACTGCAGTGGCTGCGACGGTCCTGTTGACCCTTGCCGGGTGCAGCACGGAACCTGCTGCCATCGAACCGCTCTCGCCCGACTCCTGGCCCGCGGCGCACGCGAACCTCCGCAACAGTGGCTCGACGGACGTATCGGTCGGTGCTCCACTGACGCTGGACTGGACTCGACCCACCGGCGGCACCGTGACGTCACCGGTATCGATCGGCTCGAACGGTCAGATGTTCGTCACTGCCGCAACGGAATCGGGTTGCAATCTGTTCTCGTTCGAGATCGAGTCCGCCCGCAAACGCTGGTGCAACCGGATCGGCCCTTCCGTGGTGACCGCCACCCCCACCGTCGATTCTGCGATCAACGTCTACATCGGCGACGAAGGCGGGCTGAACTCGTACAACGATCACGGGCAATTACGTTGGCGTACACCGGTATACGGTGTTCCGAAATCCGCCCAGTTCTTGGGCGACGGCAGCGTGCTGTCGATCACCCAGATGGGTCAGGTCAGTGTCCTCGATTCCCAGAACGGCCAACTGCGAGTACCCATTCTCGATCTCGTTCCGGCCCCGGACTTCTTGACCGACCCCGATGCGGACTTCGAGCCGATGGACACCGGACTCGCCCAGTGCAGTTCGGGTGAATCCGAATGCGCTGTGCCTGCCGCGCCCGCGGTGGACCGCGACAGCGACGCCATCTACCTGACCCTGTGGCGACCGGGTTCGATTGCGCCGCAACTCGTCTCGCTGCAGTACTCCCGCGACGGCGCACCTGGACTCGTCGAACGGTGGTCCTCGGACCTCCTCCCAGCAGGCGTCGCATCGAGCCCGGTGCTCTCCGAGGACGGATCGACGGTCTACATCGCCGACGTCGACGGGCGACTGACCGCATTCGACACCTCGGACGGGAAACAGAAGTGGACCGAGGGCACGGGACTCGGAATCGGAGGCAGTCCATCGATCGCCTCGGACGGCACCATCGTCCCGGCCGGCGGCGACGGCACCCTGATGGGACTCCGAGACAACGGCGACTCGGCCGAGCGCGTGTGGGTTCGCGACGACGTCGAACAGGCCGGGGCAGCAGCACAATCCGCGGACGGGCGCGGCCACACCGTCGTTCGCGACGGCGACGGGCTGGCTCTGCTCACGTTCGACGCGGCGACGGGCGACAGTATCGATTCGCAGCCCCTACCCGATGTCGTCGGCACCACCGTGGGCACGTCCGTCGGTCCCGACGGGCAGGTCGTCACGGCGAGCTACCTGGGCGAGATCTTCACCTACACCGGCTGACGGACCGCGCCCGGCTCGCAGACGAACGCCACGGCCGAGCGCTCGATGCGAGTGATGACGACCGACAGCGAGACCCGACCCCGCAGTTTGAGTTTGGGCCTGAGCAACGCGGGATCCACGTCGACTCCGCGCACCAGGATCTCCACCGCGCCACACCCCAGTCGATTGAGTTGCTGCCGAAGCACTTTCTCCGAGAACTTCGACTGTTCGAGGATTCGGAAACCACGCACGCCGACGGGTACGGCGTCGCCCGTCAGGTACGCGATCCTCGGATCCAATTGCCAGAGGCCGAATTTGGCACCGTAATGCCGCACCAGTCCGGCCCGCACGACCGCACCGTCCGGATCCACGATGTATTCACCGGGCGGCCGAACGGGAATCTCGTCCGACTCGGCGTCGGTGATCTCGAGTGCACTTCCGTCGGATCGCAGGACCGCGGCACGACGCCGAATTCCGCTGTCGCCGAGACCTTCCGACCATAGGCACGCCTCGCGTACTCCCCCGTCGAGGGAGACCACCTCGATCTCACCGGGCCAATCGAGGGCATCGAAATCCAGCCCGGGAGCGCATTTGACGACCAGATCTCGCCCCCGATACGCGTCGAGGAGATCCGGCAACGGAGGTTCGAGCGCTGCGGGATCGTGCCGTCGACGACCACCGACGCGTCGTCCGGGATCGGCCACGATCACGGTCCCCCGTGTCGTCGGGGTCAGTGCGTCGGCGCGCAGCACCGTCGCGGAGGGCACGTTGTGGGCAGCCATGCGCACCCGAATCGGGTCCAGGTCACTTCCCACAGCAAGTTCGGTCGTGTCGACCAACGCCGCCAGCTCGCTGCCGATGGAACAGGTGACATCGTGCACCCGCCGTCCGGCCAGGCGGTCCGCGCGCCTGCGAGCGACGGTCGTCGGCGTCGCCTGCTGCACCGCGTCGTCGGTGACGAGCCAGCCGTCGGATCCCAGCAGCTTCGCCCGCGCTTTCCGCCGCACCGTCACCGTCTCGACGAGGGCCGCAACGTGCTCGGGGTAGCGGGCACGTACCGAGGCGATATCGCGCAGAGAAGTTCGCGCGTCGAGCTCGAGTCGGTCGACTGCACCGAGTGCCTCGGCACCGGCCTCGCTTCGCAGGAAGTCGAGGTCGGTGCCGGTGAAGTCATAGCCCACGGTTGGGACCGATCGATGCAGCGTCGGCCGTACGGCCGACGGTGGTGGAACGAATCAAGCGCGGGGCGCGGGCTTGGTTCCGGTGATCATCACGTTGTAGAACATGCCTCGCGGTACCACGTGCTGCAAGACCTTCTCGTCGACCCAGCTCAGCGTCTTCCACCCGTTGAACGCGAACTTGGCCCAGTTCCAGCCGAGCTTGCCTGCCGGAACGGCAGCCTCGAACGTGCGCACCGGCCACCCGAGCAGAGCGGCAGCGAATTCTTCGGTGTTCGCCTGAACGGCCTCGGCACCCGCCGACAACGCGATGTTCTCGAGGTCGGTCGGATCGAACGTGTGCAGGTCCACGACGGCCTCGAGTGCTGCAGCTCGCGAGGACTCGTCGAGTTCTTCCTGTGGCTTGCGCCAATCCGCCAGGAACGGCAGCTTGGTGGCACGAGTGGTCGCTTCCCAGGTGATACGGCCCAGCCAGCGAGCGTAGAAGTTGCCCACCGTGGTCGGCTCGCCTGCGAAGACGAAGCGTCCACCCGGCTTGAGAACGCGCAGAACTTCTCGCAGAGACTGCTCGACGTCCGGGATGTGGTGGAGCACGGCGTGACCGACCACCAGATCGAAGGTGTCGTCGTCGTACGGAATCGTTTCTGCGTCGGCCACCCGGCCGTCCACATCGAGTCCGAGGTGCTCGGCGTTGCGCAGCGCGACCTTGACCATTCCGGGTGAGAGGTCGGTGACCGAGCCCTTGTCGGCAATCCCGGCCTGCATCAGGTTGAGCAAGAAGAAACCTGTGCCACAACCCAATTCGAGCGCACGACCGTACGGCAGAGCCGCTCGAGCCGATGCGTCACCGGACACCGCCTGATCGAACCTGCCTCGGGCGTAATCGATGCAGCGCTCGTCGTAGGAGATCGACCACTTGTCGTCGTAGGTCTCGGCTTCCCAGTCGTGGTAGAGCACCTGCGCCAGTTTGGTGTCCGACCGCGCTGCCTCGACCTGCTCGGCCGTGGCGTGCGGATTCGGTGCCGGATCGACCTCGCGGTCTCGCGCCTCGGCCGAGACGAGAGGCGTCACAGAAGCAGTCGGTCGATTCGCACCGTCGTGGGGGCTTGCAGTCATGAGGCGAGCCTACTATCCGGTAGCCATGGAACAAGTTCGTCCACCGACCTCGATGCTCAACGCCCGGTGAAAGCGGCCTTTCCCGGTCCGTTGGCGATGAAGGATTCCATCCCGACGGTGCGGTCCTCGGTGGCGAACAGAGCCGCGAACTGCTGTGCCTCGACGCGCAGTCCGTTGGTCAGGTCGACGTCCAGCCCCTGATCTATGGACGCCTTGGCCGCAGCCAGAGCGCGTGACGCTCCGGTCGTGAACTGCCCCGCCCATGCGCGTGCCGCGTTGTACACCTCGTCCGGCGCGACCACCTCGTCCACCAAACCGATGCGCAGGGCCTCCTCTGCTCCGACGAAACGGCCGGTGAAGACCATGTCCTTGGCGCGACTGGGCCCGATCAGACGGGCCAGGCGCTGCGTGCCGCCGCCCCCGGGAATGACTCCGAGCAGCACCTCGGGAACGCCGAGCTTGGCATTGTCTCCGGCGATGCGTCGGTCTGCGCCGAGCGCGACCTCTAGTCCACCGCCCAGTGCGTATCCGGTCACTGCGGCCACGACCGGTTTGGGAATCGTGCTGAGCGAGCCGAGGGCGGACTGCAGTTCCGCCGCGATATCGGTCATCTCGACGACGGACATTGCCGCCATTTCCTTGATGTCGGCACCGGCCGCGAACACCTTCTCGCCGCCGTAGACGATGACCGCTCTGACGTCGGAGTTCACGGTGGCCTCGCGTGCCGCAGCCCGGATCTCCTCCTGCACCTGACGATTGAGCGCGTTCATCGGTGGGCGATCCAAGCGAATGGTGCCGATACCGTCGGATACTTCGAGAGTCACGAACTCAGCCATGGCCGAAGGCTACCGCGCCCGAGTTCAGCGATCCGACCAGGGATGCACCGTGCCCGCGTAGTACGCGTCCTCGCCGTCGAACTCCACTCGGACGGTGCCGTTCTCCCGGGTCAGGACGGGCAGGACCGCCGCAATCGTCTGCTCGTGATCGAGAACGTCGGCCACCGTTTCGAAACGGCCGAGCGCATCGAGCTGGCTCCACGTCGGTGGCAGCAGGACGGTGGTCCCCGAACGCCAGTCCGTCAACGCGTCCTCGGCCGAACGCCAGCTCACCGACGCGGCCTCGCTGGTCTCACCGTCGGCGTTCTGACCCTCGGGGAGCACGGCAACGAAGAACCTCGTGTCGTAACGTCGGGCTTCACCGATCGGGGTGATCCAGTGCGACCACGGCCGCAGCAGATCTGCTCGCAGCACCAGATCGTGGTCGGTGAGAAACTGGGCGAACGACAGCTCCCGGCGTTCCAGTCGACCGCGTTCCGCAGAGAACGGGGCGGTGTCGGCGACCACCGAATCCGCCGTCGGACCGGCCAACAACACGCCGCACTCCTCGAACGTCTCGCGCGCCGCTGCGCACACCAGCGCCTGCGCCTTCCCCTCGTCGGTACCGAACCGGTCGGCCCACCACGACGGCGGCGGACCTGCCCACTCGATGTCCGCAGCCGCATCCGACGGATCCACACCGCCACCGGGAAATACCGTCATGCCGCCCGCGAACGCCATCCCGCCGACGCGTTCGAGAAGGAACACCTCGATGCCGGGTTGTGATCGGCCGTCACGGATCAGAATGACGGTCGACGCATCACGTGCTGGAACGGAATCGGCGGCGGTGCTCGAGCTCATCTCCGCAACGTACCGCTGAGCCGGTGCGCCCGGGCACGGGGTCCGCTCTAGCGGCGGTGCGCCCCGGCAGCGCGCGTGCGCCGCGCGAAGTAGCGACCGTCGACGCGATCGAGGGTGATCGACTGGCTGAATGCCTCGGTCAGGTTCTCCGCCGTGATGACGTCGTCGACCAGGCCCTGAGCAACCACGCCGCCCTCCTTGAGGAGCAGTGCGTGGCTGAAGCCGGGCGGGATTTCCTCCACGTGGTGGGTGATCAGCACGGTCGCGGGAGCGTCGGGGTCGGCGGCCAGATCGGCCAACCGGGCTACCAATTCCTCGCGGCCACCGAGATCGAGGCCGGCAGCGGGCTCGTCCAGCAACAGCAGTTCGGGGTCGGTCATCAGGGCACGGGCGATCAGTACACGCTTGCGCTCACCCTCCGACAGGGTGCCGTAGGTCCGCGTCGCCAGATGCTCGGCCCCGAGGCTCTCGAGCATCTCGACGGCCCGTTCGGTGTCGATCGCGTCGTACTTCTCCCGCCAGCGCCCCAGCACGGAGTAGCCGGCGGACACGACCAGATCGGAGACCAGTTCGTCGGCAGGGATTCGGTGCGCCAACGAGGACGACGACAAGCCGATTCGAGGACGCAGTTCCGAGACATCGGTTCTGCCCATCACCTCACCGAGGACGTGAGCGACACCGGACGTGGGATGGATCTCGGCGGCAGCGATACGGAGCAGCGACGTCTTACCTGCACCGTTGGGCCCGAGTACGACCCACCGTTCGTCCAGTTCCACCTTCCAGGTGACGGGACCCACCAACGTCACGCCACCTCGGCGGACTACGACATCGGTGAAATCTACGAGCAGGTCGGGATCCGGTTCAGACACGGCTCCTATCCTCCCGCACACTCCCCGCGCAGACACGGCAGGATGTGCACGCGTGTCGCCCATTGACGATGTACCTCGCACCTCCCGCCGTCCCGTCGACGGGGTCACTCGCGTGAACCCGCCCGGGCAGCCGTTCCCCCTGGGTGCCACTGCGCATCCCACTGGTACGCAATTCGCAGTCCACGCTCCCGGTGCGGATGGCGTCGAGGTATGTCTGATCGACCCGGACGGCGGCGAGCGGCGCGTGGAGTTGACCAACCGGACTTTCGGCATCAGACATGCCTTCGTCCCCGACGTCGGGCCAGGCGTGCGGTACGGCTTTCGCGCGCACGGCATCTGGGATCCCCACTCGGGCCGACGATTCAACGGGGCCAAGATCCTGCTCGACCCGTCCGCCCGACAGGTGTCCGGTGACTTCGGGGATCCCGCGGCCCTGTTGGCCTACGAGGACGACCCGTTCGGAGCCCCCAGCAGTCGCGATTCCCTCGGCCACCTCCCGCTCGGCGTCGTCCGCGGACCGTCGGACAACGGCGACCGACCGGTGAGGCCTGCCGTTCCCTGGGACAGAACCGTGCTCTACGAATTGCACGTCGGGTCGTTCACCGCGCGCCACAACGGCGTACCCGAACACCTTCGTGGCACCTACCTCGGGCTCGCGCAACCGGCCGTACTCGAACACCTGGCTCGAACGGGCATCACGTCGGTCGAATTGCTGCCGGTCCACACCACGTTCACCGAACCCGGCGTGCGCGCTCGAGGGATGCGAAACCATTGGGGCTACTCCACGGGTGCGTACTTCGCTCCCGATCCGCGTTTCGCCGCCGTGCGAGGCAACGAAGTGGACGAGTTCCGGACGATGGTCGACGCGTTGCACAGCGCAGGGATCGAAGTGATCCTCGACGTGGTCTACAACCACACGTGTGAATCCGCGGTCGACGGGCCGTCGATCAGTTGGCGGGGTCTCGACGCGCCGGGGTACTACCTGCTCGACGGTCGCGGATCCGACGTCGACCTGACCGGTTGCGGCAACACACTCGATTCGGCGTCTCCCGCCGTGGTTCGCATGGTGTGCGACAGCCTGCGGTACTGGGTGCAGGACATGGGCGTGGACGGATTCCGATTCGACCTGGCCAGTACGCTCGGCCGACCGGGCGGTTGGCGATTCGATTCTCGTGCACCGCTGTTGACCGCGATCGGTACCGATCCGGTGCTGTCGGGCGTCAAGTTGATCGCCGAACCCTGGGATGCGACCGGTGCCGGATATCAGGTGGGCAACTTCGGGGTCATGTGGTCCGAGTGGAACGACCGCTACCGAGATACCGTACGAGGATTCTGGGCCGGCCATCACGGAGTGCGCGAATTGGCTTCCCGCCTGGCCGGTTCCGAGGACCTCTATGCCGGCAGCGGTCGACTGCCGTGGGCGTCGATCAATTTCGTCACCGCACACGACGGATTCACCGCACACGATCTGGTCTCGTACGAACGAAAGCACAACGAAGCCAACGGCGAAGAGAACAGAGACGGCACCGACAACAACTCCTCGGTCAACTACGGCGTCGAGGGTCCGACCGACGATCCCTCCGTCCTCGGAGACCGTGGACGACACGTCCGTGCCCTGCTTGCCACCCTGACGCTGTCGACCGGAACACCGATGCTGCTCGCAGGTGACGAACTCGGCCACAGCCAGGGCGGAAACAACAACGCCTACTGCGTATCTCACGATGCACCGGCATCCGACGCCTGGGCCGTCGACTGGAACAGCGCGGACCAGAACATGATTCGCTTCGTGGCGCGCCTGCTGCGCGTACGTGCGAGCGCCCCGACACTGCGTCAGCAGGAGTTCTTCACCGGCCGGGCGACGCCGACCGGTCGACCGGACCTCGTCTGGTTCGATTCCGCCGGAATCGAATTCGATCACGACAGATGGAACGACGATTCGGTGCGCACGATCTCCGCCTGGGTCGACGGGTCCGACGTGCGTTCCTACGCCTCCGACGGCGGGCAGGTGGACGACGCGAGTTCGTTGCTGATCTTGCATTCCGGCGGTCCCGCGGAGATCACGCTGGCCTGCCCCAGTTGGTCGTCGTCTCGATTCGTGCCCGTCCTCGATTCCTCTCGCGTGGACGGCGTCCCACCCGATACCACTGCACTGGAGGCAGGTTCGAAGATTTCGGTGACCGGCTCCACCGTTCTCGTGTTCCGCAGCGCCGGTAGGTGAGTCATGAACAGCTGCACGAGCGGTCCTACCCCGAGCGCGTAGAGCACCGTACCCACACCGAGAGTTCCGCCGAGCAGCCAGCCGGTGAGTACCACTGTCAGTTCGATTCCCGTGCGAGTGAGGCGAATCGACCATCCGGTGCGCGCCACCAACCCGGTCATCAAACCGTCTCGGGGGCCCGGGCCCATTCCCGCACCGATGTAGAGCGCCGTGGCGAAGGCATTGACGACGATGCCCGACACCATTGCCAGTGTCCGAACGATCGGCCCGTCCAGATGGGGCAGGATCGCCGACGTCGTATCCACGGCGACAGCGATGACGATCACGTTGCTCACGGTCCCCAAACCCGGACGCTGCCGCAGCGGTATCCACATCAGGAGCACCGCCACGCCGGTGATGGCAGTGATGGTTCCGAAGCTGAGCGACAGGTGCCGCGACAGACCTTGGTGGAACACATCCCAGGGGTTGACGCCGAGCCCACCGGCGATCATCAGCGACATGGACGCGCCGTACAGCCACAGCCCGACGTAGAGCGCCGTCAGGCGAGACGGGAGACGACGGCCGGCGACGCGTAGCGGTGAGAAAGGCATGGTGTCAGTGTCCGGCCACTGGATACCTCGTTCGATAGCCAGTTGCGCGACAGTGGACCCCCGGCCGATGCTGCGTTACGTCCGGACAGCGATCACGGTCGTCGAACCGGGAGCCACTTCGGTGAAACCAGCATCTCGGACTGCGACGGCGCGACCCGCGCGGACCTCGTCCAGCGCGAGCGTCCACTGCTCCGGATCCGCCGATCGAACCGAACAGGCGAAACCGGAATCGGCCCAGGCTCGACAGTCGTCGAGGCTCATCGCGCCGGCCAGCAACATCGACGCATGACCCACCTGCGCCGCGGCCTTGCCCACCGTCATCGACAGGGACGCGTCGATCCACAGCACCGGACCGGCGCTCGGCGGTGACTCTTCTTCGGCCGGTACGTCGGTGCCGCCGATCTGAAGACGCTTGATGCGCGGATCCAGATCGCCGACGCGACCCGGCACGAAAGCACGGGCCGAAGCGTTCCCGACCTCGACCGTGACACCCGGAACTTCCTGCGCCGCAGTCCATTGTGCGCCGCGGGCACGGCGGGCCACCTTCCTGATCCGCGCCGAGGTCCACACGACGAAAGGCTCGTGCCACGAGGCGTCGACACCGACCCGCGGGTCGAGGCACAGCGCCACGACGGCGCGGGCGGCGGCTTCGAGTAGGTCGTTGCGCACCGGCGGATCGGCCTTGGGTATGTGCAGCACCATGGGCATCGCCAGAACCTCCGACGGGTCCTCGGGATCCTCGGCACCGCCGTAGCCGCGGGCCAATTCGGCGTGACGCGAGGCGAACGTGTTGGCGTCCGAGAACTGCTCGGGTTCAGCCGTGTCGGACGTCGACCCGGCACGGTCCCGATCGACGGAGTCGCCGACGGCGGGGGCGTCGGTCATGGGATCGGGACGCGGCGGACTCCCCCGTCGACGGCATCCGCGGCTTCGATCTCGTTTCGGGTGACCCCGAGAATGAACAGGACGGCGTCCAAGTACGGGTGCGAGATCGCAGTATCGGCGATCTCGCGTAGCGCGGGCTTGGCGTTGAACGCAACGCCGAGCCCGGCCGCGGTGAGCATGTCGATGTCGTTGGCACCGTCGCCGACCGCGACCGTCTGCTCCATCGGCACTCCGGCTTGGGCGGCGAACTCCCGCAGTGCGGTCGCCTTCGCAGCACGGTCGACGACGTCGCCGATGACGCGACCGGTCAACTTCCCGTCGACGATCTCGAGTGTGTTGGCCTTCACATAGTCGAGTTCGAGTTCGTGAGCCAATCCCTCGATCACCTGGCGGAACCCACCCGATACGACACCGCAGGCGAAACCGAGACGCCGAAGCGTCCGGATGGTCGTTCGAGCCCCTGCCGTCAGCTCCAAGCTGTCGGCGACGTCGTCGATGACGGATGCGTCGAGGCCTGCCAGCGCGGCGACACGCTGTTCCAACGACTCCGCGAAGTCGATCTCCCCGCGCATCGCCGCCTCGGTGACGGCACGTACCTCGTCTTCGCGCCCGGCCCGGGCGGCAAGCATCTCGATGACCTCGCCCTGGACCAACGTCGAGTCCACGTCGAACACGATGAGTCGTTTCGACCTCCGTGCGATGCCGGCTCGTTCCACTGCGATGTCGACGCCGATTCCCGCTGCGATCGCGGCGAGGCCGGTGCGTAGCTGGAGGTCTGCCTCAGGCGAGGTGTCGGTGGCGGTGACCTGAAGTTCGAGGCCCGTCACCGGGTAGTCCGCGATCCCACGGATGGAATCGATGTTGGTCCCCTGCCGGGCCAATTCTCTCGAGATGGTGCTGAATGCTCGCGCGGTGACCGGACGGCCGAGCACGACGACGACATGCGTGGCCAGCGTGCGTCCACCGTTCTGTGCCGCGTCGATCTCGACATCGACATGGACGCCCACGGTGGCCATCGCGTCTTCGAGTTCTTCCTGGAGCGCCTCGGGATCGCGTGGACAGGTCAGCAACACACCGAGGGTCAGCCTGTTGCGGATGACCACCTGCTCCACGTCGAGCAGGCTGACGTCGTGCCGCGACAGGGCCGCGAACAGCACCGATGTGACACCTGGTTTGTCGGGTCCCGTCACCGTTACCAACACCGCAGTGTCGCTCGATCTCACCGAATCTCCCTTTCGCACTGTCCCCCCATTACTGGTGTGCCCTGCTCGTGTCCCGCGACTGCCGCCGAACGGGCCGGACGCGCAGGGAAGATTGTCGCAAGCGAAGAGCCCCGCCCGGTAGCCGGGAGGGGCTCTCGCTGTGCTGTGGACTACCGGGGATCCGGGTCGCCCGAACCTTCGTGATCGCTGGTCGCGATCGGAGCCCGGCGGGCCTGTTCGAGTACCGCGGTGGTCTTGCCACCATGAGCACCAGGACCGACGTGCGCCTCGGACCGCATCCGCTCGACCATGTGCGGGTAGTGCAGCTCGAACGCCGGACGCTCGGAACGAATCCGGGGCAGCTCGGTGAAGTTGTGCCTCGGGGGCGGGCACGAGGTGGCCCACTCCAGCGAGTTTCCGTAACCCCACGGATCGTCGACTGTGACGACCTCACCGTATCGGTACGACTTGAACACGTTCCAGACGAACGGCAGCGTCGAGGCACCGAGGATGAACGCACCGATGGTCGAGATGATGTTCAGTTCGGTGAAGCCGTCGGACGGCAGGTAGTCGGCGTAGCGACGCGGCATGCCTTCGTTACCGAGCCAGTGCTGCACCAGGAACGTGGCGTGGAATCCGAAGAACGTCAGCCAGAAGTGCCACTTGCCCAGAGCCTCGTCCATCATCCGGCCCGTCATCTTCGGGAACCAGAAGTAGATTCCTGCGTAGGTCGCGAACACCACGGTGCCGAACACCACGTAGTGGAAGTGGGCGACGACGAAGTACGTGTCGGTGACCTGGAAGTCGATGGGAGGCGAAGCCAACAGCACACCGGTCAGCCCGCCGAACACGAACGTGATCAGGAAGCCGATCGAGAACAGCATGGGCGTTTCGAGCGTGACCTGTCCGCGCCACATCGTGCCGACCCAGTTGAAGATCTTCACACCGGTCGGAACAGCGATGAGGAATGTCATGAACGAGAAGAACGGCAGCAGTACCGCGCCGGTGGCGTACATGTGGTGGGCCCACACGGCGATCGACAGTGCAGCGATGGCGATCGTCGCGTAGATCAGACCCGAGTAACCGAAGATCGGCTTGCGGGAGAACACCGGGAACACCTCGGACACGATTCCGAAGAACGGCAACGCGATGATGTAGACCTCGGGGTGCCCGAAGAACCAGAACAGGTGCTGCCACAGCAGCACTCCGCCCGTTGCCGGGTCGAAGAGATGCGCGCCCAGGTGGCGGTCGGCGGCAAGGCCGAGCAGTGCGGCGGTCAGCAGCGGGAACGCCAGCAGGATCAGAATCGACGTGACCAGGATGTTCCAGGTGAAGATGGGCATCCGGAACATCGTCATACCGGGAGCGCGAAGGCAGATCACGGTGGTGATCATGTTGACGCCACCGAGGATGGTTCCCAGACCGGCGACGGCGAGGCCCATGATCCACAGGTCGGCACCGACACCGGGCGAGTGCAGAGCAGAGGTGAGCGGCGTGTACGCCGTCCATCCGAAGTCGGCCGCGCCACCCGGGGTGATGAAGCCGGCCGTGGTGATCAGCGCACCGAACAGGTACAGCCAGTAGGAGAACGCGTTGAGACGCGGGAACGCCACGTCCGGCGCACCGATCTGCAGCGGAAGAATGTAGTTGGCGAAGCCGAACACGATCGGCGTTGCGTACAGCAGCAACATGATGGTGCCGTGCATCGTGAACAGCTGGTTGTACTGCTCGTTGGACAGGAACTGCATCCCCGGCACGGCCAACTCGGCGCGCATCAACAGCGCCATCAGTCCACCGACGAGGAAGAAGGCGAACGACGTCGCGATGTACATGATCCCGAGAACCTTGGGATCGGTTGTGGTCACCGCCTTGTGGATGAACGAACCCTTCGGTCCCATCCGCGGCGGGAAAGGCCGAGCAGCATCCACCGCGGGAGCGGGCCTAGGCGCTAGGGCAGTCACAGATCCTCCTGATTGCGCGTCCGACCCCGAATCACGAGGCGACGTCACTAGTCGTGCGCTACTCGAATCGTAGACCGTCGGACCGACGCTTGCCGAACCGGTCCTACCGTGTGTCGTATTGGATTCGATCGAACCATGGTTCGGGGGGCGATCTGCCTGCGCCGTCGGCCTTTACGAGCCCTCCGACACACCCTGGAACACCTCCCGAACAGATGGCCGGGAAGGGTCCGCGGCAGTGCTCTGCGCGAGGCGATTTCCGTTACTGTGTGAGACCACCCGACCCGCAGAAAGAAGTTCCGCGTTGCCACTTCGACCACGACTCCCCCGCCGGTTCGCGCCACACACCACGGGCACGGCGGCCGCTGTCTGTCTGATGGCAGCCGTGGCGTTGACCGGATGCTCCGACTCCGCGACCGAGGACGACGCATCCACCATCGTTCGCAGTACGACGAACATTGCCGGAGCGGGGGTGGTCGGTAACAACCGGGACACCGTCGGACTGTGTCCCGCACTTGCCCCACTCGACCCGACGGGAGTCGAGGGCGATACGCGCCCCGTCGGGCACGCCGAGGGAATCAGTGCCATCCCGGCCGATCCACAGCGCATCGTCGTCCTCGACGCTGCAGGCCTCGACGCCAGCTGCGCGGTCGGGATCTGGGAACGCGTCGTCGGCGCTGCCACGCTCGACCCCGACTTCCGGGGAGACGGAGACCAACCGCTGTACCTGGGTACCGGCCTGGCGTCGGTTCCGTCGGTCGGCCCGGTCGGTGCCCCCGACCTCGATGCGATCGCCGCCCTCGACCCGGACCTGATCCTGGGGGCCGATTCTCTCGGATCCGATACCTACGATTCGCTGACTGCCATCGCGCCGACCGTGTTCACCGCGACCGGACAAGGATGGAAAGACACTTTTCTGCAGTCCGCAGCCGCCTTGGGTCGAGGCCAGGCAGGATTCGACCAGCTCGCGTCGTTCTCCGCGGATGCCGAACGCGTCGGACGCGAGATCGACGCGACCCAGACGCAGGCGTCGGTCGTCCGATTCGATGCCGACTCCATCGAGGTCGACGGTCTGGACTCGTTCGCGGGCCAGGTGCTTGCCGAGGTCGGCGTGGGGCGGCCACAGAATCAGCGTGACGGTGGTTTCTCGGTCGAGTCCGGGAACCTGGAGCCCGTCGAGGGAGACATCGTCTACGCGCGATTCGCGGGCCCGGACGGCGAGACCTTCGGCCGTGAGGTGATGGACGGCGACGCGTGGCACGCTCTCGGCTCGGTCACCGACGGGCGGGTGTTCGTGGTGAACGACACGGTCTGGTCGGGCAGCGGGGTCGTCGCGGCGCGGGCCGTTCTGGCCGACCTGTCCGCTTCTCTGAACGCCTACGTGTCCTGACGCGATGCCTATCCCGGACTTCGTTCAGGCGCTGCGCAGCGTCGTCGGTACGTCACCGCTCTGGTTGTCCGGTGTCAGTGCTGTCGTTCTCGACGACGATCGGCGCGTGCTGCTGACTCTGCGGGCAGACAACAACACCTGGGCCGTGGTCTCCGGAATCCTCGAGCCCGGCGAGGAACCTGCACCCGCCGCGCTGCGTGAGATCGGTGAGGAGACCGGTGTGGACGCCACGATCGTGCGCCTGACGAGCGTCGACGTGACAGAGCCCATCACCTACCCCAACGGCGACGTCGCGCAATATCTGGACATCACGTTCCTCGCTCGCCACACCGGCGGCACTCCTCATGTCGCCGACGACGAGAACCTCGACGTGGCCTGGTTCGAACTCGATGGCCTACCCGAAAACCTCACGGCCACTTCGCGATTGCGAATCGAGAAAGCCATCGCCGACGACCCGTCGGCATGGTTTCGACGCTGACTCCCCTGCCGCACCGAGTACACAGCTCCACCGAACCGTCCCTGTTTCGATTCGTAATGTGATATCACTTTACTATCAACATCGAGAGGGAGGTTCTCATGTCCGCACCCGCTACCGTCGCCGAGAAGCCGACGGGTACACCGACCACGACCATCGCCGAGCGCACCGGCTGGGATCTGCCGGGCTGGTCGATGCTCGGCGTCGGTCTCGCGCTGTTTCTCGGCGGAATCGCCGCGTTCGCTCTCGGACTGGTCTTCTCCGTGGTGGGGCTCACGGTCGTCGGAGTCGTCCTGTTCGTGCTCTCGCTGCCGGCACTCATGGGATTGACTCTGGTGCAACCGAATCAAGCTCGCGTTCTGCAGCTACTCGGCAGTTCGTACAGCGGGACGCTGCGTACACCGGGGCTGCGCTGGACCAATCCGTTGACGTACCGCAGGGCCATCTCGACGCGAATTCGCAACCACGAGACCGGCCAATCGAAGGTCAACGACGCCGACGGCAATCCGATCGAGATCTCTGCCATCGTCGTCTGGCAGGTTGCCGATACCGCCCTGGCGTCCTTCCAGGTCGACGATTACGAGGAGTTCGTCGCCGTCCAGACCGAATCGGCCGTCCGTCATATCGCCGGTAGCTACCCGTACGACGCCGAAGGACGAATGTCGTTGCGCGAGAACGCCGACGAGATCACCGCCGCCATGTCGGAGGAAGTACACGCGCGGGTGCGATCGGCCGGCGTCGAGGTGATCGAGACCCGCATCAACCGTCTTGCCTATGCTCCGGAGATCGCGCAGGCCATGCTGCGACGCCAGCAGGCCGGAGCTGTCATCGCAGCGCGTCAGCAGATCGTCGAAGGTGCGGTGGGAATGGTGGAGATGGCACTCTCGAAGCTCGAGGAGAAACACGTCGTGGAACTCGACGAGGAGCGGAAAGCGGCCATGGTGTCGAATCTGCTCGTCGTGTTGTGCAGCGATCGCGATACCCAGCCCGTCGTCAACACCGGATCGCTGTACCAGTGAGCCATGGCCGTCGAGCGTAAGAAAATTCTGCTTCGGCTGGACCCAGCGGTGCACGACGCTCTTGCCCGCTGGGCCTCCGACGAGCTCCGAAGCACCAACGCTCAGATCGAGTTCCTACTGCGTCGAGCACTGAGCGAGCAGGGCCGAATGCCGAAGGAGGCCAAAGACATTCGCGCGCCGGGCCGCCCACCGAAGGAGTGAGCGGCCCGGCGCGAGGATGGGTTTCTAGAAGTCCCAGTCCTCGTCTTCGGTGTTGACGGCCTTTCCGATGACGTACGAGGATCCCGAGCCGGAGAAGAAGTCGTGGTTCTCGTCGGCGTTGGGTGACAGTGCCGACAGAATTGCCGGATTCACATCCGTCTCGTCCTTGGGGAACAGACCCTCGTAGCCGAGGTTGTTCAGTGCCTTGTTGGCGTTGTAGCGCAGGAACTTCTTGACGTCCTCGGTCAGACCGATCTCGTCGTACAGATCCTGGGTGTACTCGACCTCGTTGTCGTACAACTCGAACAGCAACTCGAACGTGTAGTTCTTGAGTTCCTCGCGCCGCTCCTCGCTGACCTTCTCGAGACCCTTCTGGTACTTGTATCCGATGTAGTACCCGTGGACGGCCTCGTCGCGAATGATCAGCCTGATCAGGTCCGCCGTGTTGGTCAGCTTGGCCCGTGAGGACCAGTACATCGGCAGGTAGAAGCCGGAGTAGAAGAGGAACGACTCGAGCAGAGTCGACGCCACCTTGCGCTTGAGCGGGTCGTCACCGTGGTAGAAGTTCAGCACGATCTCGGCCTTGCGCTGAAGGTTGACGTTCTCCTCGGACCAGCGGAACGCATCGTCGATGTCGCGGGTGGAGCTGAGGGTGGAGAAGATGGAGCTGTAGCTCTTCGCGTGCACCGACTCCATGAACGCGATGTTGGTGTACACCGCCTCCTCGTGCGGAGTGATGGCGTCGGGAATGAGGCTGACGGCACCGACCGTCCCCTGAATCGTGTCCAGCAGGGTCAGTCCAGTGAACACGCGCATCGTCAGCTGCTTCTCGACGGCGGTCAGAGTGGCCCACGACGGGATGTCATTGGACACCGGCACCTTCTCGGGCAGCCAGAAATTACTGGTGAGACGCTCCCAGACTTCGGAGTCCTTGTCGTCCTGGACCCGATTCCAGTTGATTGCGGAAACGCGATCGATCAGCTTCACCATGTGTCCTATCTACCGAGAGAATCTGCCGAATATTGGCTTGCTTGAACACTACCCGTTGTGTCCGACATCAATAGCTAACACAAGATCTGTGTCGTGCGCGTTTTGCGTACCTGGAGGGGCGCACAACGCGCACGACGTGAGTTCGCCCTCCCAGCCCTCACGTCGAAGAACCTGCGCCACGTCTCCTGCGACGCCGCACGGATCGCTGCTGACCTCCTCGTACCCGAAAACGAGTCGCGCACGCCCGGCGAGTTCCGAAGCATTGTCACGTCGCCGATCGCGGAATGCGACCTCTTGCATCGAATGGAACCGACGACCGTCCAGGCGCACGGTCAGCGTACGAGATCCAACTCGGTTCACGACGTCCTCGTAGAGTGTCCGCCCGTCGACCTTTATCTCGCTCTGCCGTTCGGCAGCAGGGAGCCCGTGAGCCTCTTCGACGTTGGTCGCATATTCGAGTTCGAGAACAGACTGAACGCCGTTCGCGAGCAAGTCGACGGCTTCGGTCAGCGCTGTGAGATACCGGTACGGCCTGCGGACAGCGATCTGCTTCCGAACGTCCGTCAATCGAATTCGCCGCTGAGTCACCGACGACACCAAGCTGTGGAAAGCCTGCCTCGGCGTAGGTTCCGACACCGCCAGATCGAGTGCAGTGTCCACCAGCGTCGTTCGCGGCATATCCCCTGGTACGCCGATGTGCCGGTGCGCACGAGATCGGTGCACCACCACTCCGGGATGCAGCGATAGTCCGATGCCCGCCACCAGCCTCGTTCCGACCCTGGGGACCGAGCGCAGCGTCGGGCGCTGATTGCATGCGGACTTTCCGTACGGCACGGTGACGTGGACGGCCGAATCGGGATCGGGCCGTCGCAATCCCCATTCTTCGGCTGCGGAGCGGTGGCTCAGCATTGCGTGCCCACCTCCGTACAGAAGCGCTGCCATCAGGATCCGATCCCGAGTCAACGGCCCGGTGAAGATCGAGTAGACGCCGCGCAGAACAACTATCCACGCGCCACTCTCCACTAGCTTGCGGACTCGATTTCGGCTGTACCCCAACTTCGTGACCTGCGACTGCGTGAACAGCCCCCACTGCGTGTCGATCAGAACCTGAAGTTCTCGACCGTCCCCCCGACCATGTTCCATGGCCGGCCATCCTGCCCAGTGGGTACGACAACTTCCGTCGTGCGCGTTTTGCGCCCCTCCAGGTACGCAAAACGCGCACGACGGCGAAGCCCTACAGCATGCAGGAAACGCAGCCCTCGACCTCGGTGCCCTCGAGGGCCATCTGACGCAGACGGATGTAGTACAGCGTCTTGATGCCCTTGCGCCATGCGTAGATCTGCGCGCGGTTGATGTCTCGGGTGGTGGCGGTGTCCTTGAAGAACAGCGTCAACGACAGGCCCTGATCGACGTGTTGCGTTGCGGCAGCGTAGGTGTCGATGATCTTCTCGTAGCCGATCTCGTACGCGTCCTGGTAGTAATCCAGGTTGTCGTTGTCGAGGTACGGTGCCGGGTAGTAGACGCGGCCGATCTTGCCTTCCTTGCGGATCTCGATCTTCGACGCCACCGGGTGAATCGACGAGGTGGAGTTGTTGATGTACGAGATCGAGCCGGTCGGCGGAACGGCCTGCAGGTTCTGGTTGTAGATTCCGTACTCCTGCACCGACGCCTTCAGTGCGGCCCAGTCGGCCTGGGTCGGGATGGCGACGTCGGAGTCGGCGAACAACTTCGCGACCTTCGGTGTCGCAGGCTCCCACACCTGGTCGGTGTACTTGTCGAAGAACTCTCCCGACGCGTACTTGGAATCCGGGAAACCCTTGAAGTACTGGCCGCGAGCCTTGGCCAGCTGATTCGACGCCTGGATGGCGTGGAACAACACCGTGTAGAAGTAGATGTTGGTGAAGTCGATTCCCTCGGTCGAGCCGTAGTGAATGCGCTCGCGGGCGAGGTAGCCGTGCAGGTTCATCTGACCCAGGCCGATCGCGTGAGAGTCGTTGTTGCCCTGCTCGATCGACGGTACCGAGAAGATGTGGGTCTGATCCGACACCGCAGTCAGACCACGGATCGCCACCGCGATGGTCTTACCGAAATCGGGCGAATCCATCGTCTTGGCAATGTTCAGCGAGCCCAGGTTGCACGAGATGTCCTTGCCCACATGGCTGTACGAGAGGTCGTCGTTGAACGTCGACGGCGTCGAGACCTGGAGAATCTCCGAGCACAGGTTGGAGTGAGTGATCTTGCCCTTCACCGGGTTCGCACGATTGACGGTGTCCTCGTACATGATGTACGGGTAGCCGGACTCGAACTGCAGCTCGGCGAGAGTCTGGAAGAATTCACGCGACTTGATCTTGGTCTTGCGAATCCTCTTGTCGTCGACCATCTCGTAGTACTTCTCCGAGACATTGATGTCGGCGAACGGCACTCCGTAGATGCGCTCGACGTCGTACGGCGAGAACAGGTACATGTCCTCGTTCTTCTTCGCCAGCTCGAACGTGATGTCCGGGATGACGATGCCGAGGGACAGCGTCTTGATGCGGATCTTTTCGTCGGCGTTCTCACGCTTGGTGTCGAGGAACTTGTACACGTCGGGGTGGTGCGCGTGCAGGTACACCGCGCCCGCGCCCTGGCGTGCCCCGAGCTGGTTGGCGTACGAGAACGAATCCTCGAGCAGCTTCATGATCGGGATGACACCGGACGACTGGTTCTCGATCCGCTTGATCGGCGCACCTGCTTCGCGAATGTTGCTCAGCAGCAATGCAACTCCGCCGCCGCGCTTGGACAGCTGCAACGCGGAGTTGATGGATCGTCCGATGGACTCCATGTTGTCTTCGATGCGGAGCAGGAAGCACGAGACGGGCTCGCCGCGCTGCTTCTTGCCCGAGTTGAGGAAGGTGGGCGTCGCGGGCTGGAATCGGCCGGCGATGATCTCGTCCACGAGATCGGTGGCCAGGGCTTCGTCACCGGCCGCCAGCGTCAATGCCACCATGCACACACGGTCCTCGAAGCGTTCGAGGTAGCGCTTACCGTCGAACGTCTTGAGCGTGTAGGAGGTGTAGTACTTGAACGCACCGAGGAAGGTCGGGAATCGAAACTTCTTCGAGTACGCGTGGTTGATCAGGAACTTCACGAACTCACGTGAGTACTGGTCCAGAACCTCGGGCTCGTAGTAGTTCTCCTCGACCAGGTAGTCCAGCTTCTCGTCCAGGTCGTGGAAGAACACGGTGTTCTGGTTGACGTGCTGCAGGAAGTACTGATTGGCAGCTTCGCGGTCCTTCTCGAACTGGATCTCACCGTTGGGCCCGTAGAGATTGAGCATCGCGTTGAGCGCGTGATAGTCCATGTCACCGTCGCTGCGAACGGTCGCGGGTGCGGGTGCTGCGTCGGTGATGGTCGGTGCCACGGCGGTGCTCCTACTGGTCTGTGGTGGTTGATGCTCAGTGCGTGTGGGCAGCGCGACGGACTTCCCGTTCCCAGAAGTCTTCGAGTCCCTCGCGGACTCGCACTACGTCCTCGGGGGTGCCCATCAATTCGAAGCGGTAGAGATACGGAACCGCGCATTTCTGCGAGATGACGTCTCCGGCAAAGCAGAAGGAGTCACCGAAATTGGTGTTTCCGGCAGCGATGACGGCTCTGATCAACGATCGATTGTGCTTGTCGTTGAGAAACTTGATCACACGCTTGGGGACGTAGTTGGTGTCGCGGCCGGCGTACGTCGTTCCTCCGCCGTACGTCGGCACGATCAGGACGTAGGGAGAGTCGACGCGAAACGTGCCGTCCGGATCTCGTAAGGGAATGCGCGTCGCGGGGATATCCAACTTCGATACGAAACGGTGCGTGTTCTCCGACGCGCTGGAGAAGTAGACGAGTGAGTTCGAGGACTGCTGTTGTGAACTCACCGCTCACTCACTTTCTCGATCTGTTCAAGCAGCGTTCGTCGCGAGGGTCTTGATGCGATCCGGGCGGAAACCGGACCAGTGGTCGTCACCGGCGACTACGACGGGGGCCTGCAGGTAACCGAGCGCCATGACGTAGTCACGTGCCTCGGGGTCCTGCGAGATGTCGATGACGGAGTACTCGATACCCGCTTTGTCGAGGGCGCGGTAGGTGGCATTGCACTGGACGCAGGCGGGCTTGGTGTAAACGGTGATGCTCATGGTGTCCCTCTTTCCGTTGTCGCCGTCGGGTGCACCGATGGCGACGATGTGCTCTGCGTGTGGCACCGAGAACATCTCCCGCTCAGGGCGACTGCGACCTGCTCGAACCCACGTCGTTCGGGCTCTTCGAGTTGTGGTCTCTCGGCGGGTCAAACACTACACCTAGTGTCCCCCATCTGCCTAGAACACGAGATGTTGCGAACAACATGCGTGGTATTCGCTGGTCACGGCCGTGCGACCGACGCTCGTCCACCCCACATCGGCGTGTCGGACGTCACAAAACGAGGTGTCTTTCGTCACTACCGACCGTCGCCCCGACAGTGACGATCACCGAAGACACCCGCGCACGACGACGGCCCCTCGGAATTGCTCCGAGGGGCCGTCACGTGGATCACGCGAGTGTCAGCGTTGACGCGCCTTGAACCGCGGCTCCTTCTTGTTGATCACGAACACGACCCCATGGCGGCGAACCACCTGGGCGCCGGGCTTGTTCTTGAGCGATTTCAGAGAATTTCTCACCTTCATGAGACCAGGCTACATGAAAACGATTCCCGATACTATCAAGCGGTCACGCGCTGATGAGTTCCTTCGACGCCTTGACCAACTCGGCCACGACATGGCCGATCTCACCGGACACCTCGGCGTTCTCACGCGGGTGGGCGGCCCCGAACTTGTCGATGGTGCCGCCGATGGAGAGCTGGACGTCCTCGAGTACGGATCCGCCGGCGATGCGGACGGCCTTGCTCGTGTCCTCGTGGGCCCACTTGGCCCCGTTGCCGCTCGGCGATGCGCTGATGACCACGACCGGCTTGCCCACCATGGCACCGGCACCGTAGGGACGTGAGAGCCAGTCGATGGCGTTCTTCAGCACGGCCGGAATGGTGCCGTTGTATTCGGGCGTGACCAACAGCAGCGCAGAAGCCTTCTCGGCAGCGGCGCGCAGAGCGAGGGCGGCCGCAGGCACGGAGCCATCGACGTCGATGTCCTCGTTGTAGAAGGGAACGTCGCCCAGCCCGTCGTAGACCACGATCTCGGCATCGGCCGGTGCGACGGTGACTGCAGTCTCGGCAATCTGCTTGTTCACCGATTCGGCGCGCAGGCTTCCGACGAGAACGAGTACGTGTGCGTCTGACATGAAATCTTCCTTCGAAAGTTCGGATGACGTGATCGTCGTGTCAATTCATACCATCCAAACGGACCGCGGTCCACTTGTATTCCTCAGCGAGGTACCCTGAACAGGTGACCGGTCCGATGCTGCCCGTAGTAGGCGAAGACTCCGAACGCTGTGACGCTGCCCGCAACCGCCGGCTGCTCCTCGACGCCGCGACGGAGCTGGTGGCGACCCTCGGTGCCGACGCCGTCACCATGGAGGCCGTGGCAACGAGGGCCGGCGTCGGCAAAGGCACCGTGTTCCGGCGCTTCGGCAACCGCGCCGGGTTGATGCGAGCCCTGTTGGATCACACCGAGAAGATGTTGCAGAGCTCGTTCATGTTCGGCGAACCGCCGCTCGGGCCCGGTGCCGATCCCATCGACCGCCTCGTCGCGTTCGGTCGGGCACGGCTGGAGTTCGTCAGGGTTCAGGGTGAGGTGCTGCGGGCCGCGGAAAGCTCGGCCGACGCTCGGTATTCGGCTCCGGCGCACATGGTCAATTTCACACACGTTCTGTCTTTGCTCCGTGCAGCCGGCGTGGAGGGAGACCTGGAACTTCTCACCTATTGGCTGCTCACCCCCCTGGAAGCCACGTTGGTGCTGCACCAGTACCGAGACCTCGGAATGACGATGGATCGTCTGGCCGACGGGTGGGAAGATCTGGTGCGCAGAGCAACTCGCGTCCCATAGCGGTTGTCGGTCACGTCGCGAGTATCGACAGTGCCGCCGAATGCAAGGCAGTTCCGTACGAACGGCCGTGTCCGGCCGCATGTACGGCCAGAGGATGCAACTGGTGCAGGGCGGTCCGGTCGCGCCACCCCGTCCGCAGCGGGTGCACGGACTCGTAGCCGTCGACCATGGCGTCCAGATGAGGACAGCCGAACAGTGCCGCCATCGCCAGATCCGTTTCGCGATGGCCGCCGTGTGCCGCGGGATCGATCAGCACGACACCCGCATCGGTCCAGAAGACGTTGCCGTTCCACAGGTCTCCGTGGATTCGACTGGGCGGTTCACCGTCGTCGAACTCGCCGTCCGCCACCCGCTCGCACGCCACCTCGACGGTCGCCGCCTCGGACTGCGTCACGTTTCCGGCGTCGACCGCGATCCGCAGAAACGGCAGCACTCGCTCGGCGGCGTAGAACGAACCCCAGCTGGCGTGGACAGTGTTGGTCATGGGCCGCGAGCCGATGAACAACTGCCCGGGAAACGGTGTGCCGTCCGGGCGATTCGGCGGAGCCCCGAATCCGGCCGCGCCGCCGTCGTGCATACGGGCCAGTGCGCGCCCGAATCGACGGGCCGCGATCTCGGTGGGACGCGCGGCCGTCAACCGTTCGAGTTCGATGAACGTCGGTCCGTGATCGAGAACACCGACGACCGGCACCCCTGTCTCACCGAGCCACGCGAGTCCCGTCGCCTCGGCCTCGAAGAAGTCCGGGTGCGCGCGGGTATCTCGCTTGACGAAGGTATCCGTGGATCCGCTCACGTCGAACGACACTACGCATCCTTCTCGACCCGAACGCGTACCCGCACTCGTCATTAGGATGATCGGATGGGACACATCAACTCGGAATTGCGCTCCGGAATCATGCGTGAGCTGGCGGTACAGTCGACCATCGATCCGGTGACGGAGGTCCGCAGGCGCGTGGACTTCCTCAAGGACTACCTCGCGTCGACCCCGGCCTCCGGTTTCGTACTCGGGATCAGCGGCGGACAGGACAGCACGCTCACCGGCAAGCTCGCACAACGGGCGGTGACCGAACTACGTGCCGACGGGCACGAGGCCGAATTCGTCGCCGTACGGCTCCCCTACGGTGTGCAGGCCGACGAGGACGACGCGGCGATCGCACTGAAGTTCATCGATCCCGACCGCACGGTGACGGTGAACATCAAGGAGGCCTCCGATGCCGCAGCCGCTGCGACCGCCGAGGCTCTGGGAACCGGCGAGGTCCGAGATTTCGTGCGCGGCAACATCAAAGCACGTCAACGCATGGTCGCCCAGTACGCGATCGCCGGCGAACTCGGCTATGTGGTGGTCGGCACCGACCACGCAGCCGAGGCGGTGACCGGCTTCTTCACCAAGTTCGGGGACGGCGGGGTGGATCTGACGCCACTGACCGGCCTGACCAAGCGACAAGGCGCTGCGCTGCTGCGCGAGCTCGGTGCGCCCGAAAGTACCTGGCGCAAAGTCCCCACCGCGGATCTCGAAGACGATCGACCGGCTCTGCCCGACGAGGAAGCACTCGGCGTCACATACGAGCAGATCGACGACTACCTCGAAGGCAAAGACGTCACCGAGGAAGTGGCCGACAAACTCGAGAAGATGTTCGCCGCGACGCGGCACAAGCGAACCGTTCCGGTGACACCGTTCGACGATTGGTGGAAGAACGGTCACTGACCGACCTTCGTCGGCGGCGATCGGTGACGATCAGCCGCCGGCGAACGGCGGCAGTACGTCGACTCTGCTGCCTACGGACCGACCCAGATCGCGGGTCAACTCGTCTCCGACCAGATACGCCGACACCCGTAGAATCGGTTCCATCGGGGCGCCGTACCGAGAACGGATGGCCTCGCGCAATTCTCCCAGCGTCGCACCGGCCGGCAGAGTGAGGTGTTCGGACTCGCAGCCGGACGCGTCGACGGCGGCTGCGAAGTACCGCACCTCCACTTGCATCGTTCGACTACCGGTCGTGCTGGGCTGTGTCTCAACCACCGATTGCTCCCATACTGCGGGTCGGTGGCACGAAGCCCTCGGCGTCGATACCGTGCCCGGCCCATTTGTTCCACATGGCTCCGCGCCATACTGCTGCCAACTCGTCATCGGTGGCACCGCCCCGCAGCGCCGCGCGAAGATCCGTCTCGTCGTCGCTGAACAGGCAGGACCTGATGGTCCCCTCGGCAGTGAGCCTCGTTCGATCACAGTCGCCGCAGAACGAGCGCGTGACGGACGCGATGATTCCCACGGTCGCCTCCGTGCCGTCCACGCTCCATTCTTCGGCGGGAGCGGACGGATCGGCGCGACCCACTTCACGTAGATCGAACGCAGTGGACAGCTCGTCGAGCAACGTCTGGGCGTCGATCATGTTGTTGCGGGCCCATTCGTGATCGGCGTCGAGTGGCATCTGCTCGATGAATCGAAGCGCGACCCCCTCGTCCAGACACCACCGGAGCAGATCCACGGACCCGGAGAGGGTATCTCGCATCAGTACGGCATTGACCTTCACCGGACCGATGCCCGCCTTCTTGGCCGCCCGGATGCCGGCCAGCACCGACGGCAGACGATCGCGTCGAGTCAAGCGCGCGAACTGTTCGCGATCGACCGAGTCCAACGACACGTTGACGCGCGTCAGACCGGCCTCGGCGAGGGCCTGCGCACGATGTTCGAGACCGACGGCATTGGTGGTCATGGACAACGGCACGCCGTCCGCCACAGCGGAGCACGAACGAAGGATCTCGTCCAGATCTCGACGCATCAGAGGCTCGCCGCCGGTGAAACGCACGTCGCGTATTCCCAACAGGCGCACGGCAACCGAGACGACCCGAGCGATCTCGCCAGCGGTCAGCAGGTCGGCTGTGGGGATCGCCGGCAGCCCCTCCTCCGGCATGCAGTACGTGCACCGCAGCGAGCACTTCTCGGTGATCGAGATGCGCAGATCGCGTGCCACCCGCCCGAATCGATCGATCAGATGCGGCACGTCGGGACGATCGTCGACCGGGCCGAACGACGACCCCGAGGAAGCTGAACCTATACGTGGGATCCCGAGGGACGTGACACTGTCAACCGTCACCTCACACCTCGAATCCGTCTGTTCCTGCATGTCTCACATCGGCTTGTCTACCCAGTATGCCGCAGCCCACACGCGCCCGTCGTGTCGGCGTGCCTAGGATTGGCAGCCATGACGGCTGAGCACACTCGAGCGATCACCGGACCTGCACTGTGAGCGCCGTATCCGTCGAGGAGCACGCAGCAGCGATCGAGTCGCTGCTCGCAGACTTGGGCACCCGAGCAGCCCAACGAGTACCGCTGGCCGACGCACTGGGGCGGGTGGCATTCCACGATGTGACCTCCCCCGTCGATCTACCTCTGTTCCGAAATTCGCAGATGGACGGTTATGCGGTCGATTCTCGCTCGGTGCAGTCTGCGCCCGTGACGCTTCCGGTATCGACGATCATCGCTGCCGGACCCACCCGACCGTCGACGCTCACGCCCGGTAGCGCAGCCAAGATCATGACCGGCGCACCGATACCCGACGGAGCGGACGCTATCGTCCCCGTGGAGGACACCACGGTGACCACCGCAGGTGCGGTGACCGTCGAACGAGCCCGCGTCGCAGGCGAATTCGTGCGCGAACAGGGTAGCGACGTACGCGCGGGAACGGTCCTGATCGACGCGGGCAGAGTGCTCGAGCCCCGGCACATCTCGGTTCTCGCGGCCGTCGGACTGGCCACCGTCGACGTACGGTCGCGTCCTCGGGTGGCCGTGGTGACCACCGGAGCAGAGTTGGCCGACGCAGGCGAGACGCTCTCGCCCGGTCAGATCTTCGACTCGAACGGCATCACTCTTGCCGCGCACCTGCGCGCGAGCGGTGCCGACGTGGTCACCGTCGCACGCAGCACCGACGATCCGGAACGCTTCCGAAGCATCCTCACCTCCGCAGCCGCATCGGCGGAGCTCATCATCACCTCCGGTGGAGTGTCGATGGGCGACTTCGAGGTGGTCAAGGACGTTCTCGCGCCGCTGGGTGGACAGTTCGGATCGGTTCGGATGCAACCGGGTGGACCGCAGGGCATCACGATGTTCGACGGCACCCCGGTCCTGAGTTTCCCCGGCAACCCCGTCAGCACCGTGGTGTCGTACATCATGTTCGCGCGCAACATCGTTCGACGATCGGCCGGCCTGCCACCGGTCTTGTCGGGCCCTGCGACTCTGTTCCAGTCGATCACCTCGCCGCCGGGCAGGCGTCAACTGCTCCGCGGGAAATTGCGTGACGACGGCCGGGTCGAACTGGTCGCCGGACCGGGGTCCCACCTGGTGGCCGCACTGGCGTGGGCCGACGTGCTCATCGACATCGCCGCCGAGACAACCGAACTCGCCGCAGGATCACCCGTGGAGGTATGGCCGCTGTGACCACCGAAGTTCCGCAGAACCCCCTGTCGCACCTGGACGACGAGGGCCGTGCCCGCATGGTCGATGTGGCGCACAAGAAAGAGACCTCCCGAACGGCTGTGGCGGCCGGCGAGTTCGTCACCACGCCCGAGGTCATCGGGTTGGTGCAGGCGGACGGCATGCCGAAGGCCGATGTCCTGGCGACCGCTCGGATCGCCGGTATCTCGGCTGCCAAGCGCACGTCCGACCTGATTCCGCTGTGCCATCAGCTCGCGCTCTCGTCGGTCAAGATCTCCTTCGGATTCACCGACACCTCCATCACGGTCGAGGCCACCGCGCGCACGACCGGTAAGACCGGCGTCGAGATGGAAGCCCTCACCGCCGTCGCGGTTGCCGGGTTGACTCTGCACGACATGGTCAAGGCGGTCGACCCGGGTGCGACGATGAACGGCGTCCGGCTGATCACCAAAGACGGTGGTAAGCACGGGCATTGGCAGCGTGATGCAAAGGCGACCGCCCCCGACGACGACGCTCGGCCGTCGGAGGGGACGAAGTCGGCGGTCGTGCTCGTGGCCTCCACCGGCGGTGCTCGCGGAACCCGCCCGGACACCACCGGCCCGTCCATCGCATCCTGGCTGACCGATCGGGGCTTCGCGGTGCGCGGCCCGCTGGTGTACGCCGATGCCGACATCGAGGCCGGGCTGCGCGACTCGCTACGCGGCGAGCCGTCGCTGATCATCTCGACCGGCGGAACCGGCGTCTCCCCTACCGATGCAACTCCGGAGGCCACGGCGGCACTGCTCGACATCGAGATGCCAGGAATAGCAGACCAGATCCGCACCAAGGGAACCTCCGCGACGCCGCACGCGGTGCTGAGTCGCGGAGTGTCCGGGTTGATCGGACGTACCCTCGTCGTCAATTTGCCCGGATCACCGGGAGGCGTGAAAGACGGCTTGGCCGTTCTCGATCCGCTCCTCGATCATGTACTCGCCCAGATCTCAGGAGGAGGACCCCACGATGACTGAACTCGTCGCCCGCATCTCGAACGAGCCGCTGACGACCGCCGAAGTAGAAGCCGCGGTACAGGATTCGCACCACGGTGCCGTGGTGCTGTTCAGCGGAATCGTTCGTGACCACGACGGTGGCCACGCCGTGGAAACTCTCGAATACCGCGCCCACCCCGATGCGGAACGCTTCTTGAGCCGATGCTGCTCGGAGGTCTCGTCCGAAACCGGTCTTGCGGTCGCTGCCGTGCATCGCGTCGGGGACTTGCGGGTCGGCGATCTCGCGCTCGTGGCCGCAGTCGGATCGGCTCATCGCGCCGAGGCGTTCGAGGCGTGCGCCCGACTGGTCGAACGCATCAAGGCCGAGGTACCCATCTGGAAACGGCAGGGCTTCGAAGGCGGGCGCACCGAATGGGTCGGACTGTAGAAGACCTACGCCGGCTCGAGGTATCGATGGACCGGCAACATGGCCGAGGCGTCGACTGCGTCGTCAGGGCCGCGCACGCAGGCCCGCAGTCGATGTTCGACCGCGTCCGCATCGAGTTCGGTGCCGATCAGCACCAGTGATGTCTGCTGGGCTTCACCCCGTGACCACGCTGCACTCTCGAACCGGATGTGTCGCCCCACCGTCTGCACGATGAACTTCTGCTGGTGTCCCGGCAGGTCGAAATGCACGACACCCTTGATGCGGTAGAGGTTTCCGGTCGGGTTCTCGAGAAAATCGATCAGCCGACGCGGCTCCATCGCTGCTGTGCTGACGAACTCGGTATGCGAGTACTGCGCATGCAGGTGTCGGTGGTGTCCGTGCTCGTGGCAGCTGTCGTCGTCGGGGTGCTCGCGGAGAAGTTCGTCGAAGGACAATTGCACGGGTAGTGCGGATTCGACCGGCCCGTTCTGGGGCCGGTCGAACAACAACAGAGGATCGACGCGTCCGAACGACACAGCTGCGACAGGGACGTCGCCGACAATGGACCGAACCGTCGACACCACCGCAGAGCGCTCCGAATCCTCGACGGCGTCGGACTTGTTCAGTACCACCAGATCCGCCAATTGCAAATGCTGATCGATTTCGGGATGCAGGGTGCGGGTAACCGCGAATTCGACCGCGTCGACGACTCCCACCAATCCGCCGTACACGATGAACTCGTTCTCGCTACCGCGCACCATTCGAATGAGATTCCGTGGCTCCGCCAATCCGCTGGCCTCCACCACGATCACGTCTATGCGCGAGCGGCGGTGTGCCAGCGCATCGAACATCGCGTCCATGTCAGTGATGTCCACCGCACAGCAGATGCATCCGTTGCCCAGTGACACCATCGAATCGACCTGTCCTGCAACGAGCATGGAATCGATGTTGACCGCACCGAAATCGTTGACCACGACGCCGATCCGAATTCCCGCATCGTTGCGCAACAGATGATTGAGCAGAGTGGTCTTGCCTGCACCCAGAAAGCCGGCAACGATCACCACCGGAATTCGTCGACGCGCCACGCCGGTCGAGACTACCGGGCGGCGAGAATTCGATTCAGGAGGCCTCGAGCGAAGGTGGAGACGCTGCTGACGTTCTCGTCGGTCACCAATCCCTTCAATCCGTCGACACCGAACGATTCGACATACGGCGAGACGCTTTCGAGCAGTCGAGACAAGGCACTACGACCCGCTACGGACGTCGACGTAGCTGCGGGGACAGTCGCGCTCGTCGGTGTCGGCGCAGAGGCGGTGGGAACTGCGACGTCCGGCGACGAGGCAGCCTCGGCTCCGAGAAGATAGTCGATGATGCCGGTGGAGATGGCGATCGCATGCTTCACCTGACCGTCCGAGCCCTCGAGCACCGCCGCGTCGTCCGGGTTGGAACCATTGCCCATCTCGACGAACACCAACGGAACAGTCGTCAGTGCGGGCCCCGCGACGTCGGATCGTTCCTGGATCCCGCCGACGACGCCCGAGTAATTGGCGGGATCGAACCCGGCGCGAACGTAGGAATCTCTCATCAGCTTCGAGGCCGAGCGCCCGCCCTCGGACTGAGCCGCATCGGCCGCCGCATTCGGAATCGGCAGTGTCGGCACGATCAGATGGAATCCGTGCTTGTCGGTGTCGGTCGTCGTGCTCGTCGAGTCCGCATGAATGCTGACGGCCACATCGGCTCCGGACGCGCTGGCAGCGCGAGCCCGATCGTCGACGCACCCGCCCCATCCGGTGTCGTCGACGCGGCTGGTCTTCACCGTCGCACCGAGACTCTCCAGACTGGACCGAACCAGCTCCGAGACCTTCCAGTTGATGGTGTGCTCCGGCACCCCGTCCACCGTGGTCATGCCCGTGGTCTGGCAATCCTTGGTACCGCCGCGCCCGTCGTCGACCTGCCGTTGCAGATTCTCCGAGTGAGCTGTGCCCTGGTGACCCGGATCGAGGAAGACCGTCTTTCCCGTCAACTCTCGTCCGGCCGATTCCGTGCCGGGTGTCGCCGACGGCGCGGTGGCGGGCGTGGACGGGTCGGCCGATGCCGGTGCGCCGACGAGCGCTCCAGCACCCAGTAGACCTGCGCACATCAGCGTCACCGCAGCCGACCCGGCTGTTCGTGAAGATTTCATCGACTCGTGGGCGCTCCGGTGGAGCCGGTCGCGCCACTCCCCTCTCGGCACCTCGGACGCCGTCGAGCCACGCGGTTCCCATTGGCATCAGGAGCTACCGTGCGTCACAACAGACACTTGCTGCTCGAGTGAACCAGAAATCGAACCATTCGAGTCCCTGATCGAATTTCGTTAGCCAAAGGAGTGCATTTCGTGATCGATTCGTTGCGATCTGCCCAGCCTTCTCATGTTTCCCACGACGGCGACACCAGTGCCGCGAAACTCCGAAATCGGCCGCCGGCTCGAACCGACCCCGAGAACGAATTTCCTATCAATACCGGACAGTTTGTCTTTGTTCACCGCAACAGCGATCCCTCGCACTGCGCACACACTTAATGCCTGCGCCACGTCGGTTTCGACGAATACATCTGCAGATTCTGTGGCAATGCTGCGAAACCGGTAACAATCGATCGGCCAGCATGGATATACACATTGTTCGGCCGTATAGTCGACACAGTTCGATCTGGACATCCCCCCGCATCATTCCCTGCACCATTGGAGAGCTTCAGCATGGCCAGAAAAGTCTATGTGCAACTAGTCGATGACATCGACGAAAAACCGATCGAATCCGGTGGCGAACACATAACCTATTCGGTCAACGGAGTCAGCTACGAAATCGATCTGAGCGACAAGAACGCCAAAGAATTCCACCGCAAGCTCGACTATTACATCGAGCACTCGACGAAGGTGGGTGGAAAGCGACAGAAGAAGTCGACTTCCCCGGCCACCGGGGCGAAGCGCGACGCCAATCAGACCAAAGCCATCAGAGAATGGGCGAAGGCGAACGGCCACAACATTTCTGCGCGCGGAAGAATACCCGCCGAAGTGGAGCAGGCGTTCGACGCAGCTCACTGACTCCCGCCTTCCGAATCGGCGTCTCAGGACTCACGCTGCAGACGCCGATTCGGTGGCCGAAGCCATAGACACAACAAAAGCGCCGCCCGATGGGCGGCGCTTTTGCTTTCTCGGTGGAGCTAAGGGGACTCGAACCCCTGACCCCCACACTGCCAGTGTGGTGCGCTACCAGCTGCGCCATAGCCCCGAGTACTGCGTGCTCCCGCTCATGCGGTTGCTCGAACGAAGTTACACCATGGCTCGCGGCAGCAACAAATCAGCTGGTGCGGCCCGTACTCGATGCTCCGGTACGGGCCCCCGCGCTCGACCCCGATCAGCCGACCGTAGCCAACCATTCCGAGTCGCCCAGCGCGTCGACCACCTGTCCGTCCACCAGAACACCCGGAGTTCCGCGTGCGCCCGATGCGGCCAAGGCGTCCCGACCGGTCGTCGCGTCCGCCACCGCTGCGTCACGCTGAGCGCCCGTGGTGATGCACTCCACCGCAAGATCGCTCGCTCCGTTCGACGTTGCCAGCTCCGCCAGCTCGGCATCGGTTCGGTCGGAGTCGCTTCCTTCCTCCGGCTGGAATTCCGGGTCGAACAGCGCGGCGTGGAAAGCCGAGTAGACCCGCGCATTCTCGGTGGCGGCCACGCAGTGCGACGCCGCAACGGCCCGCGTCGAATAGTCACCCGAGGCCGAGCTCGCATCGAGGAAATTGATCAGGTGGTAGTTGACCGAGACAACGCCGTCGTCGATTTTCTGAGCCAATTCCTGGCCGTGCTTCACCTCGAGATCACTGCAGAATGGGCACATCGGGTCCTCGTAGATATCGATGACGCGCTGCGCGCCCGGACGAGCCAATACGACGACACCGTCTCCCGGCAACGACAATTCGACCTCGGGATTCTTGACCGATCCGTACCCGTCGTTCCGGGGCGCGTCGCTGCCTCGCTGCCACAGGATCGCTACCACGACGACCGCGACCACCACGAGGAATGCAATACCGCCCAGAATGTACGTCACGGTGTTCGACGAGGCCTGCGGAGTGTGTTTCGTGCTGGATGTCTTCTTCTCGCTCACAGAGCGAATACTACGGACGTATCCGTCAGCTGCGCTCGCGCTCGAGGGTGTCCGGAACGCGCGACCACCACAACCCCGCCAGTAGAAGCAGTGCGCCCGTCACGGCGAAAGCCGGACCGAACGAGACCCGTTCCACGATCATTCCGGCCACGATCGGGCCGATCACAGCGCCCACGTCGGACGCCATCTGGAAGGCAGCCAGCACGGGTCCTCCACGCGCCTTGGAGCCGATCACGTCGGCGACCGAGGCCTGCTGGGCAGGACTCATCAGGCCCGATCCGATTCCGGCGATCAACGACACCGCGAGGAACAACACCGGATCGTGGACATAGCCCATCACGACCGTTCCCAGGCCGCACACCGCCAAACCGCCCAGCATGAACGGTTTGCGTCCGCGTACGTCGGACAGGCGACCGGCACTGGTGAGAACCAGAGCGTTACCCACTGCGAACACCGTGAGAGCAATCCCGACGAACACCTCGGACCGCTGCATTGCCTCGACGACGAACAACGGCACCAGCGCCACCCGGACACCGAACACGGCCCATCCGTTCGCGAAATTCGACGCCAGGGCGGCCCGATAGGACGGGATTCGCAGAGCAGCGAGCAACGACATCGTCGGCGGCGCAGTTCCCTTCTCCGGCTTGACCAGATCGGAATTGCCGAGGGTGAAGTACACGACGGCAGCGGCGATCACCAGAGCCACGGCATAGATGACGAACGGCACCCGCAGACCGAAACCGACGAGCGCGCCGCCGACGAGCGGACCACCGATGGTTCCCAGCAAGAAAGCGGTCGCGTACAGCCCGGAGATGCGGCCTCTACTGGTAGGTGGACTGATTCTGATCAGCAGTCCGAGAGCAGACACCGAGAACATCGTCGACCCGATCCCGCCGAGTCCGCGAAACACCAGCAGCTGCCAGTACGTCTGAGCCAGAGCGCACGCACCGGTGGAGACCGCCACGATCAACAGTCCGATCAGGTAGACGGGTCGTTCGCCGAGCCGCTGAACCAGAGCGCCGCTCGCAGGCGCGAACAGCAACCGCATGAGAGCGAAGGCACTGATCACTGCCGACGCGGCCGTGTATCCGACGCCGAATTCTCGAGCGAACTGCGGCAGGGCAGGCGCGACGATGCCGAATCCGAGGGCGATGACGAACGCTGCCGAGACCAGTACCCAGATCTCCGGTGGGAGTTTGCCTCCGGGTTGGAATGCCGGCTCGGGGGCCGAGCTGTCGTGGTCGGGTGTCGGTGAGTCGGTCACGAGCTCTCGAGAGCGGACGAGACCAATTCACGTGCTGCAGCCTGGACCTCGGCGAGGTGTTCCTTGCCCTGGAACGACTCCGCGTAGATCTTGTAGACGTCCTCGGTTCCCGACGGACGAGCTGCGAACCAGGCGCTCTCCGTTGTCACCTTCAGCCCTCCCAGTGCGGCCCCGTTTCCGGGAGCCTCGGTCAGCGTCGCGGTGATCGGCTCCCCCGCCAATTCGGTGGCGGTGATCTGGTCGGGCGACAACTTGGCGAGCACAGCCTTCTGCTCCCTGGTTGCCGGAGCGTCGACGCGGGCGTACGACGGATCGCCGTACTCGGCTGTGAATTCTGCGTAGCGTTGCGACGGTGTCGATCCGGTGACCGCGGTGATCTCCGAGGCCAACAGCGCCAGAATGATTCCGTCCTTGTCTGTGGTCCACACTCGGCCGTCGTGCCGCAGGAACGAGGCACCGGCGCTCTCCTCGCCGCCGAAGCCGAGCTCGCCGTCGAGCAGGCCCGGCACGAACCACTTGAACCCGACCGGGACCTCGAGCAGCTTTCGTCCGAGACCGGCGACGACGCGATCGATCATGGAGGAACTCACCAGCGTCTTGCCGACTGCCGCCGTCGGTGACCACCCGGGCCGGTGGGTGAACAGATAGTCGATCGCGACCGCGAGGTAGTGATTGGGGTTCATCAGACCACTGTCGGGAGTGACGATGCCGTGTCGATCGGAGTCGGCGTCGTTGCCCGTGGCGATGTCGAATCGATCCCGGGCTGCGATCAGTGATGCCATCGCGTTCGGCGACGAGCAGTCCATTCTGATCTTGCCGTCCGTGTCCAACGTCATGAAGCGGAACGTGCCGTCGACCAACGGATTGACGACGGTCAGATCGAGGTTGTGTCGTTCGGCGATCGCATCCCAGTAGTCGACACTGGCACCGCCGAGCGGATCCGCACCGATGCGAACTCCGGCGGCGCGGATCGCATCGAGATCGAGCACGTTCGGGAGGTCGTCCACGTAGGTGCCGAGGAAGTCGTACCGCGAGACGCTTCCCGCGAACGCCTGCGCGAGAGTCACGCGCTTGATTCCGGTAATGCCCTCGCGGAGAAGCTCGTTGGCGCGGGCAGCGATCACCGACGTCGCATCGCTGTCGGCCGGTCCACCGTGCGGAGGGTTGTACTTGAACCCGCCGTCACGCGGCGGATTGTGGGACGGTGTGACCACGATGCCGTCGGCTTTCGCGGTCGGCCCCGACTCGTTGTACCGGAGAATGGCATGACTGACGGCGGGCGTCGGGGTGTAGCGATCCCCAGAGTCCACCAGAACGTCGACGTCGTTGGCTGCCAACACCTCCAGAGCCGTCGTCCACGCGGGCTCGGACAATGCATGGGTGTCTCGACCGATGAACAGTGGCCCGGTGATGCCTTGCGCGGAACGATATTCCACGATGGCCTGCGTGGTCGCGACGATGTGCGCCTCGTTGAACGCCGAATCCAGGCTCGAACCTCGATGACCCGAGGTCCCGAACACGACCTGCTGACTCGGCTCCGACACGTCCGGAATGCGCGAGTAGTACGCCGTGACGAGTTGCGAGAGATCGACCAGATCCTCCGGCAGTGCAGTGGTTCCAGCTCTCTCGTGCGCCACGATGCGCCTCCTCAATCCTCGAACGAACCGAATCCGGTCGACGAACCGAATTTCTCGTTCAACCCTAACGCCGCTGCCCCACCCGCGAGCTACTTGCTCTGCCGTTTCGGTGGCCGTGGCAGAAAATAGCTGGTTCGCTGCTGATATTCGCGATACCCCGGACGCTTCTCCATGCTCCTTTCCAACAGCCGAGCCCCGGTGGCGAACACCAAGAAGTACGTCATCGCGACAGGCGACAGAATCGTGAACACCCCAGGCCACGCCGAGGCCGAGACGAGGAACAGTCCCCACCACACTGCCGAGTCGCCGAAGTAATTGGGATGCCGCGTCCAGGACCACAGACCTCGGTCCATGATCTTGCCCTTGTTCGACGCGTCCGCCTTGAACGCCTTCAATTGCGCGTCGCCCACTGCCTCGAACGTCCATCCGAGTAGCCAGATCACTACGCCGAGTACGACGACGGGTAGAACCGATCCGTGTGAGACGGCGGATACCTGCAGTGGAAGGGACACGAACCACAGCGCAACCGCCTGCGTCAGATAGATTTTCCGCAGGGCGTACCAGGTTCTGTTGCCGGTGGCCTTGGACAGCAGCTCGGTGTACCGCGGATCCTCACCGTGTCCGCGTGAGCGCTGCACCATGTGCAGCGCAAGACGAAGCCCCCACACTCCGACGAGCACGACCAGCAGGAGTCGTCGCCACAGATCACCGGTTCCGGTCGCAGCCGAGATCAGCGCGATCAGAACGAAGCCGCCACCCCACGTCACATCCACGACATTGTGTCGTCCGATACGGGCACCGACGAGGGCGGTGATGATCATCAGGACAGCAGTACCGCCGAGACTCGCCAGTGACACGGTGAAGAAGTCGGACCAATTCACCGCGCGGCCACCCACACCGGGCGGACCGGTTCCATCCCGGACGACCCCTCGACCGGGCGAACGGACAAGATCTGGTCGACGCCCATCCTGTTGTCCCGGAATGCCATTCCCCCGCCGATCAGGTACAGCCGCCACACGCGCGCGACCTCTTCCCCGACCATCGCCACCACGTCGTCGTACCGCGACTCGAAGCGCTCGGTCCAGACGTCGACGGTCCGCACGTAATGCTCCCGAAGCGCATGGACGTCCCGAACCTCGAGTCCGGCCTCCTCGATCATGGCCACGGTCCGCCCGACGGGGCGCATGAACATGTCGGGCGCGATGAACGATTCGATGAATGCCCCGCCGCCGGGGTTGTCGCCTTCTCTTCGCGACATCTGCTGGATCAGTACTCGTCCGCCGGGCTTGACGTTGGCATGCAGTGCGGCGGTGTAGGTCGGGTAATTGGCCTCCCCCACATGTTCACCCATCTCGATCGACGCCACCGCGTCGAAGGGCCCGTCCGGAATTTCGCGGTAGTCCTGGATTCGGATCTCGACGTTGTCCTGCAGTCCTCGGTCGGCGATTCGCTTGTCGATGAAGGCCTTTTGTTCGCGCGAGATGGTCACTCCGACGACCTGCGCTCCGTATTCCTGTGCCGCATGCAGGCTGAGAGACCCCCAGCCACAGCCGACGTCGAGGAACCGTTGCCCGGATCGTTTGTCGAGCCCGATCTTTCGGCACACGAGGTCGAGCTTGTCGCGCTGGGCATCATCGAGGGTGTATTCCGGCGAATTCGAGGTCCAGTACGCCGACGAGTACGCCATGTGCGAATCGAGGACCAGTTCGTAGAAGTCGTTCGACAGGTCGTAATGGTGGCTGATCGCAGCGCGGTCGCGAAGCAACGAGTGCAGCCGCCCCTTCACCGAGGCCTGCGACGCGGGTGGCGGTAGTGGGCGGCCGAACACGCCGAGATCCTTGGCCAGCCGCGCCAGCCGCAGTAACGATGCCGGCCCCGGTCGTACTGCCGAGAGCCGGCGCTCACGGACCACACCCCAGACATGATCGAGAGCCGCGGCAAGATCGCCGTCGACGTCCAACTCCCCGGTGACGTACGCCTGCGCAGCACCGAGTTCACCGGGGCTCCACAGCAATCGACGAAGAGCGCTGGGGCTCCGCAACAGCACTTTCGGTGCCAGGGCGTCGCCGGCAACGGATCCGTCCCACGCCTGCAGCCGGACGGGAAGCGGGCCACCCACCAGGGGTTCCATCAACTCGGCAATTCGGTGTGCAACACCGACGCTGCGATCGGTCCGGTCCACGGTACTTGTCGAGGTGGTCATCGGTCGTCCCTTCGATCGAGCACGATCTGCTGAACATCGAGGTACCCGGATCGAAATCCGGCCTCCGAATAGCAGAGGTAGAAGTGCCACATTCGCGCGAATACATCGTCGAACCCGAGATCCGCTGCCTCGCTGCGGTATTCACGGAAGCGACTGTCCCACAGGGCCAGGGTTCGCGCGTAGTGATCACCCATGGACAGGCGCTCACGAACCCGAAGCGAGGTGTGCTGCTCGGTCACCTCCTCGATGGCCCGCACCGACGGCAGGAACCCGCCGGGAAAGATGTACTTGTGCACCCACGTGTACGTATTGCGGGTGGCCAGCATCCGGTCGTGCGGCATGGTGATGGCCTGGATCGCCACGCGTCCGCCCGGTGCCAGATGTGCATCGATCGTCTCGAAGTAGGTTGCCCAGTACTGATGACCGACGGCCTCGATCATCTCGACCGACACGATGGCGTCGTATCGGCCGTCCACCAACCGGTAGTCGAGGAGATCGATCTGTACTCGATCGCTGTATCCCGCTGCCGCGCAACGCTTACGCGCGAGCTCCTGCTGCTCCACCGACAGTGTCACCGACCGGACCGTCGCGCCGCGAGCGGCCGCGCGAATGGCCAGCTCGCCCCATCCGGTGCCGATCTCGAGGACCCTGGTTCCTTCGCCGACGCCTGCGCGATCGAGTAGCCGGTCGATCTTTCGGCGCTGGGCGTCGGCGAGCTCCACGCTGTCGTCGGGTCCCGATCCGGCGAACAACGCACTCGAGTAGGTCATGGTCTCGTCGAGGAAGAGCTCGAACAGCTCGTTCGACAGATCGTAGTGACGCGAGATGTTGGATCGAGTGTTCTTCGTCGTATTGCGCTCACTCCGTGGAGGTTTCGGGATGTAGAGCCCACGGAGTCGCTGCAAGGGCTCGGGAATCAGCGACGCCATTCGACGAGCGAAGACCTCGAGCACAGCGGTGAGATCCTCGGCATCCCAGTCTCCGGCCATGTATGCCTCACCGAATCCGATGAGGCCGCTGTCGCCGACGCGCGCGGCGAAGTCGTGTGGCCGATAGACCGTCATCAACGGTGCGTCGGACGATCCGGCCCCGAGCACTGTGCCGTCCGGCATCGCGACTCGGACCTGCAATCCCGCGACCGCACGACGGAAGAGAAAGTCGGCAACGGGCGCGGCTACCGCAACTTTCACGCCACCGGGAACGTGGGCGATCTGGGGCCAGACCCGAGGATCGACCAGCGGGCGCGGCCCGGGGCCGGACGGGTGCGACACGGAATCGGTTCGAGACACCGTCGTCATCTGTGAGCTCCTTCCTTCTGAACTCTCCGCGCCCCCGGAGGGGCAGGTTTCTGCACGATCTTCAGACCCCGCGCCCAGAGCCGAATGCCTTGCCAGCGAATCTGTATCACCACTCGCAGCGGTGCCATCGGGATCTCGAGTGCGGTACGAAGAATCGATCGCGTCGTCACCTGGCTGCGACGGCCGACGACGGTCGCCACGAACGGAGGGTGACCGAGACGTTCGAGGACGATCGACAGCCGGAGTGTGGCGTCCGGCTCGGGCAGCTGCATGGAGTACTCGCCGTCGACGTCGTTGAACGGTGAGACGTAGAACTCTTTGGAAGTCCGTGCCTCACCGTGGCGACCGGTGTCCAACAGGTACCGGTATCGCTCGCCGTAGGTGTTGTGCACCTCGGCCACCACGCAGCGGAGGTCTCCGTCGCGGTCGTGACACCAGTACACAGTCAATGGGTTGAACGTGTGCCCGAACACCCGCGCGCTGGCCAACATCGTGATGCGACCGCCGCCGAGATCGATTCCGCTCTCTGCCAAGAAGGCATCGACGTTCTGGCGAATGGTGGCACCAGGGTCACCCATGTGGTCGCGGGAATCGAATGATGCGAGTGGCCGCAGGATCCGCGGCAGTTCGGGAAGTGCGTCGAGGTCGACGAACCAGCTGTAGCTCTTGTACGAGAACGTATTTCGTATCGGTGCTCGTCGGACGTGATCGATCCGAGTGAGATACAGCGCCGCCCCGTGCGCCCGGGTGTTCGGCAGAACCGACGTCAGAGCCACGAGGCCCCCACCCGTTGCGCGGCGCGCGCTCCGGACAACGCACCGTCCTCATGGAATCCCCACCCGTGGTACGCCCCGGCGAACGACACCGTATCGGTGTCCAATTCGGGCAGCCGTCGCTGCGCTGCGACGGATTCGGGGGTGTACTGCGGGTGCTCGTAGGTCATCTCGTCGAGCACCGTGTTCGGGTCGATGCGATCTGCTCCCCCGAGGGTGACCAGCATCCTTCGATCGCTGTCACCCAATCGCTGCAACCTCGTCAGGTCGTAGCTGACCAGAACTCGATCGGGTTTGGCGCTACAGGACGGGAGGTGGTAGTTCCACGACGCTCTCGCTCTGATGTTTCGTGGCAGCACCGACGAGTCGGTGTGCAGTGCAGTGTGATTGACCGAATACGGCATAGCTCCGAGAACGCTGTGTTCGAGCGCAGTCGGCTCCGCGAGCATCTTCAGCGCGGCACCGGGATGGACTGCGATCACGGCGGCGTCGAACGTGCGCAGGTCGTCGTGGCCGTCCCGGATCTGCACCGAATCCCCGGACCGGTAGACAGCATGTACCGGATTGTCGAGCAACACCTCGTCGATGTGCTCCGCAACCCGACGAACGTATTCGATCGACCCGCCGGTGACGGTACGCCAGGTGGGAGATCCTGTGACGGTGAGCATTCCGTGGTGGCGGAGAAAAGTGAACAGGTAGCGAGCCGGGTAGGCGAGAGCAGTGTCCGGATCGCACGACCACACCGCGGACACCAACGGTGTCATGAAGTGGGATTCGAAGTATGCGGAGAACGAGTGCTGCTCCAAGAATTGAGCGAGCGTCGTCTCGGTGTCCGCGGCGTCCTCGCGCTCGAGTAGCTCGGTCGCCAGACGATGAAAACGCTTGACGTCGAGCAGCATCGAGACGAAGCGAGGCCGGAGGACCGCGGTCCGCTGCGCGAGAATGCCCCGCATTCCCTGTCCGCCCGAGTATTCGAGCCCGCAACCGTCGCACCGAACGGACATGCTCATGTCCGAATCCTGCGTCGGCACGTCGAGCTCGTCGAACAGACGGAGCAGCGTCGGATACGTGCGGTCGTTGTGCACGATGAACCCGGTGTCGACGCCCACCGGACCACCGGGGCCGTCCACGAAGTGGGTGTCCGCATGGCCGCCGAGCCGAGAGTCGGCCTCGTACAACGTCACCGACGAGTTCTTGGACAGCGCGTATGCCGCCGTGAGGCCGGCCACCCCGCTACCCACGACGGCAACACGGCGGGTCACGACGATTCTCCCCTGCAGCCCGTCGACGCACCGGATTCGCTCGAATCGGCTCGCGCCCTTGACTCGTCGGCGATACGGAGAACGAAGTCACGAGTGACGCGCGACCACACGCGCGGATCACGCAGCATGAAATGGCCTCCAGGCACCGAGAGATATTCGGCGTCGGCACCGTTCGCCATCGCGCGTTCGGTCGCACGACGGGAGGTTCGCGCGTCGGTCCACCGGTCGGCAGTTCCGTGCACCACGAGCAGCGTGCGATTCTCGTCGAATCCGTCGGCCTCCGTACCCTGCGGCCACCACGGAGCAAGCGCAACGACACCCGCGATCGACGGGTCGTCGATCAGCGCAGCAGCTGTGCGCCCGCCCATCGAGTGCCCCACCACAACCACAGGAACTCCGGGATTGCGGTCACGAATGCGGCGCAGCGCCCACCGCGCGTCCTCTACCGGCGTCCGTTCGGGGGCGTTCCAGCCGCGGAACCGATATCGCAGTTGTTGGACCGAAATATCGCGGCTACGTCCGGCCCGCCGAAGCGTCCAGGTGAAGGGCCACATTCTCAACCCCGCCAGGTGCCACGGCCTGCTGCGCGCGCGACTCACGTCCTTGCCACCGCTCAGAACCAATACCACCATCGACGGCGACGACAGCCGCTTTCCCGCGTAGAGAACTGGGGTCCGCTGGTTGCTCATGCCCTCTATTCGGCACCGAGCCCCCTCCGGGTGGGACCGGGTCGACAGCAGTGTTTGTGAGGTGTCCGACACAAAAAAAGACCGGGCCGAGAGAAAGTCTCTCGGCCCGGCCTTCACAGTGGAGCTGCCGGGAATCGAACCCGGGTCCTCTGCTGCATTGCCAGGGCTTCTCCGTGTGCAGTCCGCTATGCCTCTACTTGGATCTCCCGATCTCGCGAACAAGTCAGGATGACGATCCCAGCCACTGTTTGATGTTCCTCATCATCCCGCGGCCGGATGAATCGGTGAGCCCTCTAGCTGATGCCAGTACCCGGGCCGAGGGCAAGCCCGGACTGACAGACACGCAGTCGCTACTTAGGCAGCGAGTGCGTAGTCGCGCTGATTGGAATCGGCGCTTATAAGGTTGCGATGACGCTTACGGTGGTCTCTCGCCTGCACCGACACGCTTCCCCTGACTCAACATACAAAGTCGAAACCGTTCAGCCCCGTATGTTCCCGGACACCGTGCCCGGGCTGTTCAGTGTAACGCGTCGATCGGCCATATTCATCCCGTTAACGGCCGGCAGGTCCCTGCGCCGCGGCTGCACCGGCGTCGGACTCGACTCGATCCACTACTGTCCGCAGCATTCGACGAGCAACGGCCCTGCGTACGGGCAACGACGCGTACCACACGGCTCGCCCGGCCAGTCCGCGAGGAAAGAACACGAGTCGCTGTTCGATCGTCGGCTGCTTGGCGGTGCCACCGACCGTGAGATCCAACCACGCCTCACCAGGCAGCCGTCGTGACGACTTCAGCCGGGTGGTGTGCTCGGTTCCCGAGGCGGACGCATCCGGCCCCGTGGCGTCACGGTGCCAACCGGTGAGCACCTCGGCGTCGGCCAATCGTTCGAGCGCGGGCCGAATGGCGCTCGAACGCGCGCTGCTTCGGGCCACCCGGGTATCGGTGTAGACGACCTCTCCAGCCCAATCGGGGTCGGAGGGCAGCGGATCCGACGGGGCCGCAGTTCCGGTGGCGTCGGTCCACCGTGTCTCGACTTCGCCGTCGTCGATCTTGCGTAGAGCCAGCCGCACCGAATCTCGGTAGCCCGTCAAGCCTTCGGCCGGACGTGGAACGACGGCGTCGATATCCATTTCGTGACCGACGGCGTCGTACTGCAACGATTCGATGAGCGGCATCGCCAATCCGCGCGGAATCGGCGTCACCAACCCGATCCAGTGACCGGCCAGGCGAGGCGTCAACACCGGCAGCACGATGATGCGACGCTGGCGCAGACCGGCCACGTCGGCGTAGATGTTCATCATCTCGCCGTACTGCATGACGTCCGGCCCGCCGATGTCGTACGTGCGGGACTCGGTGACCGGAGCGCTCGCGGCCCCGATGAGGTAGTGCAGCACGTCGCGTACGGCAATCGGCTGAATTCGGTTGTGTACCCACCGTGGGGTGGTCATCACCGGCAACCGATTGGTCAGGTGGCGAATCATCTCGAACGAGGCCGAACCGGAACCGATGACGACGCCTGCCTGCAGCACGATCGTCGGGACACCCGACTCGATCAGAATTCGACCGACCTCTGCGCGTGACTTCAGGTGTGGCGACAGCTCTCCCGTCGGCGGATGCAGGCCACCGAGGTACACGATGCGGCCGACGCCGCAATCCGCAGCGACGGTGGCTACGTTCTCGGCGCTGTCGCGTTCGGTGTCGGCAAAATCGGAATGGCCCGCGGTGCCCATCGAGTGCACCAGGTAGTACATGACGTCGACGTCGCTGAGCGCCTCCTTCAGTGACTCCCGATCACTCAGGTCACCCTGGACGATCTCGACATCCGCCGCCCACGGAACGTTGTCGAGCTTGCTCGGGGTCCGAGCCAACACGCGGACCCGGTAACCCTCGTCGAGCAGACGCGGTGCCAGACGACCGCCCAGATATCCCGTGGCACCGGTGACCAGCACACGCGGCCGAGACGACGCGTTCTCGGACGTGGGGACATCGGAGGTAGAACCGGAAGCAGTCATAAACGGGTTCATTACCCGTGCGCGGGCAAGTTCAACCCGCGAGCGCGATCATCGCGATTGCCCCGAGCGCCAACGCCATTCCCACCTTCTGCAGTGCGCCGACCCGTTCGCCGAGCATCACCATCGCCAGCAACACCGTCGCAGCCGGATACAGCGAGGCGATGACGCTCACCAACGACAGCAGACCGCCCTCGTACGCGTAGATCATCGCGGCGTTGGCGACCACGTCGAGCACGCTGACGAACGCGGCAAGTTTGAGCACGCTGCCGTGTGGCGGTGCGAAATGCCCCGATGCCAACGCGACGGCCCAGACCACGGCGGTGGCCGATGCGCGGGACGCCGCGAGGGGCCACAGCCCACTGCCGTCACCGATCTGATGCAGGAAGATGAAGGCGAAGGCGAACGTCACACCCGACCCGACCGTCAGCCAGGCCACGGTGCGGGTGAACTTCATGTCGCGGCCGCCCGCGACCTCGCCGGTCACCTCGTCCGGTGACTCTTTGCTGACCAGCACGACGGCCACCAGGGCAACGGCGATGCCCACGAAGGCGATGACGCCGGGACGCTCGCCCATCGACAACCCGACCAGAACCGGGATCCCGGCGACCAGCACTGCCGTCACCGGGGACACCACTGCCATCGGCCCGGCCGCGAGCGCGAGATAGAACCACCACACGGCGACGCCGCCCGCCACACCCGACGCCAGGCCCCACAGCATCGCGGGGAGTTCGATGGTCCCGCCGACGAACGGAGCGACGAGCAACACGATGACGAGTGACAGCGGGTAGGACACGATGACCACCCGCAGGGCGGCGACTCGACGGGACGCGACACCGCCGACGAAATCGCTCACCCCGTAGCCCACGGCAGCTACCAGAGCGAGCAGAACAGCGGTCAGCGCATGCCCTTCACTCGACGCCCGAGCTCGCGGGTGACTTCGCGTTCGGCGGTGCGCTTGGCCAACGACTGTCTCTTGTCGTAGTCCTGCTTGCCCTTGGCCAACGCCAGTTCGACCTTGACCTTGCCGTCCGAGAAGTACATCGACAGCGGCACCAACGTCAGGTTTCCCTCTTTGACCTTGCCGGCCAGGCGGTCGATCTCGCGACGATGGAGAAGAAGTTTGCGGTTTCGACGCGGCGCGTGGTTGGTCCAACTTCCGAGCGTGTATTCCGCGATGTGCAGCCCGCGCAGCCAGATCTCGCCGTCGTCGACGGTCGCGAAGGCGTCGACGAGGGAGGCCTTGCCGTCGCGCAGGCTCTTGACCTCGGTGCCGACGAGCGCGACTCCGGCCTCGACGACGTCGAGTATGGAGTAGTTGTGCCGTGCCTTGCGATTGGTCGCAATGGCCTTGCGGCCCTTCTCTCTCACTGCAGGGCCCTTTCTCGAGCGTTCGATGCGTGACGCCGTATCGTCGGCAACCGCTCCAGCATAGAACCGATGGGCAACCGAATTTATTCGCGCACGTAGAGGCGCAATGTGATGTAGGCGGTGACCGCCGCCATTCCCACTCCGACGAGTGCCAGGAACGGCGAGACCAACAGCACGTCACTGTTCGATATCCGGGCCAGAATATTGGCTTGATAGACGTCGGAGAGGACGTCGTCGATGAACATGTTCTTCGCGGTGAACAGCCCGGCAATCGCCAGCGCCGAACCGACCAGAGCTGCGACCACGGCTTCGAGGAGGAACGGCAGCTGGGTGTACCACCGGGTGGCGCCGACCAGCCGCATGATTCCGACCTCGGTTCGTCTGGTGAACGCAGCGATCTGGACCATGTTGGCGATCAGGAGGATCGCAGCGATCGCCTGCACGGTGGCAATCGCGAACGCTGCGTTGCGTACTCCGTTGAGGACGCTGAACAACCGCTCCACCAGGTCTCGCTGGTTGAGCACGCTCTGCACACCCGGACGGTTCTCGAAGTTGTCGTTGATCACTCCGAATCGCTCCGGGTCGCTCAGACGCACCTTGAACGAGGCCGGGAAACTGTCGGCACTGACCAACTCGGCCAGTTCGGGTTGGTCCTTGAACACTCGCTCGGTCGCGTCCTTCACCGCGTCCTCGCGGTTGAGGTACTGCACCGAGACCACGGAGGGTGTGTTCTCGAGATCCGAGCGCAACGTAGCGCACGTCTCCTGGGCACAATCTGCGTCGGTGGCAGAGATGTCGTCGGTGAGGAAGATCTGCACCTCCACCCGGTCGAGGAAGATCTGCTGGGTCTTTCCTGCCATCTGCACCACGAGCAATCCGCCGCCGAACAGACCGAGGGAAATAGCGGTCGTCAAGATCATGGCGATCGTCATGGTGATGTTGCGGCGAAGCCCGGTGAAGACCTCACTGAAGATGAAACTTGCGCGCATCGCGGAATCCGAGCCCTTCGATTCGTTCGGTCGAGAAGTCTGAGCGGTCGAGTTCGGTGGTCGGAGTCAGCGGCCGACGCCGTAGACCCCTCGGGCCTCGTCACGAACGACTCGTCCGTTGTCCAGTTCCACGACGCGTCGACGCATGGAATCGACGATGTGGTTGTCGTGGGTCGCCATCAGCACGGTGGTTCCGGTGCGATTGATGCGCTCGAGCAGCAGCATGATGTCCTGACTGGTGTCCGGATCGAGGTTTCCGGTCGGCTCGTCGGCGAGCAGCACCAGCGGTCGATTGACGAACGCCCTGGCGATCGCCACACGCTGCTGCTCACCACCGGACAACTCGTTGGGCAGACGGTCGGACTTGCCGCCGAGTCCCACCAGATCCAGCACCTCGGGAACAGTGCGCTTGATCATCGATCGAGGCTTGCCGATCACCTCGAGCGCGAACGCGACGTTTTCCACCACGGTCTTCTGCTGCAGCAGTCGGAAGTCCTGGAACACGCACCCCATGCTCTGTCGTAGCCGCGGGACGCGACGAGCAGCGAGCCGGTTGACGTGAAAATCCGCTACGTGGATATCGCCGGACGTCGGCGTCTCTTCCTTGAGCAGTAAGCGCATGAATGTCGACTTACCCGAACCCGAGGGCCCGATCAGAAACACGAACTCGCCTTTGTCGATGGAGACCGTCACCTTGTCCAGAGCGGGCCTGGTCGAGGTCTTGTAGGACTTGGACACATTCGAGGTGCTGATCACGGGTCGCCAGTGTAGTCCTTACCCGTCGGTAACCGCCGGAAGCGAGCGGGTGCCGCGGCGAGTCCCGAGGGCCGGTAAAGGATGCCTCAGCGCGACGACGTCGGTGCAGGCCGGGACGGGATGAGCGACTGAATCGCCGGCGGGATGGGCACGCCGAACGGGGCAGTCGTCGTGGTCGGCGGGGCGGTGGTCGTCGTCGACTGGGTACCGGTGTCGTCGGCGCTCGTCGACGACTCCGGCTCGGTGGTCGTGCTGGGTGTGGTGGTGGTCGACAGACGTGAGGGCGTCGGTACGTACGTCTGCGATTCGCTCGGTTGCGTGAGCTCGTCCGGGCTCACCGCAACCGGCCCCTGAACCGCTTCCCCGTTCCTCTCGGCGATATCTGCGCTGACCTGCCCGTACAGCAGAGCGGTGAGCACGAAGCAGATTCCGAACGCCACGGTGGAGGTTCGGACGCGGCCGTAGATCTTGGCCGGAATGCGCCACTGCCGCCAATGTCGTTGCGAGCGTTCGGTTCCGGTATCGGGTGTACTCACTGGTCTTCCGTTCGATCTCGTCCCGATGATTCCGGTGCAACTCCGGCCGTGCTGACGTCGGGGGCAACGTTGATGCCCTCGGGCTGCAGCGCAGCGGCAACTCTCACACGCAGCTCTCGTCCCACCTGGAATTGCTTGCCCGGCAGCGTCCGCGCGACCAAGCGCACGTTGACCTGCCCCACCTCGATGCTCTCCACGCCCATCACGGTCGGTTCGTCGAGTAGGAGCGGACGCAAGTGTGAATCTGCGAACGCATCGCGGCCGACCGCACGCAGCAGCGCATTCACCTGAGTCAGATCGGCGGTACTGGGGACCGGAACGTCGACGACGGCGCGAGCCCAATCCTTGGACAGGTTGATCGCCTTGACGATCTGCCCGTTCGGCACGGTGATGACCTCGCCGTCGACGCTACGGACCCGCGTCACTCGGAGCGTGACGTCCTCGACGGTGCCCTCGGCATCCTCGGCGGAGCCGTTGACGGCGATCTGCACCACGTCACCGAAGCCGTACTGGCGCTCGGTGATGATGAAGAAGCCGGCGAGGATGTCTTGCACCACGCGCTGAGCACCGAAACCGAGGGCTGCACCGATGACAGTTGCGGGTGCCACGAGTCCACCGACCCCGAAGCCGAACCGGCGCAGCACCTCGATGGTGACCAGGATGTAGATGAGCGTGACCAGCACCCAGGTGATGACCTGTGCCAGGGCATGACGGTGTTTGGCGGCCTCCGACCGGACGAGCGCGTCGCTGTGCTGGTAGTTCTGGTCGATGCGGGCCGTGATCCGGGAGCCGGTCCACGTGACGAACCGCGCGGCCAGTAGCCCGCCGAGGATGTAAAGCACGATTCCGAGGCCGTTGAGCTTGACCTCGGGCGTCACGTTGAGCCAGGCCGTCATCGGTTACTGCTCCCCTCGCATTCGCCAGCGAATTCCCGATTCCAGGAAGCCGTCGATGTCTCCATCGAGAACAGTAGACGGATTGTTGACCTCGTACTCGGTACGCAAATCTTTGACCATCTGGTACGGGTGCAGCACGTACGAGCGCATCTGATTACCCCAGGAGCTGCCGCCGTCACCTTTGAGCGCGTCCATCTCGGCCCGCTCTTCCTTGCGCTTGACCTCGAGCAGCTTGGCCTGCAGCACGCGCATGGCCGACACCTTGTTCTGCAGCTGCGACTTCTCGTTCTGGCAGGTCACGACGATTCCGGTCGGAATATGCGTCAACCGGACGGCGGAGTCGGTGGTGTTGACCGACTGCCCACCTGGCCCGGACGAGCGATAGACGTCGACCCGAATGTCGTTCTCGGGGATTTCGATGTGGTCGGTGGTCTCGACGACCGGAAGCACCTCGACCTCCGCGAACGACGTCTGGCGTCGACCCTGGTTGTCGAACGGGCTGATCCGGACGAGCCGGTGCGTGCCTTGCTCGACCGAGAGCGTTCCGTAGGTGTACGGCGCCTTGACGGCGAACGTCGCGCTCTTGATTCCGGCTTCTTCGGCGTAGGACGTGTCGTAGACCTCGACGCCGTACCCGTGCTTCTCGGCCCAGCGGATGTACATGCGCATGAGCATTTCCGCCCAGTCGGCGGCGTCGATTCCGCCGGCACCGGAGCGAATGTTCACGAGGGCGTCGCGGGCGTCGTACTCACCGGACAGCAGCGTTCGAACTTCCATGGCAGCGATGTCCTCTCGGAGCGAGGCGCGTTCGGCGTCGGCGTCAGCGGTGGCGGACGCGGCGGCCTCGCCCTCTTCGCCCTCGGCCAACTCGTACAGAACCGGCATGTCCTCGAGGCGCTGCCGGAGCTCCTCGACGCGGCGCAGTTCGGCCTGCGCATGGGAGAGCTGGCTGGTCACCTGCTGAGCGTGTTCCTGGTCGTTCCACAGGTCGGGTGAGGCGGCCTGATGTTCCAGCTCGTCGATGCGTCGCCGCAGCTCCTCGACGTCGAGAACGGACTCGACTGTGGACAGAGTGGTGTCGAGCTCGGCGAGGTCTGCAGAAACGTCGGGATGCACGAGAGTCAAGGTTACCGGCACACGAACCCGTCCCCGACCGCCCCCGAAGACGCATGGTCATCCAGGTGTTCGAACCGTGCTGATTCGAACCCTGTTCGGGCACCTCGTCCGCTGTTAGCTTTCGACGAGTCGGCATATGCGCATGTCGACATCCCTGCCGCCGCACGGTGCCAGCGACATTCGATGGACAGAGGAGTCTCGTATGACCGTCACCGACCAGTACCTCGAGAACAACAAGGCATACGCCGCCCAGTTCGACGGTCCCCTACCGCTGCCGCCGTCGAAGCACGTCGCGGTGGTCGCGTGCATGGATGCCCGGCTCGACGTCTATCGGATTCTCGGCCTGGCAGACGGGGAAGCACACGTGATCCGCAATGCGGGTGGGGTGATCACCGACGACGAGATTCGTTCACTGGCCATCAGCCAGCGGCTGCTCGGCACCAAGGAGATCATCCTGATCCACCACACCGATTGCGGCATGCTCACGTTCACCGACGACGAGTTCAAGAACGACCTCCAGGAAGAAACGGGTCTGAAGCCCAACTGGGCTGCCGAGTCGTTCCCCGATCTGAACCGCGACGTTCGGCAGTCCTTGGCGCGCATCGAGCTCAGCCCGTTCGTCACGAAGCACGAGTCGCTTCGCGGGTTCGTCTTCGATGTTGCCACCGGAAAGTTGAACGAAGTCACCGGATAGGCCCGGCCACCCATATTGCCGCGTGCGAGCAGGCCCGTGCGCGGCGATAGTCTTCTGCGGTGACCGACTACTCTGCCGATCTGCATCTCGCCCTCCGGCTCGCCGACGAAGCCGACGTCATCACCCGTGGACGATTCCTCGCCATGGACCTGACGGTGGACTCGAAGCCGGATCTCACACCGGTCAGCGACGCAGACCTGGCCGTGGAAACGATGATTCGGGCGCAGCTCGGATCGGAGCGTCCCGACGATGCTCTGCTCGGCGAGGAGTTCGGTGGCACGGCTACGTTCAGCGGCCGCCAATGGGTCGTCGATCCGATCGACGGCACCAAGAACTTCGTGCGCGGCGTACCCGTGTGGGCAACGCTGATCGCGCTGCTCGAGGACGGCGTCCCCGCAGTCGGAGTGGTCAGCGCCCCGGCGCTGCATCGCCGATGGTGGGCCGCCGAGCAGCTGGGATCGTGGACGAGCGTCGGCGACGAAACCGCCCGTCGAATCCACGTGTCGAAAGTCGATTCACTGGCCGCGTCCAGCCTGAGCTTCTCCAGCCTGTCCGGCTGGGCCGACCTCGGAACGAGAGACCGCTTCGTCGGACTGACCGATGACGTGTGGCGAGTTCGCGCCTACGGCGATTTCTTCTCGTACTGCCTGCTCGCCGAAGGAGCCCTCGACATCGCCGCCGAGCCGGAGGTCTCCTTGTGGGATCTGGCGGCACTCGATGTTCTGGTGCGCGAGGCGGGCGGGACGTTCACCTCGCTCGATGGACGCGTCGGGCCGCACGGCGGGAGCGCGGTAGCCACGAACGGGCTGCTGCACCAGGACATCCTCGGCCGCCTCTCCCCCGCTGTGTGATTCGGTCGGCACTCACCGGAGACGGACCGTGAGAGCAGCGCGGAGTCAGAGGACTGCGGCCAGGACCAGGGCCAGGAGCGGAGTGATTCCCTGCACGAACGCGGGCCGGAAGTACTTCGCTCCGCCGGTGGCGAGCACCAGAGCCGCGCCGACGATGCTGGCGCATGCGAAGTAGACGATCGCGTCGCCGGCCGAACCGCCCACGATGAGGCCGACCACGATGCCGATGCCGAGAAACAGGTTGTAGAACCCCTGATTGAAGGCCATCGGTTTGGTGATGTCTGCGTCGTTCTGACTGGCGACACCGAACTTCGCCCACACGGCCGGCTTGGACCAGAGCACGCTTTCCATGACGAAGATGACGACATGGAGTACCGCGGCGAGGGCGGCGAAGACCTGAGCTATCGGATGCACAGGAAACAGCCTGTCACATCGGTACGACGCAGGATACGAAAGACCCGCCACGGTGTTGTGCGCCACCAGTACTTACTCGACAGTAGACAGCTAACTTACTCGGGAGTAAGATCTGTGAAGTCCGTGCCCGACGCCGAGGAACTGGTGATCATGAGCAAGCAAGACAGTGTGGTCGACGCGAAGGCCCCCAAGGTGCCCCGCGATACTTCTGCGGTTGGCCTCAACCCGTTCAAGAGAGATGCGATCGGAACCGCCATGCGCGTTCTGACGGCCATCACCGGGTCCGAACTGGCGGAGAAGTACAACCTCCGACAGACGATCGACCGCGTCACGTACGAGAGCACCAAAACCGGTTTCAAGACTCTCGGTGCCGCCAACCGTACGTTCGCCAAGGTCACCGGAGGCGGCAAGCCCAAGCGTCTCGACGACGGTGCCGCGAAGAACCTGAGCTACTTCGACCTGACGCCCGACGACGAGCAGCGCATGATCGTCGAAACGGTCAAGGAGTTCGCCGAGGAAATCCTCCGGCCGGCCGCCTTCGAGGCCGATCACAACGCCTCCTCCCCCGAGGACCTGGTTCGTCGCTCGGCCGAACTCGGCATCACGCTCATCAACGTTCCCGAGGAACTCGACGGTGCCGCCAGCGAGCGCGGTGCGGTCACCAATTCCCTCGTCGCCGAGGCTCTCGCTCACGGCGATATGGGCCTGGCCCTGCCGATCCTCGCGCCCAGCGGTGTCGCGGTCGCCCTCACTCAGTGGGGAACGGACGCGCAGCAGAAGACGTACCTCCCGGCATTCGTCGGCGAGAAGGTGCCGAACGCAGCAGTGGTCGTCAACGAGCCCCGCGCACTGTTCGATCCGTACGCGTTGCAGACCAAGGCCGTTCGCTCCCCCAGCGGGTACAAGCTCAACGGAGTCAAGAGCCTCGTGCCTGCGGCCGGCAGCTCCGAGCTGTTCGTCATCGCCGCTGAACTCGAAGGTCGCCCGACTTTCTTCATCGTCGAGTCCGATTCCAAGGGCCTCGTCGTCGAAGCGGATCCGAGCATGGGTCTGCGCGCCGCGGGCCTGGGTCGCCTGATCCTCACCGACGTGGCAGTGCCCGAGTCGGCTCTGCTCGGTGATGGTGACGCCGACCAGCGCGCCGCCGAGTACAGCGCCGCCATCGGTTTGGCCCGTCTGGGCTGGGCCTCCTTGGCCGTCGGTACGAGCCAGGCCGTACTCGACTACGTCGTTCCGTACGTCAACGAGCGCGTTGCGTTCGGCGAGCCGATCAGTAACCGCCAGGCCGTGGCCTTCATGGTCGCCAACATCGCCATCGAGCTCGACGGCATGCGGTTGGTCACGCTGCGTGGCGCGTCTCGCGCCGAGCAGGGACTGTCGTTCACTCGTGAATCGGCCCTCGCACGCCGCCTGGCGTCCGAGAAGGGAATGCAGATCGGCTCCGACGGTGTGCAGTTGCTCGGTGGACACGGCTTCACCAAGGAACATCCGGTCGAGCGCTGGTACCGCGATCTACGGTCCGTCGGCGTCGCCGAAGGCATCGTTCTCATCTAGCTCGCCGACCCGAATTCCATGGCACTCACCCAAGGACACACACGATGATCAATCTTGAACTTCCCAAGAAGCTTCGGGCGCAGGCGAATCAGGCTCACCAGGTCGCTGCCGAGATTTTCCGCCCCATCTCCCGCAAGTACGACCTCGCCGAGCACGAGTACCCGGTGGAGCTCGACACCATGGCGTCCATGGTCGAAGGCATGTCCGACGCCGGTGGCGAAATCGGCGGAGCCGCTGGTGGCCGCGAGAAGGACAGCGAGTCGGCCAAGCCCAGCAAGACAGCCAACTCCAACGGCGGCAACATGTCCGCTCTGGTGAACGTCATCGAGACCTGCTGGGGCGACGTCGGCCTCACGCTGTCGATCCCGTACCAGGGACTCGGCAACTCCGCTATCGCCGCGGTCTCCACCGACGAGCAGCTCGAGCGCTTCGGCAAGGTGTGGGCTTCGATGGCCATCACCGAGCCCAGCTTCGGCTCGGACTCCGCGGCGGTCACCACCACCGCTGTCCTCGACGGCGACGAGTGGGTGCTCAACGGCGAGAAGATCTACGTCACCGCCGGTGAGCGTTCCACCCACATCGTGGTGTGGGCAACGGTCGACAAGTCTCTCGGCCGCGCAGCCATCAAGTCGTTCGTCGTCCCGCGTGACGCCCCGGGCCTGTCGGTTGCCCGCCTCGAGCACAAGCTGGGCATCAAGGCGTCCGACACCGCAGCCCTGCTGCTCGAGGATTGCCGCATCCCGAAGGACAACCTGCTCGGCACCGCCGAGGTCAACGTCGAAAAGGGCTTCGCGGGCGTCATGCAGACGTTCGACAACACTCGCCCTCTGGTTGCTGGAATGGCGATCGGCGTCGCCCGTGCCGCACTCGAGGAGTTGCGGTCGATCCTGGTCGATGCCGGAGTCGACATCTCGTACGAGACTCCCGCCTACAACCAGCACGCGGCGGCCGCAGAATTTTTGCGACTCGAAGCAGACTGGGAAGCCGCGCACCTGCTCGCACTGCGCGCGGCATGGATGGCAGACAACAAGGAGCCCAACTCGCTGCAGGCGTCGATGTCGAAGGCGAAGGCCGGACGCTCCGCAGTCGACATCACCCTCAAAGCAGTCGAGTTGGCCGGTACCTACGGCTACTCCGAGCGCCCACTGCTCGAGAAGTGGAGCCGTGACTCCAAGATTCTCGACATCTTCGAGGGCACGCAGCAGATCCAGCAGCTGATCGTTGCCCGTCGCGTACTCGGAAAGTCCTCGGCCGAGCTGAAGTAAACAGTGGCTCGTCATCGAGTCGGCACGTGATCGACAAGCGGCACCGGACTGTGCGTCCGGTGCCGCTTTCGTGCGCTTGGAAGAAATGTCGAGGGTCCGTGTCGATATCGTGATGTCTCGATCGTCGTCTTCGTGTACGGCGAATCGCGCCGCGACACCGAGGTACCGAGCCAAGGAGCGCACCATGAAGTACATCCTGTTGATCAACGCCGACACCTCCCCCGGTGCTGCACCCGGCTGCAGCAGTGTGGAGGACTGGATGACGTACGAGAAGGAATTGAAGGAGGCCGGGGTCTACGTTGCCGGGCACGCGCTGGCCGACTTGACCACTGCTACCGCGGTACGCGTCGATCCGAGCACGGGCGAACGGACCGTTACAGACGGCCCGTATGCCGAGTCGCACGAGGTACTCGGGGGTTACGACGTCATCGACGTTCCCGACCTCGATGCAGCGCTCGAGTGGGCGGCCCGCTGCCCCGGCTCCAAGGACGGCGGCACCGTCGTCGTGCGCCCGCTCGCAGAATTCTGACGCGCGGGATCGCTGGGTGAGCGAGATCGAGGTCAGTCGAACGATCGCATCGGTCTTCCGTGCCGAGCGCTCGATGCTGCTCGCGTCGTTGGTGCAGCGCTACCGTGACCTCGACCTCGCGGAGGAGGTGACGTCGGATGCCATCGAGGCCGCTCTGAAGCATTGGCCGATCGATGGCATACCGACCAAGCCAGGGGCCTGGTTGCTCACCACAGCCCGGCGCAAGGCAGTCGACCGCCTCCGACGCGATGAGACACTGGCTGCGAAAATCGCCGTACTGCAGATCGACTCGGACCGCGACAACCCGTCCGGCTCGAATGCGCTCGACGATCGTGTGCCCGACGATCGCCTCCAGTTGTTCTTCACGTGCTCCCACCCGGCTCTTGCTGCCCAGGACCGACTCGCCCTGACGCTGAGGTGTCTCGCGGGTCTGTCCACAGCAGAGGTGGCGCGCGCACTGCTCATCCCTCCTGCCACGGCTGCACAGCGAATAGTGCGGGCCAAGAACAAGATTCGCACGGGTCGCATTCCGTTTCGCGTTCCGGGACCGGACGAGCTGGCGGAAAGAGTGCCCATGGTGCTCGAGGTCGTCTACTCCATCTTCACCGAGGGGTACTCGGCGACATCCGGCGATGGAGTCGGACGCGTCGATCTCTCGAACGAAGCGATCGGTATGGGCAGAGTTCTGCACGCGGCTCTGCCGGGCACGTCCGAGGTGACCGGCTTGCTGGCGCTGATGTTGCTGACCGACGCCAGACGCCGCGCCCGGATCGACGAACACGGCGAGATCGTGCTGTTGGCCGATCAGGACCGGCGCGTATGGAATGCCGCGTTCATCGCCGAGGGAACGGAACTCGTGAGCGAGGCCCTGACCCGCGGGCCGGCCGGCCCGTACTCCGTTCAGGCCGCCATCGCGGCATTACACGACGAGGCTGCTGACGCCGCGAGCACGGACTGGCCTCAGATCGTGGCTCTGTACGACGTGTTGATGGCACTCACACCATCACCGGTGGTCGCGCTCAACCGGGCCGTCGGCGTCGCAATGACCGAAGGGCCCGAGGCCGGGCTCGAGTTGTTGGACGCCATCGCCGCTGAGCCGGCCCTGCGCCGGTACCACCCGTTCGCGATGGCGAAAGCCGATCTGCTGCACCGACTGGGCCGGATGGACGAGGCCGCCGTGCACTACCGGAGAGCACTGGATTTCGCGCGAACGGCACCGGAGAAGCGTTTGCTGAGAAGACGACTGGCCGAGGTTGCCGACGCACGGGATCAGGCGGACAGCACAGCATCCACCTGATCGGCCGTCAGCGGTCGGTCTGCGTACACCAGTCGGATGGCCTCGGGATCGGGGTTGCCGATATCGGGTCCACGGGATACCAGCTTCAGGCCGGCGCGCTCTGCCACGCGAGCGGAGGAGAGGTTGTGTTCGAGAAGATATGCCACGACCGGCATTTCGGGCCGAGTTCGGTACGCGCACTCGACTGCGGTTCGACTCATCTCTGCGGCGTACCCCTTACCTTGCGCGTCGGGATGGAGACGGTAGCCGAGATTCCAGAAGGCATTCTGTCGGATGGAACACCCGCCGTAGCCGCTGATCATGTCGCTGCCGTGCTCACGAACGATCCACGTACTCAATCCATCTCGACGCCATTGCGCAGTCCAGTTCTGCACCATACGTTCGGTCGTACCGATATCGGCGTGCCGCAAGCCCGGAAAGTGTGTCCACGACTGCGGATCACTGCAGATCTCGTACAGCGCGTCGAGATCCGCATCTGCAGGCTCGTCGAGAACCAGTCGTGGGGTCTTCATTCGCACACCGATGATCCTAGAGGGCTCGAGTCTGGTAGACCGGTGGTAGACGATCGAGCGAAGGGTGACAGTCATGGCCGAGTGGATCAAGAAGGTCGAAGAGAATGCCAAGGGCCTCATCGCAGAGGCTGAACAGGAACTGACGGCTCTCGAGGGCGCGGACACCGTCGACCTCACCGCAGACGAGCCGGAGGATGCTGCGACCACCGACGACGATGACATCGTCACCAGTGACGATGCACGGGAGCAGGTCTCGGACTGACGTCGGTGCCCGACCCCTCCGTGTCCGGTCGGAGCACTTGGTCCACCACGACGCACGACTGGTCGATGGACGTCGATCGAGATCACCTCTCGCACATCAGAAGCCGCTCCGGTGAGTACGCGCCGGGTGGAGTGCTGCACCTAATTCTCGAAGTCCTCGCGTATGCGGTGGACGAAGCCGAGGATCAGGGAGGCGGTCACGCGACCATCACGTTCGACTCGGACGGCACGATCGATGTAACGGACCTCGGACGAGGTACCGACACACGGTTAGACCGCGGACTCGCAATTCGCAAGCCCGTTGTGAGCACTGCAGATGTTCGCTTCTTCGACAGGCTGGAGCCAGTGCTGTTGGCGGACGGACATGCCCGCCGCGGAATGTCGACTGTCGCAGCGCTGTCGGAGGTGCTCGAGCACACCAACCGTCGCAGTGAGGGCTCGTGGACCCGTCGATACCAGCACGGGTTGCCCGTCACCGAATTGGTGTCGACTGCCCCTACGGATCGGACCGGTACCACGATCCGGTTTCGTCCCGATACGTCACTGCTCGCCGCAGATCAGCTGAGGCCGCACGATCTTCGTGCTCTGGTCGTCGACACCCAGTCCTTCACGGTCACGGTTCTGTAGATCTACTCGAACACGTACCAGCAGATGCTGTTTCTCCTGTGCTGGTCCTCCAACACCAGAGCCCGCACGCTGTCCGGCAGCTGTTCCCTCTGCCACTCATTTTCCGCATACGCCGCGGCTGCTGCGCTCGACGACGGTGCCGCAGCTCGAACTGCCTTGATGGCGTACGCCGCTGCTCCGAGGTCGTGTTCGGCCACGTGCGCCACGCATGCGGCCTGGCCTGCGGCGTGGGCGGCGAATCGAGCCGCTCCGCGAAGGGGACGCGCTGCGCCCATCGCGTGTCCGCCGAGGGCGCGGGTCTCCATCATCGGCAGCTCACCGCGTACCCACGCGCCGATCCCGTCGATGGCTTCCCGCGGTCTGGCGTCCGACGGAACCGAGCTCTCGAACAGAGGCAGCACGTGTTCGGCACAGGCAGCAGCCCAGAGTGCCAGGGCCCGATGATCGCCATCGGACAGCAGTCCCCCGCGCCGGGCGGTGACGAGCCGGGGATCTCGAACAGCGGGCAGGATCATCCTCGGTCGCCCTCTTCGCACGGGCATCGGGCAGTCCAACGTGATTGCACGGTGGCTATCAGAGCACAAAAAACCCGAGACCGTGTGGTCTCGGGCTTTTTCGAGTGGTAGCGGGGACAGGATTTGAACCTGCGACCTCTGGGTTATGAGCCCAGCGAGCTACCGAGCTGCTCCACCCCGCGTTGCATCTACGAAGTTACCCCTGCGTGTACGACGAATGCAAATCACGTGACCACGGGGTGCTCGGTCCAGCCGATCAGGCTCGACACACGGCCGAGCCGACCCGAACAGCACGTTCGCAGCCCCTCGAAATAGTGCTCCGGGTCTCTTTTCTTACGTGTTTCGGATCACATAACGGTCGGGTCACGAAGGTGAAACATTCCCGCCACAATGCGGCTCGAGCTGCACGAACAGGGGGCCCAATCCCACTATGTGGACGGGTGGCATCCCATATCCGCTCAGTGACGGTGAGTGAATCCTCGACTACCTTCACGGACGGCCCTAAACCGCTGGGCTTGCACCACCCCGCCGCTTCTTTCGCTCTGCCCCGCGGGTGTGGTCCCCAATACGTACGGGGGCAGAGCCGCGACGATACGAAGTGCCTGGTCGTCATCGCCATCACCACCGGCGTAACGATTCGCAGGCCAGTCGCGCCAGTCGAGCGCGGAGAGGATTCACCCCGCATGACCACTCAGAACAACTTCGGTAAGCGCGCACTCGGATTGGCCGCCATCGCCGGCGCAGCCGTCGCCATTCCGCTCGGCGTTTCTGCCGGAACCGCCAACGCAGCCCCCCACAACTGGGACGGCGTCGCACAGTGCGAGAGCGGTGGCAACTGGAGCATCAACACCGGAAACGGCTACTACGGCGGCCTGCAGTTCTCGCAGAGCACCTGGACGGCCAACGGCGGAACCGGATCCCCGGCCAACGCCTCCAAGGCCGAGCAGATCCGCGTCGCGGAGAACACCCTGCAGAGCCAGGGACCGGGCGCATGGCCCGTCTGTGGTCAGCAGCTGACCACCGGCACCTCGGCAGCCGAGCCCGAAGCGGCACCGGCACCGGCTCCTCAGGCAACACCGGCACCGGCACCGGCCCCCGCGCCTGCCGTCGCACCCGAGGTCGCAGCAGCTACACAGGCCGCTCAGGGCGCATTCGATGCAGCATCCAAGCTCGCCGACCAGTACGGCCTGAGCACTCAGTTCCAGCACTTCGCTGCTGCGAACGCTCCAGTGCTCGCGCCCATCGGACGCTGATTCACCGGCAGTTCGCTAGAACTGCCTCGTTCCGCTCGCAGTGGATGCCCAGCGCATCCGATGTAGCGAACAACGACAGAGCCGCCTCACCGATTCGGTGAGGCGGCTCTGTCGTTGCAGTCAACCCGGTGGAACAGTGCCGATCAGCTACCGGCCCCGTTGTACGCGTCGACCGCCTTCTGCAGGTTCTCCAGCGCGGTGCCGAGCTGCGCCAGGTTGCCGCTCTGTTGTGCAGTCCGCACGGCGGAGAGTGCGTCGTTCAACCCGGTGACAGCGGCGTCCCTGGTGGTCGACCCACCGGTGGACGGAGCCGGATTCGCCGGCGTCGAACCGCCCTCGGACGGGGTCGTCTCGGGTACGGCACCCGGCTGGGTACTGCCGTCGGTCTCCCCCGGCGCCGTGACGGTCCGTCCGGCACCGGCCCCGAACACCTGCTCGATGGCCTCGGGCAGCGTGGCGGCGTAACCGACACGACCCTCGTACGAGACCAACACCCGGATCAACTGCGGATACGCCGACGCCTCGTTGGTGCGCGAGGCGTACACCGGCTCCACATAGATCAGACCGCCGTTGCCCACAGGCAGGGTCAGAAGATTGCCGAACTCGACAGTGTTCTCCCGGCGCACGATGCCGAGGCTTTCGGAGACGTCCGTCGTGGTCGTCATCTGGTTCTGTACCTGATTCGGGCCCTGAGTGGACGTATCGGTCGGCAGCCTCAGCACGGTGATCTTGCCGTAGTTCTCCGGATCCGAATCCGCGCTGACATACGCGCCCAGCACTTCTCGGCGATACCCCACCAGCGCACTGGTCAGCTGGAACGAGGCCTGGTTCTCCTCGTTGGAGATATCGGACGCGACGACGTAGTACGGAGGCTGCTTGGCGGCAGTGTTCTCCGCGGTCGGGTCGGTCGGAACCTCCCAGAACGCGTTGTTGGTGAAGAACTCTCGCGGATCGTTGACGTGGTATTTCGTCAGCAGTTCACGCTGAACCTTGAACAGGTCCTCCGGGTACCGGAAGTGATCCCGCAATTCCGGAGACACCTCGCTCTTGGGGATGACCGTTCCGGGGAACACGCCTTCCCATGCCTTGAGCACCGGGTCGTTCTCGTCCTGCTCGTACAGCTTGACAGTGCCGTCGTAGGCGTCGACGGTGGCCTTGACCGAGTTCCGGATGTACGAGACTTCCCGGCTCGGCAGTGCGCGCGTCGTCGTCGACTCGATGCTGTCGGCAGTGGCATCCTCGAGCGACATCCGCTGGGCATACGGGAAGTTGTCCAGCGTTGTGTAGCCGTCGATGATCCAGACGAGCTTGCCGTCGACGATCGCCGGGTACGTCGAACCGTCGGTGGTGAGCCAGGGCGCGACCTTCTGCACACGGTCCCGGGGATCACGGTTGAACAGAATCTTCGATTCGTCACCGATCACACTCGAGAACAGGATGTTGCGCTCGGCGTACTTGCTCGCGAACACGAGTCGGTTGAAGAAGTTGCCGACGTCGACACCCGCTGCACCGGTGTAGGAGTAGCTCTTGCTGTCCGTGTCGTACTCACGGGGTTCGCCGGCCGAGCCGACGATGGAGTAGTCGGCGTCGGAATTCGCGATGACCGGGCCGAAGTAGATGCGCGGCTGATCGAGGTCACCTGGGCCGTCCTTACGCACGGTTCCCTCGGCGTTGTTCTCGATCCAGTTCACCTGGTAGTTGGGATAACCACCACGCCCGCCGCTGGACTCGTCGGCGACAGCCTCGTCGACGGAGTTGGCAGGAGCAGCAACGAAGCCGTTTCCGTGCGTGAACACGGTGTGGCGGTTGATCCAGTCACGCTGGTTCGCGTCGAGAGTCTGCGGTGAGATCTCACGCGCGGCGACGACGTAGTCGCGGAGGTTGCCGTCCGCGTCCGGGTAGCGGTCGACGGCCAGTGTGTCGGGGAATCCGTAGAAGTTACGGATCTGACGCTGCTGAGTGAATGTCGGCGCAAGGATGTTCGGATCGAGCAACCGGATGTTCGACATCGTGGCCGACTCCGATGCCACTTCGCTCGGGCTCAACGACGCTTCACCCGAATAGTCGCGGTACGAGACCACGTCATCGGTCAAGCCGTACGCAGACCTCGTTGCCGCGATGTTGCGCTCGATGTACGTGCTCTCCTTGTCGGCCGCGTTCGGACGAACCGAGAACTGTTCCATCACCAACGGCCAGACGGCACCGATGAGGATCGACGACAACACCAACAGCGCTGTGGCCAAGGCGGGGATTCTGAGGTCACGAAGGAAGATGGCCGCAAAGAAGGCAACAGCACAGATGACCGCGATGGCCAACAGAATCAGCTTCGCCGGCAGCACCGCATTGATGTCGGTGAAGCTGGCACCGGTGAACGTCGGCTCCTTACGACTGCTCGACAACAACGTGTATCGGTCGAACCAGTAGGCGATGGCCTTGAGCAGGACGAAGGTGCCGGCCAGCACAGCGAGCTGAATCCGCGCCGCACGGGTGAGCGCTCCTTCTCGGCCGGCGAGACGAATGCCGCCGAAGACGTACTGCGTCACCAGATTTGCGAAGAATGCGACCAGGATGGCAACGAACAGCCAGTTCAGGATGAAGCGGTAGAACGGCAGATCGAACGAGTAGAACCCGACGTCCAGGCCGAACTGCGGGTCGGTCTGGCCGAAGTCGCCGCCATGCAGGAACAGCTGCACGGTGACCCAGTTCGTCTGCGCGATCATGCCGGACAGGAAACCGAACACGACCGGGATTCCGATGCCGAACAACCGCAATCGGCTCATCACCGTGGTGCGGTATCGAGCGATCGGATCGTTGGGTCCGGCCACCGGAACGAACACCGGGCGATTGCGATACGCGACGACCAGCGCGCCGAAGACGATGAGCCCGACGACGACCGAGACGACGAGGAAGATCACCAACCGGGTCAACAGAGTGGTGGTGTAGACGCCGCGGAAGTCGACTTCTCCGAACCACAACCAGTTCGTGTAGATATCGATCAACCGCGGACCGATGAGCAGCAAAGCTGCTACTACCAAGGCCAATACGAGCAAGATCCGGCTTCGCCGCGACAACGACGGCATACCGGTGGGGGGCCTCATGCCCACGTGCCACACTCCAACTTCGGGCGACGCCGATGGCGCCGCAGATGACTGTCACGGCGCACCTCGCGTGCGCCGCATGTCCGTTTCGCCCTACTGTACGTACGTTGATCCTACGGCTGTGACGCCCGTACTGCGGCCCCGCCGGACCGCAGGTCAGGAGCATCGACATTCGTGGAACCATTCGGATGCGAGGATAGTGCGGTGAGCAACGACAGTGACGGACTGCCCGGCCAGGAACATTTCGGAGACGACTTCGACCCCGAGTCGGGCGGACCCGGCGTCGCCGAGGCATTGGCTCGGTGCGCGCGTGAGGTGGCGGACTTCGTCGACGCGGGCGGGTGGGGCCAGTCGCCCCAGATGTTCGCGCTGGTGCCCACCGCTGCCCTCGCCGCGGCAGAACCCGGCCTGCTCGACGATCTGGCCGACGGTGCTGCACTCACACCGATCCAGCAGCATTCGTTGCCCGAGGACATCACCGGCGGCTCCCCCGCCCTCGACGAATTCCTCGCCACGTCGACGTGGCCCGAGGGCGTCGTGGGATGCGCACTCGTCCAAGAGATCGTCGTACTCCCCCCGGCGGCGGAGTCGGCACTCGACGATGCGCTGATGCCGCTTCTCGCAGATCCCGACGCGGCCGACAACGCGGCGCGATCGGCCGCCGAGAACCATCCTGAGAAGCGTGACGCGCGGCTGATCGTGGCAGTGCTCAAGGACGGGCCGTCGTTGACGTTGTTGCAACTGCATCCGGACGAGGACGCCGATCCGTTCGCTCCCATCGACCTACGCATCGCCGAGGACCTGGCACCCAACGTCGTCCACGGTCTGTACGCGACGTTCGATGTGGTCGACGACGAATAAATACGACCGAGCGGGTCAGCTACACGTCGGAACGTCTTCGCCCGACCCGATCGCTCGGAGCGAGTCGATCGCGTTGTCCAGCGATTCGACTCGCACCAAGCGCAGACCGTCGGGCACATTCTGTTGCGCCTCACCACAATTGGCGTCGGGCACCAGGAACGTGGTGGCCCCTGCCTCGCGAGCTGCTATCAGCTTGTAGGGAATACCGCCGATGGGGCCGACCGTTCCCGCTGCGTCGATCGTGCCGGTTCCCGCCACGAATTCGCCGTTGCTCAGCTCGCCGGGACTCAGTTTGTCCACCACCGCGAGGCTGAACATCAAGCCGGCGGACGGACCACCGACGTCGGCGAGATTGAACTTCACGTCGAACGGAACGTCGGGCTGCTCCTCGGGCGTCACACCGAGATATCCCTTGGACGGGTCGTCCGGCCTGGCCCCGAGCACAACGGAACCCGTACGAGGGGCACCATCACGCACGTAGTCGATGTCGAGCGAATCGCCGGGTGCCTTGGCGCTGACGGCCTCGCGAACCGCGCCTGCCGTCGAGACGGGGGTGCCGCCCACCGCAACCAGAGTGTCTCCGATGTTCAGCACGCCTGCGGCGGGGCCGTCCTGGGCCACGCTCGTCACCGACAGCGACACCGGGAGGTCGAGGTGATGCAGAGCGGCGAGTTCAGCACTGGATTCCGATTGCTCGAAATCGGCCTGATTACCCTCCTGCACTTCCTCTTTCGACTTGTCCGGTGGGTACACCTCCTCACGAGGCACCAGTCCCTGACGCCCACTGGCCCAGAACCCGAGAGCCTCGAAGAGATTGAGCTGATCCCGCACGGCCACCGTCGTCATGTTCAGATGGCCTGCGGTGGGGTCGACGTCGGTGCCGTCGATCTGGACTACGGGCACGCCGTCGACGTCACCGAGAGTGTTGTACGTCGGCCCGGGGCCGAGTGCCGCGAACGGAACGGTGACGACCGAGCCGGTGACGCCCAGCACCACGACCGGTACCAGCGCTGCGACGAGTGTGGCGATCCTTCGGTTCACTCGGTAGACACTAGATCCGAACGTGCGGCGGCGTGGATACCGCCCCTGCCGGAGCCCGACGCACGATGCGACGAAGCCGTTCTGTTCGCCGTCAGCGTGACGATCTTTCGCGCTCCGAGTGCTCATGGCTTGTACCGTTGAGCCATGAGCAATTTTGGTTTCGGTGCTTCCGACGACGACCCGGACAAGAAGAAGGATCCGGACGGGTCGGGTAACCCCGCCGGTTTCGGGTTCGGGGCGGAGGGCTTCGACCCTGCACAACTGGGCCAGATGCTCACCCAGTTCGGCCAGATGCTCAGCGGCATGGGTGCCGCGGGGTCGGGCGGATCGTCGGCCGGACCGGTCAATTACGACCTCGCCAAGCAATTGGCCCGACAGCAGATGGGCGATTTCAGCCCGGTGTCGGCCGGGGAGCGTGAGGCCATCACCGAGGCCGCGCACCTCGCCGAGCTCTGGCTGGACGGTGCCACCACATTGCCTGCCGGTGCCACCAAGACTGCAGCGTGGACGCCGGTCGACTGGCTGGACAACACCATCGACACCTGGAAGCGGCTGTGCGATCCGGTCGCCGAGCAGATTTCGGGCATGTGGACCTCGGGGTTGCCGCCGGAGGCTCAGCAGATGGCCGGACCGATGATGGGCATGCTGACCCAGATGGGCGGAATGGCGTTCGGCTCGCAACTCGGTCAGGCACTGGGCCAACTGTCGAAGGAAGTTCTCACCTCCACCGACATCGGTCTCCCGCTCGGCCCGTCGGGCACCGCCGCGTTGCTACCGTCGGCGATCGCGTCGTTCAGCGAAGGTCTCGAACAGCCCGAGCGTGAGGTGCTGGTGTTCCTGGCCGCCCGCGAGGCTGCACACCAGCGGCTGTACAGCCATGTCCCGTGGCTGCGCCAGCGAGTTCTCGCCACTGTCGAGGAATATGCTCGCGGCATCCGCATGGATTTCTCGGCAATCGAGGAAGCCGCTGCCGGGCTCGACCCGTCGGCGCTGACGGATCCGTCGAAGATCGAAGCGCTGCTGCAGCAGGGTTCGTTCGAGCCGCAGACCACACCCGAGCAGAAGCACGCTCTCGAACGTCTCGAAACGTTGCTGGCACTGGTGGAGGGCTGGGTGGAGACCGTGGTCACGGCCGCACTCGGCGACCGTCTCCCCGGCGCGGTTGCCCTCGCCGAGACCATTCGCCGTCGCCGCGCCTCCGGCGGCCCGGCAGAGCAGACGTTCGCGACGTTGGTCGGTCTCGAGTTGCGTCCCCGCAAGGTGCGCGAGGCCGCCGATCTGTGGCGCCAACTACTGGCCGCCGCGGACGTGGAGGGCCGCGACGGGGTGTGGGCACACCCGGATCTCCTGCCCGACGCATCCGACCTGGACAATCCGGCGGCGTTCATCGACCGAGTCGTCGGCGGCGGCACCTCCAGCTTCGACGACCCCATCGCGCAACTCGAGGCGATGGAGGCAAAGGAGGCCGCCGAACGAGCGGAACACAGCACGGACGACGCCTCGGAGGACGGCGACGACCATCCGGACAAGGGCTCTTCCACACCCTGAACCGGGACGGCGCACACCAATGCCGTCGGCCCCGTCGAACGCCTGCTCGAAGCCCATTTTCCCCTGTGGATAACGTGCTTCGAGCGGGCGTTTGCCGTTCGACCGAGTGTCACAGTGTGGTTCATGATCACATCGACCGTTCGACTCGATCCCGCGGTGGCCATCCTGCCGCGACGGGACGGAACCGTTCAATTGGGGTGGAGCCCCGAGACCAGCGTCGTCGTCACTCCCCCTCCCGGTGCGGAACCGGGCTCGATACTCGAGATCCTGCGGCTTCTCGCGGCAGGACGTTCCAGGCCTCACATCGTCTGTCACGCAATGACGTTGGGTTTGTCCGCGAACCGAGTGTCGTCGATGCTCGCCGAATTGGACGATTCCGGCCTGCTCGTGCACGGCACGAGTGGCCCGGCGGCGAGCAACGCGGACGCTCCGTCGAGTGAACTGCGCGACATTCGTTCCGTGCATCTCGTGGGCCGCGGGCCGCTCTCGGATGCGCTGACCGCCGGGTTGCGGCGCACCAGTGTCGCGGTGACCAGAACGAGCCTGACCCCGACACGCTATCCGCACCTCGCCGTGAACTCGTGGCAGTACGACGTGGTCGTGCTCACCGACGACCTCGTCGCCGAGCCTCGTCTGGTGACCGATCTGGTGCGGAAAAGGATCCCGCACCTGCAGGTGCGACTGCGGGACGGGAAAGGAATCGTCGGCCCGTTCGTAGTGCCCGGACAGACGAGTTGCCTGCGCTGCGCCGATCTCACCCGCTGTGATCTCGATCCGGAGTGGCCGCATCTGTCCGCACATCTGCTCGGCACGGTGGGCCAGGCGAGTACCGCCACGGTGTTGGCCACGGCGGCGTTCGCGTTCGCGCAACTCGAGACCCTCATCGATCGCACGGACGGAACGATGCCCGAAACCACCGACTGCACGATGGAGCTGAGTTTCGCGGCAACCGGTACGTCCGTGCACAAAAGACAGTGGACGCGACATCCGCATTGCGATTGCTGGTACTGACGACACGGTCACTCGACCACCCGCCCACCTCGGCAGTCGAGGCCACGGTTTCACCGGTCCGAGCATTTGTCGGAAGGTTCAGCCATGATGGAGCTGTGTCAGACATACCGCGCCGTGGATCCACTCGTACCGCGAAACTAGCCAGCATTCCCCTGGGAATGGCCGGACGTGCCGCGATGGGCTTCGGAAAGAAGCTCGCCGGCGGAAACCGCGACGAGATCGACGCGGACATGGCCGCCAAAGCAGCCGAGCAACTCTTCTCCGTCCTCGGAGAGCTCAAAGGCGGGGCCATGAAGCTCGGTCAGATGCTGTCGGTGATGGAAGCCGCCGTCCCCGAGGAGTATTCGGAGCCCTACCGTGAGGCACTGACGAAGCTGCAGGCTCAGGGCCCGCCCATGCCGGCCAAGACGGTGCATCGCGTACTCGATCAACAACTGGGTACGGCGTGGCGATCACGGTTCGAGAGTTTCGACGACACCGCAATCGCCTCGGCCAGCATCGGCCAGGTCCACCGAGCCACGTGGGCGGACGGGCGCGACGTCGCGGTCAAGATCCAGTATCCGGGTGCGGACGACGCCTTGCGGTCGGACCTCAAGACTCTGTCTCGTTTCGCGAATCTGTTCAGCACGGTGCTCGCCGGTACGGACGTCAAGCCCGTGCTCGAAGAGCTGACGGCGCGCACCGAGGACGAGCTCGACTACCGCATCGAGGCAGCCAATCAGCGCGCCTTCAGCAAGGAATTCGCGGGCGATCCTCGGTTCGCGGTACCCAAGATCGTCGCCAGCGCCCCGAAAGTGGTTGTGAGCGAATGGATGACGGGCAGACCCCTGGCCGATGTGATCGCGCACGGAACTGCGGACGAGCGTAATCGAGCCGGCGAACTACTCGCGCGGTTCGCGTTCGAGTCTCCCGCACGCGCGAAGTTGTTGCACGCGGACCCACATCCGGGAAACTTCATGATGCTCGACGACGGCCGAATGGGCGTCATCGATTTCGGGGCATGTGCTCCGATGCCCGACGGCCTGCCTCCGGTCCTCGGCCGGATGGTCGCACTCGCTCGTGACGACAAGTTCGACGAACTGGTCGAACTGTGCACCGAAAGTGGCTTCGTGGTGCCGGGTCGCACGGTGACGGAGAAGGAAATTGCCGATTACCTTCGCCCGTTCACAGACCCGATTCACACCGAGTCGTTTCACTTCACTCGGGCGTGGCTGCAGAAAGCGGCAGGCACCGCAGCCGATTTCAACAGCGCACAGTTCCGCACCGTTCGCTCGCTGAACATGCCGCCGGAGTACGTGATGATCTTCCGGGTACTGGGTGGCCTGGTGGGAATCTGCGCGCAGCTCGACGCCTATGCGCCGTACATGGCAATTCTGACGGAATGGTTGCCCGGCTTCACCGAGTGAATCACTCGGTGAAGCCGGACCTCCGTATCGAGCTTCATGCCGCGTTCTTACGTGGCCGTCCGCGAGGACGCTTGCGTGCGATGACAACACCCTGTTCCAGGATCTCGCCACCCCATACGCCCCACGGCTCGGCGCGATCCAATGCGGCGCTGAGACAGGTTCGGCGGATGGGGCATTCGGCGCACAGCGCCTTGGCCTGCTCCAATTCGGCAGGGGTGTCGGCGAACCACATGTCGGGGTTCGCCGCTCGGCAAGGCACCGACAGCTCGAGCTCCGCCGATTCGGCGAAACTTGTTGCTGCGTAGGTGCTTTCGGACTCTGGTCGGCATGTCGTCCGGATCGTGGCGGTTGACACGTCGGTCTCCTCTACTTTTCGTGCGGCGTCGTTATCGGTTCGAGGGGTAATGCGAACCATGTCGGCCTCACGCTCGGGTAGAGGATCTACCTGAACGACAAAGGCCACGGTCCGCGAGTGCGGGTCCGTGGCCTGGTGGGCAAATCGAAGCGTCTACCTACAGTGAAGTCGGTATCTGCTGTCGAACACGGACGCGCGTGGTGCGCGGTGACGTCGATGGGTGTACACAGCGGGTGCTGCCAACGCCAGGACGCCGGGGGCGGAATTCGACCCGAGGGCTTCCGATGCGGACTGGTGCATCGGGCCGAAAGCGGTGGGACGAATCCACGTCTGCGCAACCGAGCCGGCGGCTACGGCCGCAGCAGCGGGCGTACCGACCAGTGCATCGCCGAAGGGCGTTGCACCGCAGACAGGGCTGAGCACGACGGTTGCTCTTGCACCGGCGATGTCGAATGTGTCGATCATGTTCTTCAGCTCCTGTTCTGGTCTCGTGGGCGGACTGGGCAGTGTGCGGTCTCCCGCGACACGAGAAACAGACTAAGCCCCCCGCCGAGATCTGCACAAGTTATTTTTGACCAGCAGTTTTACGGCAACTGTTCGACGGACGGTTACCGGTCGGAGGACCGCACCACCGTGAGCACGTCCTCGCCGAAGCGCTCGAGCTTCTTGGCCCCGATTCCCGGTATCGCAACAAGCCCACGCTCGTCCTGCGGTTGCTGTTCGGCGATAGCAGTCAACGTGTTGTCACTGAACACGACGTATGCGGGCACCTTGAGTTCACGAGACTTGTCCAGGCGCCACGACTTCAACGCGTCGAGCAGGGCGATGTCCACGTTGGACGGGCAGCTATCGCATCGTCCGAGCATCGTGGCCGACGTGCCGATCAACGGCTTACCGCAGATTCTGCACTTGGGCCCCGACCTCTTGGCCGCGGGTGCCGCGATGCGCGACGCGGGCGAATCCTCGGGCACCAATCCGACGAGGAATCGGGAGCGGCGACGCGACTTGCGCCCACCCTCGTTACGGGCCAGGGCCCACGACAGGTGCAGGTGGACCCGCGCCCGGGTGACACCCACGTAGAGAAGGCGACGCTCTTCCTCGACGGCGGCCTCGTTGTTCGCACTGGGATCGTTGCCGATCGCGTGAGATATCGGCAGCGTTCCGTCGGCAAGCCCGACGATGAACACTGCATCCCACTCGAGCCCCTTCGCCGCATGCAACGAGGCCAGCGTCACGCCCTGCACCGTCGGTGGATGCCGCGCCTCGGCGCGAGCCGCGAGTTCACCGAGAAGTGAGTCGAGGGTCAGTTCGGGGTCGTGCACCAGCAATTCCTCGGTGAGTTGCACGAGACCTCCCAGGGAGGCCCACTTCTCCCGCGCCTGCGCACCGGTCGGCTCGGTAGCGGTCAACCCCAGTGGAGCCAGCACGGCCCGAACCAGACCGGTCAGGCCGTCCCCGGCACGAGAACCGTCGGGTAGATCGTCTCGGCCAGCAGCCTGGCGCAGTGCATTGACTCCCTGCCGCACTTCGGGTCGAGTGAAGAAACCCTCGCCGCCGCGAACCTGATAGGGAATCTTCAGCTCGGTCAGGGCCTGCTCGTGCGCCTCGGACTGCGCATTGATGCGGTACAGAATTGCGATCTCGGCAGGCTCGACGCCTTTCGAGATCAACCTCTTCACCGCGCGTGCCACTCCGTCCGCTTCGGCGGGCTCGTCGTCGTACTCGAAGAACTCCGGCTCCGGACCGGAATCACGCTGACCGATCAGCTGCAGCCGAGTGCCCGCAATGCGACCCCGCGCGGCACCGATCACGCGATTGGCCAACGACACGACCTCCGGTGTCGATCGGTAGTCACGTTCGAGACGGACAACGGTGGCCTCGGGATACTTGCGAGAGAAGTCGAGCAGGTAGCGAGGGGACGCTCCGGTGAACGAGTAGATCGTCTGATTCGCATCACCGACGACGGTGAGGTCGTCACGATCGCCCACCCAGGCGTCGAGAACCCGCTGTTGGAGCGGCGTCACGTCCTGATACTCGTCGACGACGAAGCAGCGATAGCGTTCGCGGAATTCGTCGGCCACCGAAGAGTGCTCTTCGAGCGCCGCGGCGGTGTGCAGCAGCAGATCGTCGAAGTCGAGCAACATGCCGTCGCCGCCGCGAGATTTGAGTTCTTCGTATCCCGCGTACACCGCAGCGACCTTGGCTGCGTCCATGGGCACGTCGCGTCGGTTGCTCGCCGCTATGCGCGGGTAGTCCTCGGGGGCGATCAACGAGCCTTTCGCCCACTCGATCTCGCCCGCGAGGTCGCGGATGGCGTCGGTGGACGTGGAGACGCCGGCCCGGTTCGCTGCCTGCGAGACCACGGTGAACTTACGGTCGAGCAACTGCCACCCGGTGTCGCCGACGACCTGTGGCCAGAAATATTTGAGCTGGCGCATCGCGGCAGCGTGGAAGGTACGAGCCTGCACCGGAGGTCCCTCTCCCCCGACGCCGAGTTCTCGAAGACGGCCGCGCATCTCACCGGCCGCCCGCGCGGTGAAGGTGACCGCCAACACCTGGCCGGAGGACACGTGCCCCGCGGACACGAGATGCGCGATGCGTCGAGTGATCGTGCGAGTCTTGCCCGTTCCGGCCCCGGCGAGCACACAGACCGGACCACGAGGAGCCAGCACTGCCGCGGATTGCTCCGGATCGAGACCGGCAGTCATCGCGTCGTCAGCCATGGGTCCATTGTGTCAGTGCCTACCGACAGCGATGTCCGGGCCCGACGCCGCCGAGACTCGCCGAGGCCGCCGTCACGGAACAATCACCTGCGCCCTGCTGTTGACTGTCTGCGTGACCACTACCGAGAACACCCCACAGACCCCGGCCGCGCTGACCGTCTACTCCACCACCTGGTGCGGGTACTGCCGCCGGCTCAAGACTCAGCTCGACGAGGCGGGAATCGCCTACTCCGAGATCGACATCGAGCAGAACCCCGAGTCCGCCGAGTTCGTCGGCAGCGTCAACAACGGAAACCACATCGTGCCCACCGTGCAGTTCGCGGACGGATCGACGGCAACCAACCCCAGTCTCGCCGAGGTCAAGCGCGCTCTGGCGCTCTGATCGAGCGTCAGGTCGTCGCTGCCCACGCCTCCAGCATCCCGCGAGCGATCGAGATGGATCCGGGAAGCAGCAATCGAGACGTCGACTCCGATCCCCAGTCGCCCAGTTCGAGGGCGGCGACGACCTCGGTCCGCTCGAACCAGTGCGCCTCGGCGATCTCGCCGTCCTGGAACGCGAGCGGCTGATCCGGGTCGGCGACGGCCGAGAAGCCGATCATCACCGAACGCGGAAACGGCCACGGCTGACTGCCGAGATATTCGATGCCGGATACGTCCAGCCCCACTTCTTCCTTGATCTCCCGCGCGACACAGGTCTCCAGCGATTCGCCGGCCTCGACGAATCCGGCCAACACCGAGAACCGACGTTCGGGCCACATCGGTGCGCGCGCCAACAGCACTCGATTCGCGCCGTCGTGAACCAGGCAGATCACCGCAGGATCGGTGCGCGGAAACTCTTCGTGACCCGAGGACGTGCTGGTCCGCGACCAGCCTGCAGCCGACGGAACGGACGGAGCGCCGTCGAGCGAGCTGAACCGCGCACTGGCGTGCCAATTGAGGATGGCCAGAGCCCCGGTGACCATCGACAGCGACACACTGTCGAGGCGCTCACCGTCGGTGCGCAGATCTCCCAACGTGCCCTGGACGAGTTCTACGCGCCGGGTCCACAGGTGACGATCCTCATGAATCCCGAGGAAGACCACGTCCTCGGTCGGTTCCGTGGCCACGTCTGCGGCGTCGACGAAGACCAGACCACCGTCGTCCACTGCGAATCTGCCGCGACCGTCCACGTCGAGTATGCGAGCCGTGGACCAACCGGCGGCCAGTGCCGCTGTGTCACGGCGCAATTCCTCGGCCCGGTCGAGCGGTGATCGAGACAGTCGAGGTGGATGGACGAGCTGAAAATTCGGCACGCTCACGACCCTACTGGGCCTGCTCAGTCGGCCACGCGACGGATGTACAGCAGTCGGTCGGTTGCCTCGATCGCGTCGACCTCGGGTGATCCGACCCGGAACAGCTTGCCGCCCCGGACCACTCCCAACACGATGTCGGCCAGATGACGCGGTGAACCGCCCACCTCGTCCCGCTCCACCTCTCGCTCTGCGACGGCGAAGCCTGCCTCCGGGGTGAGAAGATCCTCGATCATCTCCACGACGGACGGTGTGGACGTGGCAATTCCGAGCAGCCGACCCGCAGTTTCGGACGAGACGACCACCGAGTCCGCACCGGACTGGCGCACCAGGTGCGTGTTCTCGGCCTCTCGGATCGCCGCGACGATCTTGGCCTTCGGAGCGATTTCCCTGGCCGTCAGCGTCACCAGGACCGCCGTGTCGTCGCGATTGGTCGCCACGATGATGGCCGCGGCATGTTGAGCGCCCGTGAGCCGAAGCACATCGGACTTGGTGGCCGAGCCGTGGACGGTGACCAGACCCATCGCCGAGGCCGCGTCCAGCACGGTCTGGTCGGTGTCGACCACGACGATGTCCGAGGCCGACACTCCGTCGCCGAGCATCGCGTCGACTGCGGTTCGGCCCTTGGTACCGAAACCGATGACCACGGTGTGATTGCGCACGCTGCGTCTCCATCGCTGAATTTTGAATGCCTGTCGAGACCGCTCGGTGAGAACCGACAGCGTGGTGCCGACCAACAGAATGAGGAACAGGACTCGTAAGGGGGTGATGACCAGAATGTTGACCAGCCGCGCAGACGGACTCATCGGCGCGATGTCACCGTATCCGGTGGTCGACAACGACACCGTCGCGTAATAGAACGCGTCGAGGAACGACAGCTCGCCGTTCTGATTGTCGCTGTAGCCGTCGCGATCGAGGTAGACGACGAACGCCGCGAGAAAGAGAATTCCCAACGCCATCAGAACCCGCTTGTAGATCGCGCTCCACGGGCTGGATTCGATTTCCGGAACCCGCAGCACACCTACCAGCGCGAAATCGGGCTTGTCGGTCAACGCGCCGCTGTCCCCCAGGCGCGTGCGCAACCTACCTCCCACGTCGCCCACCGAGGTGCTCACCGAAGTCGAGATCATTCACGGCACGCAGCGTAACCCCATGCCGCGCTTCTGCGTCGACAACCGACCGCTTCGAGCGGACCGGATGGGCGGATGCAGCACCGTGTGGCACGGTGTGTGCATGACACAGAGACCGAGTCAGGCCGCAGCGCTGCGTCTCGCGGGATTGCTCGCCGGCGCCGGAGTACTCCATTTCGTCACTCCCCAATTCTTCGATGCGCAGGTACCGACCGCCCTTCCAGGTTCGGCGCGGACGTACACCCAGGTATCGGGAGTAGCCGAGCTCGCTGTGGCTGCCACGTTGGCCGCACCCCGCACCCGTCGAATGGGCGGTGCGTTGGCAGCGGGCCTGTTCGTCGCGGTCTTCCCCGCCAACATCAACCTCGCATGGAAGTACGTACGCAGCTCCAAGACGTCACCGGCCTTGAAGGCCGCCATGATCGCTCGTCTCCCCCTGCAGATCCCACTGGTCACCGAGGCTCTGAAAGCTCGTCGACTGGCACCGTAGTGTCGACGTCGTCCACGACGGATCGACCTTCGAGCAGCGCCGCCAAAGCTGTTGCGTCAGGCAGCTTGTCGGGCGAGATGGTACGACCGCTGCGGACGTAGTGGAACGCCGCACGGACGCGATCGAGCGGTACCGGCTCGGCACGACCGACGGACATCAACTCCGCCCACGCCAGCCGGTACGCCGCCAGCTGCATCGCCACCGCCTGCTGCTCGGACGCCGACGGTTCGGCTCCGGTCTTCCAGTCGACGACGGTCCAGCCGCCGTCCGGGTCGGCGAACACCGCGTCGATCCGACCGCGCAGCACTGTTCCTGCCACCGACGTCTCGAACGGCACCTCTACCTCCACCGGACTGCGCAGAGCCCAATCGGAGGCCTCGAACGCCCGCTGAAGAGTGTCCAGGTCCACATCGGCAGAAGCACCGGTATCGGCGGAGCCCGGTAGTTCGTCGAGATCGAGCAGGCGGGTCGCGCCGAACCGTCGCTCGATCCACGCGTGAAACGCTGTTCCACGGCGCGCCAACGGATTCGGGGGAAACGGAAGTGGCCGGCGCAGTCGCGAGGCGAGCGCATCCGGATCTGCCGCCAAGTCGACCAGCTGAGTCACCGACAGGTTTTCGGGTAGTGCGACATCGACCCCGGCAACGGCCCGCGCCGAGCGCTCGGCCAGCAAGGTCCGGACGTCGAAGCCCCACTTCTCCGGGTCGTCCTCGTCCTCGTCCTCGTCTTCGTCCGAATCATGGTGGGAGTCGGCCTTGTCGGCCAGGGCCCGCAGAACGTCGGCCGCACCACTCTCGATCGCGCCTCGCCTCGGCCCGAGCGGATCTCGCGGCCAGGATGCCGTATGCGGCTCGGCCCCCAACGGGTTGACGGCTCCGGCTTCGGGGGCCGGTGCCCACTGCTCGACCACCGCGACGGCGTCCCCTGCCGTCGAGGTGTACCGGTGGAGCTCGTCGAGAAACTCGGACGGGCCACGAGGCTTCGTGGACGTCTCGTCCCACTGATGCGCCGAGACCAGCAGCACCCGTTCGGTTCTGGTGAGTGCAACGTAGAACAGTCGACGATCCTCGGCGAGCCGACGCCGAGCGAGCGCATCCTTGTGCCGCTTGACGGCGTCCTCGAGGTCCTTTCGGTTGTAGAGGTCCTCGAGCTCGAGTACCGGTACCCCCTCGGAACCCTCACCGTCGAGAGCGCGGTCGCCGCGCAGGGACGGCGGCAGTTCGGCCATCGCCCCGAGCCAGGTCGACGAGGCGTTCGAGGACGGGAACACTCCGGTCGCCACGTGCGGTACGGCCACGACCTCCCATTCGAGGCCCTTCGCCGAATGCACCGTCAGCACCTGTACTCGATGCGGGGCTACCTCGACCTCGCCCGGAGCCAACCCGTCCTCGACAGTCTCTGCCGCCGCGAGGAACGACAGGAATCCGGTGACCGTGGCCGTTGGATTGTCGGCGTAATCGGCCACCACATGGGCGAATTCGTCGAGATGCTCGCGCCCGACTGCACCATCGACACCGAACGGTGTCCGCGCCTGCGCTTCGACGCCGATGCCCATGATGCGTTCGATGTCGGCGACCAGTTCCGTCAGCGGCTGCCCGATTCGGTCGCGCAACAGATGTAGTTCTCCGGCGAGCGCAGTGATGCGTCGGTGCCCGGCCTCCGAATATCGTTCGGCCGAACCTGGATCGGCGATGGCGTCGGCCAGACCGGCCTGCTCCGACTGTTCCCCCGGCAGGGCACTTCCGAGCGCGGCGTCGAGCGCCTGTGGGTCGTCGACACGGCCCGCGGTGCCGTAGCCGCCCCGAATCTCGAGCTCCTTGGCGCGCTGAGCGAGCGCCCGCAGATCGGCGGCCCCGATCTGCCATCGGGAGCCCGTGAGGATGCGCATGGCCGAGCTGCCCGCAGTCGGATCGGCCACCAGACGCAGCATCGCGATGATGTCGGCGACCTCCGGCACATGCAGCAATCCGCCGAGCCCGACCACCTCGACGGGTAGGCCACGGCTACGCAGCACCTCGGCGATCGGCTCGGCATCGGCGTTGCGCCGCACGAGTACCGCGGCACTGGGCGGAGGCCGGTCCAGTTCGAGGGCGTCGCGGTAGTGCTCGGCGATTCGGTCGGCGATCCATTCCCGTTCGTCGAGGACGGTGTCGGTGACGGCCAGCCGTACATCGCCGGGCACCGCGCCCGGCCGGGCCCGCAGGGTCGGGACCGGTACACCGACGCGGCGCAGGGGGTCGGTGATCAGATTGGCGAGAGCGAGTGCCTCGGGCGGGTTGCGCCAGCTGGTGAGGAGTTCGAGCCGCGGTGCCGGGCTGCCGTCCGCCTGCGGGAAATCGGTGGCGAACCGCGGCAGGTTCGCCGCTGACGCCCCTCGCCACCCGTAGATCGACTGCATCGGATCGCCCACGGCTGTCAGCGCCAGAGTGGCATCGCTACCGGATCCGAACAGTGAGGACAGCAGCACCCGCTGGGCATGACCGGTGTCCTGGTATTCGTCGAGCAGAACGAGCCGAAAGCGTTGCCGCTCTGCGATTCCCACTTCGCGATGTTCGGCCGCGACCCGCGCCGCCATCGACATCTGCGAACCGAAATCCAGTGCCCCTTCGTGCCGAAGCGTCTGCGCGAGTCGTTCCACCAAGGGCAACAACGTGATTCGTTGATGTTGGGCATCGAGGATGTTGAGCAGCTCCTTGGTCGGCCCGCCACGTTGACGTGGACCGGGGCCGAGTGTGTGCACCAGTTTCTCCAGTGCCACGTGCGCCTCGCGCAGCTGGTCGGGGTCCACCAGATGTTCGGCCAGCTGACCGGAGAGGGCGAGTACCGCCTCGGTCACCGACGTGGGATTTCGGTCGGTGTCGAGATCGCCGTCCCACGTGCTGACCACACGGTGCGCGAGCTGCCACAGTTCGGTCTCCGACAGCAGCGTCGCGGAGGGCTCGATGGGCAGCAACAGGCCGTGCTCGGTGAGCAGTCGCCCGGCATACGAGTGGTAAGTGCTCACCTCCGGCTCGGCGGCGAGAATACGTTCGCGCAGTGCCAGACTCGGATCCAGCGCGCGCACCAGATCCGACCCGGCGAGCCGCGCCAGCCGAGCGCGGATTCGGGACGTCAGCTGCTGCGCAGCCTTTCGGGTGAACGTCAGTCCGAGTACCTGATCCGGATCGACGAACCCGTTGGCCACCATCCACACCACTCGCGCGGCCATCGTCTCGGTCTTCCCAGCCCCTGCGCCTGCCACGACGAGCGTCGGACCGGGTGGGGCGGCGATCACCGCAGCCTGCTCGTCGGTGGGCGGGTGCTTCTGCCCGAGGGCGCGGGACAGTTCGACGGGTGAGACCCGCACGGTTGCGCTGCGCGTCGCCGAGGCGGTCACTGCTCGGTCACCTGCCGTCCTGTCTCGTGGGCCGGGCAACTGGATTTGACGGGGCAATGTCTGCACCCGTCGTTGACTCGGGCTTCGAAGACGGGACCCTGCGTCGCCGAGGCCGCCCGGTGGACGGTGTCTCGCCATTCCTCGAGTTTCTCCGGTGTCGGCACCTCCTGGATCCGCTGCGTCGCGCCGTCCTTGTTGTGCGGTTTGGCCACGAACACCAACCGGGCACCCCCGGGTTCGCCCGCGGGCTCACCTTCGATCGCACCCGCGGCAGCGGCGACCTGATACGTGGCCAATTGATGGTGGTTGCGCGCATCTTCCTTGGACATCACCGTTTTGGCCGTCTTGACGTCGATGACGACCGGGCGGCCGTCCGGATCGTGTTCGAGCCGATCGATCCGGCCGCGCAGGGCTACCGCAGGCTCGTCCTCGGATCGGGCGGCCAGAATGCCGTCGACCTGTACCTCGACGCCCGCCTCGGTGAGCTCGCCTCGGGTGCCCTGCAGCCAATTCTCGAACGTGTCGAGCATCGCCCCGGTTCGATCGAGCTCGTGACGCGAGAACCACTGTGATCCGAGATCGACTGCATCCCACGCCGTCTCGAGTGCCCGCCTGAGCTGGTCCGGTGGAATCCGGCCTGCCACCGCCTGCACCAGAGTGTGCACGAGGGTTCCGGTGACGGCGTGAGTGTTGGTGCCGTCGTTTCCTCCGTGACGTTCGAGCATCCAGCGCAGCGGGCACGTGGTGAGCTGTTCCACCGTCGATGGCGAGAGCGGGACCGGCCCATCGCCGAGGTGCCACAGGGGCTCGCTGGTGCTGAGGCCCGTAATTCCGAACCACTCGTCGGGATGTGCGCCTCGGACGCCGGCCTCGGCGAGTGTGGCCAGGTGCCGCGCGGCGCGCGCTCGCTTGTCCGGATCATGTTCGGCGACAACGGGATCACAGACGACCCCGCGAAGCTCGGCGACCAACATCGGTAATGCCAACACCCGGTGCGGGGTCGGCGGCTCGGAACCTTCGGGCAGCGGGACGGGATCTGCGTCGCCGTCGACTCCCCGGAGTTCGTCGACGAATCGGGAGCGGACCAGATCGGTATCGCCCGTGCTCGAGTCCACGGCGGTGACGAGCAGAGTGGAGCGCGCGCGACTGCACGCCACGAGGAAGAGCTTGCGTTCCTCGGCGAGTAGCGGTGCAGCTTTCGACAGTCGTCCGTCGAGGGCCGCAGCCGCGTCGACCTTGCCGGACACCAGATCGACGAGCGTGTCGGTTCCGAGGAGGCTGCCGCGCGCTCGCAGACCCGGCCACAGCCCCTCCTGAACCCCGGCGACCGCCACCAGTTCCCATTCGCGACCGGCTGCCGAGTGCGCGCTGAGCAGCGTCACCGCATCGGCCGGCGCAGTCGAACGATTCGAGCTCGAGGTAGGAATCTGTTGCTGCGCAATGTAATCGAGGAATCCGCCCAGCTGCGCGCGCGGCAGCCTGTCGACGTAGGCCGCCGCGGCGTCGAAGAGTGCGACCACCGCGTCGAGGTCTCGATCGGCCTGAGCACCCGCGGACCCACCCCACGCGGACGCGGCGGCCCAACGCCGCTCGAGTCCGGACGCCTGCCACGCAGCCCACAGCACGTCCTCGACTCCGCGGCCCTCCCGAGCCACCGCTCGCGCCTTACGAACGACGCTCAGTGCTCGTCGCAGCGGTGCCGCTTCCACGTCCGACAGACCAGTGATCCACCCGAACTTCTCTCGCGTCTCGCCGGTGAGAACGACTCTGAGCAGTTCGGCCGAATCGCGCTCGCCGCCCGAGGCCAGTTCGAGTCTGCGGACACCTCGGCGCAGCCGCCGCAGACCTACCGGATCGGCACCCCCGATCGGGCCGGACAGCAGAGCCAGCGCATCTTCTCCGTCGAACGACGGGTCGGAGATCGCCCGCAGCACCAGCAGCAAGCCCACCGCTCCGTGCTGGCGATGCAACGGCAACTCCGAAGCCGGGGTGATCATGGGGACACCGGCCGCGTGCAGAGCGCGACGCAGCGGCGCGACGGTACGCGGGACCGACCGCACGACGATCGCCATCTCGGACCAGGGCATTCCGTCGATCAGGTGCGCGCGTCGCATGGCGTCGGAGATGATCGCGGCTTCCTTGGCAGGCGAAGACACGACGTGTACCCGGGCCTCCGGCTCGCCGAACCGAGCCGTGGCCACCGGCTCGGGACTGCGGTGCCGACCGAGCCCGGGCAGTCGCCCCGCCACGATGTCGGTCAGTTCCGCCACTGCAGGCACCGATCGAAAGTTCCGCGTCAGGACCACCCGTCGAGGCGAGTCCGCATCGAGCAGATCGGCCACGAACGTGGGATCCGCTCCACGGAACGTGAAGACGGATTGATCGGGGTCCCCGGCGATCACGGTCGATTCGGTATCGGTGCCGATCAACCGAATCAGCTGCGCAGCTTGCGGATCGAGGTGCTGTGCATCGTCGACGACGAGGTGCCGGATGCGGGCGCGCTCACTGCGCAGCAGATCCGGGTCGGTGGCGAACGCCATCAGTGCGCTGCCGATGAGCTCGGCCGCGTCGAGGCCCGGTGCCGTGGCCCCTGCGGCTTCGACGCCGACTGCGCCGCGCAGCAACATGGCTTGTTCGTATCGAGCCGCGAATTTGCCGACGGCGATCCATTCGGGTCTGCCGTGCGTGCGGCCCAGCTTGACCAGATCCTCGGGTCCGATTCCGCGTTCTGCGGATCGGAGCATCATGTCTCGCACCGCGGTGACGAATCCTGCGGTACCGAGAGCCGGGCGCAATCGATCCGGCCAGTCGGTTGCGCCGTCCTCGATGTCGCCCCGCAGCATCTCGCGGACCACCGCGTCCTGCTCGGCACCGGTCAGCAGTCGAGGAGGCGGATTGCCGTAGAGGGAGGCCTGCAACCTGAGTACCGCGAACGCATAGGAGTGCACCGTACGTACCAGCGGTTCGCGCGTGGCGCGCAGCGCGTGATCGCCGCTGAACAGACCGGCGGTGATCTGCTCGCGGAGCGTGATGGACGCGCGCTTCGACTGAGTGAGCACCAGGACCGATTCCGGATCGCCGGACACGATTCGGGAGACTGCGTAGTCCGCCACGAGCGCTGTCTTTCCCGAGCCGGGCCCGCCGAGCACCTGCCAGGGGTTCCATCGAGGAGCGCCCTGAGCCGCCTCCGCCGCCGAATCGGGAGTCCACGCCAGCAACCGGGCAGCGGAATCGGTCCACCGGCGGGGCGGCTGCGCCACCCTGGGTGCACGGACGAGGGTGACCGTCGCGCCGTGTCTGCCGTCCGTGCTCATGCGGGACATGCAATCACGAACCACCGACACACCAAATTGCGCCATGACAAGAATGCGTTCTAAATCAGTCGAGCAACCCGCCGCTCAGCGCACGCAGAACCGCGCTGGTGCGATCTCTGGCCCCGAGTTTGAGAATCGCCGACGACACGTGGTTCTTCACGGTCCCCTCGGCCAGATGCAACGCGTCGGCTATTGCTCTATTGGTGTATCCACTTGCCACCAGGCGCAGTACGTCGATCTCGCGGGCCGTGAGTGTTTCGGCGATCACGACGTCGCTCGGGCCGTGCTTGCCGGTCCGAAAAGCGTCCAGCAGTCTCTCTGTGATGGCAGGTTGCGCCAAGGTTCGCCCGGCCGCGAGTTCGCGTACGGCACCACCGAGCCGCTCGAAGGTCACGTCCTTGAGCAGATAGCCCTTCGCACCCGCACGCAGCGCCCCGAGTACCAACTCGTCGTCGTCGAACGTCGTCAGAACCAAGACCGGGACCCGTATTTCCCTGTCCTGCAATACCCGAAGCGTCCACAGGCCGTCGAAGCGCGGCATGCGCAGATCGAGCAACACCACATCTGGAGCATCGAGTTCGATCGACGCGACCGCAGCGGCACCGTTGTCCGCCTCACCGGTCACCTCGATGTCGGGATCCAGTTCGAGCAGGCTGCGGATACCCTGCCGAACCAGAGTGTGGTCGTCGACGATCAAGACCGTGATCACGGGGCAGGCACCGTCGCGTGGACCGTGAATCCGCGATCGACCGAAAAGGTGACCGTACCGCCCAGTCCTTCGATGCGCTCTCGGATTCCCTGCAGCCCGTGCCCCGGCTCGAAGTCGGCCGACGCCCGGCCGTCGTCGCGCACCGAGACCGATAGCGCACCGGTCGAATCCGCGCGTAACTCGATCCACATCTCATCGGCATTCGCATGGCGAATGGTGTTGGTGATCATCTCCTGCACGCAGCGGACCACCGCCACCGCCCGAGCTTCGTCGACCCTGATCTCGGGGTCGACCGTAAGATGCACGACCGGTTCGGGCAGCTGCGCAACCAGACGATCGAGCGACTCCCCCAGCACCGGAGTCCTGCTGCGCACTTCGCCGACGGTCGACCGAACGTCGCCGAGCAGGTCACGTGCGATGGATCGGGCCCGAACGACATGCTCGCGCCCAGGCTCGGAGACCTGATGGGACGCCACCTCGAGCTCGAGGCTCAGTGCGGTGAGCTGGTGACCGAGCACATCGTGCAGCTCGCGCGCGATGCGCAATCGCTCGTCGGCACGGGAGGAATCGTTCAACAACGCACTGGCGGTGCGCAGTTCGGCGTGCGCGACCGCAAGTTCCCGGCGCAACCGAGCCTGTCGCAGCTGTGCGGTCACCGACAACGCGCTGGCCACCTGCAGCGCTCCGTAGATCGACATTATCAGCGCGATTTCCGAGATCCGTCCACCCCGAATCGCAACCGACACCCCCACACAGCAGGTGTAGACCGCAACAATGACCGCCACCGACGAGCCGGACACCCGATACACGGCGAACGTCGAGGTGAACACCAACAGAATGGGCAACCAACCTGCAGTCGGGGCGGTCAGCACGAGAACCGGTGCCAGCATCACCTGGGTGGCGAAGCTCGCGCGGACGAGACGATCCGGCAGCCGGTCTTCCCACCACATGCCCGCGGTCTGCACGAGCAGGAAGGCTGCGAACAGCGCAGCCCAGGCCCAACGCGGAACCGAGAGACCGTCGGCGATCGACCGATCGAAGACGACGAGAGCGCCCATCGCGACCGCGAGCGCGGACACGAACGCACCGGCCAGAACGTCGGGTCCGAGGCGTCTCATTCTGTCGACCCTATCGCCCGCTCCACCCGCACGCCCCTGCCGAAAGTCACGATCCCCTTCGGTGACGATCGGCACCTGTGCGCAGGCCATGGCGGATCTAGCGTCGAGATCGACACGATCGAGAAGGGAACATCGGATGGCAGCGATAGACGTTCGAGGCATCACCCAGCGTTATCGAGAGCGCACCGCCGTGGCAGGCGTCAGCCTCTCGGTCCGCGAAGGCGAGACGCACGGCCTGCTCGGGCGCAACGGCGCCGGTAAGACGACCCTGGTCGAAACCATTGCGGGCCTTCGTAAGCCGAGCTCCGGTGCCGTGCGAGTTCTGGGACTCGACCCCTTCACCGACCGCAATCGAGTACGCGCGGTTCTGGGAGTACAGCTGCAGTCCAACGACCTTCACACCGCGCTCACCGTTGAGGAACTGGTCGATCTGTTCGCCTCCTTCTACCGTCGACCCGCCGATCGAGACGCTCTCGTCCGCGCGGTGGGCCTGCACGAGCACCGCCGGGTGCGGTACGAGCGGTTGTCCGGAGGCCAGCAACAGCGGTTGTCGGTGGTCCTCGCACTGATCGGCTCCCCTCGGGTTGTCATGCTCGACGAGCTCACCACCGGACTCGACCCGGATGCACGACGCACCGTGTGGCGACTGATCGAGGACCTCCGCGCAGACGGTGTCACCATCCTGCTGGTCAGCCATCACATGTACGAAGTACACCGCCTGTGCGATCGCATCACCGTCCTCGATCGAGGGGCCGTCGCGGCCACCGGCACACCGGAGTCTCTGATCGCCGATGCCGGCCTCGGAGGCGACCACCGGGCCACCCTCGAGGACGCATTCCTGACGCTGACCGAACGGAGGACGGCATGACCGCATGCGACATCCACGCTGCGCCTCGTCCAGGCCTGCGCGCCACCGGCGCACTCGTCGGGGCCGAACTGCGCATGGTCACCCGGGACACGGCCGGCCTGATCGTCCCCATCGCCCTCCCGGTTCTCGTACTGGTAATGAACGGATCCGGTACGTCGGCCGAAATCGTCGGGCCGGGCGCAATCACAGCATTCGATCGGTTCGTCCTGCCGCTTGCCCTGACCATGATCGTCGCCGTCATCGGAATCGTGAACATGCCGAGCTTTCTTGCGCTCTATCGGAAGTCCGGCGTGCTGAAGAGGCTGTCGACGACACCGATCGGGCCGACGCAGGTGCTGGCTGCGCAGGTGATCACCAGCGCAGTGCAAGCGACACTCGGAATCGGTATCGCTTTGTCCACTGCGGCCCTGCTGTTCGGAATCACTCCCCCGCACAACCCGATCCTGGTTGCGGCAATTCTGGTGCTGGGTGCAGCGGCGATGTACTCGCTGGGGATCGTGGTGGCGGCCGTCGCACCCACAGCGAACTCTGCCGTCGCGATCGGCCTCACCCTGTTCTTGATACTCGGTGCCGGCGGCGGACTGTTCGGCCCCGTCGCAGACCTGCCCGGTCCGCTGATCGCCGTCGGAGAGCTTCTTCCCTTCGGTGCCACCGTTACTGCGCTGGGGTCTGCCTGGGCCGGAACCCCGATCGACATAGCCGGACCGATCGGGCTGGGGGCCACCGTGGTCGTCGGAACCGCGTGTGCAATCCGGTTGTTTCGTTGGTCCTGAGCAGATGCGGCATAGTGGTTCACGTGCCCGAGTTGAATCTGCATACGTTCGGACCCGCAGACGGTCCCGAAATCCTCGCCGTTCACGGTGTGACCGGCCACGGTGCCCGTTGGTGGGACCTCGCCGAGAATCACCTGCCCGAGGCCCGCATCCTGGCTCCCGATCTGATCGGCCACGGCCGTTCTCCGTCCGTTCCACCGTGGGACATCGACGCTCAGGTCACCGCGCTGAAGGCCGTGCTCGACGCCCATGCGCGCGGTCCGGTCGTGGTGCTCGGACATTCGTACGGCGGCGCGTTGGCCGTGCATCTCGCACAGCGGTTCCCGGAGGTGGTGCGCGCGCTGGTGCTGCTCGATCCTGCGATTGCCTTGCCGCCGGAGGAGCTGCTCGAGGTCGCCGAGGCCACTGCGAAGTCCCCCGATTACACCGACGCCGACGAGGCGCGTTCGGAGAAGATTCACGGGGCTTGGGCCGACGTGCCCACCGAGTTGCTCGACCGTGAGGTCGCCGATCACCTGGTCCCTGCCGACGGCGGGAAGGTCGCGTGGCGAATGTCGATTCCGGCCATCGTTGCGACGTGGGGCGAGCTCGCTCGTCCGATCGTGGTGCCCGCCGAGAGCGTCCCGACCATCGTGGTGCGGGCCATGCGCGTCGAACCTCCTTATGTGACCGAAGAATTCGTGTCCGCGCTCCGAGACAAGCTCGGCGAGAACCTGCGCACCGTCGAACTCGACTGCGATCACATGGTCGGCCAGGCCAAGCCGGCCGACGTGGCCGAGCTGGTGCGATCCCTGCTGTAGATGGCTCCGATCACCGAGGCGCAGGTGGAGCGGGTACGCGCGTTGGTCGCGTCGATTCCCGTCGGTTCCGTTGCCACCTACGGGGACATCGCGGCGGCGGCCGACCTGTCCAGCCCCCGGATCGTCGGGTGGATCATGCGGACCGACTCCGCCGATCTGCCGTGGCACCGTGTCCTGGGTGCAAGCGGAAAGCCTGCGGCGCATCTGGCGACGAGACAACTCGAGACGCTGCGCGGTGAAGGTGTCGAGATCCGCGACGGGCGAGTGTCGCTGAAGTCCGGTCGCTTCGACTTCGGGGCGCTCCCCCAGCCTCCGACGTCGACCACTAATCTCGAAGGATGAACATCGGAGATCGGCTCGGGCAGTTCGATCCACGCCCTACGGCGAAGTTCGCCCTGTCCAAGGCGAGCACTTTCGTCGCCGCGGCCGGCCTGGTGATCGACGAGGTCTCGGGCACGCGGGTAGCGGGGCACATCGAGTTGACCGAGGAACATTTCACGCCCTGGGGCGTCGTGCACGGTGGGGTCTACACCAGCGCTGTGGAGAGCGCCGCGAGCATCGGTGCGAGTGAGGCGGTCAAGGATCGCGGCGAGTTCGCGGTCGGAGTGCACAACGGAACCGATTTCCTACGCGCCAGCAAAGGCGGACGGGTGGACGTTCTCGCGGAACCGTTGCAGCAGGGCCGCGTTCAGCAACTCTGGCTGGTCACGATCACCGCGACCGACAGCGGTAAGACCATCGCGCGCGGCCAGGTTCGACTGCAGAACGTGCCGCTGCCGACGTGATGGGATCGCACCGGTGAGCGGCTCGTCGACCGAGCCGATATGCGACGCCATCGTGCTCGCGGGTGGTCGCGGATCGCGAATGGCAGGCCTTGCCGGCACCGCATCGGCAGAAGTCGACAAGCCCGCGCTCACCGTCGGCGGACGACGACTGGTCGACATTGCAGTGGCGGCCGTCTCGGACTGTCGCCGAACGGTACTGGTGGGCCCCACACGCGACGCAGTACCGGGTTCGGTTGTGCAGACCCGAGAGTTCCCCGCCGGCGGCGGCCCGGTGGCAGCTCTGGCCGCCGGACTCGAAACACTCGACGGGACAGCCGATCTGGTCGCAGTCGTAGCGTCGGACATACCACTGCTGAATGCTTCTGCGGTGCAGTCACTGATCGATCAGTTCCACCGAGTCGAGACCGACGCAGTGTTCGCGGCCGACGCCACCGGTCGCACCCAGTTCCTGCTCGGAGTCTGGCGCTACAGCGCGCTGCGCTCGGCGGTGGCGGCGCTCGATACCGTCGAGGGTGCCCCGATGCGCGCACTCGTACCGAACGAGCACCGCGTCGTCACGGTTGCCGATATCGAGGACTGCGACACCCCTGCCGATCTGGTCGCCGCGCGCGCCGCAGCCTCGTCGAAATCGGAGGACGTACTCGACATCGACGCCGCGCACGAACGAATTCGACAGCGAGTAGCCGCCCTCCCGGTTCATCGAATTCCGTTGCAGGACACGGCTGGGACCGTGCTCGCGCAACCGTTGGTGGCAGCAACAGCACTGCCTGCGGTCGACATCTCCGCGATGGACGGATTTGCCGTGAGCGGACCCTCTCCGTGGACGCTGAGGCCCGATATCGCCTACGCCGGGACGTCCGGCATCGCGCGACTCGCCGACGGCAGCGCGGTACGCATTGCGACCGGCGCAGCGCTTCCTCCCGGTGCCACTGCGGTCGTTCGCGACGAACACGCGGTCACGACACCGGCCGGCGTCGTAGAACGCGCACCGACGGCGACGTCGACCGACGACACGCGTCGCCGCGGCGAGGACTGGCTTCCCGGAACGGAGTTGGTTGCCTCGGGTACCGCGATCGACACTGCTGTTCGGTCACTCGCCGCGAGCGCGGAGGTGACCGAACTCGATGTGCGGGGACCGGTTCGCGCACGAATTGTCATCAGCGGAAACGAGATTCGGGTATCGGGTCCGCTGGCACCCGGGGAGACCAGGGATGTACTCGGATCGGCGCTGCCGGAGTATCTGGCGCACTGTGGAATCGCCGTCGTGGACGCACTGCTGCTCGACGACACGGCAACCGCGTTCGCCGACCTCTTGGGAAGTACCGAAAACATCGACCTCGTGGTCGTGGTCGGAGCCACCGGAGGAGGTGCCGCCGATCAGCTACGCTCCACGCTCGCCGCCCTCGGTGCCGAAACCGTGGTCGGGCGAGTGCGCGTGCGTCCCGGCGGATCCCAGATCACCGCGACCCTGCCCGACGGTACGGTTGTCCTCGGCCTCCCCGGCAATCCGCTCGCGGCAGTGAGCACGGCGCTGCTGACCGCACCGGCGATCGTCGACGCACTCACCGCTCGCATTCCGCGTTCACCGCGAACGGGGTTGTTGTCCAATGCATCCGAGGTTCGAGCCCCGATCCCTCGAATCGTTCCCGTGGTGGCCGACGGTACCCGCTGGCGAGCCGACACCAAGGTCAGGACAGCTCATTTGGCGCACCTCGTCGGCCGTGATGCGCTCGCCGTGATACCCGCCGATGTCAGCGACGACGAGCCGGTGACAATTCTTCCGTTGCCGTACTGAATTCCGAACCGGCCAGCAGCCGAACACCCTCGTGGTACCGCTCGACGACGAGATCGACGATGGCCGGATGCACCCCGAGCGGCGCACCGACGCCGTCGGCTCCCACGTCGGCCAACCGATTGTGGAAGAGCCCACGAGCCAGCAGATAGCTCGCCACGAACACTCGATCGTGCCCGGCTTCCCGCAGCCCGGACACCGCCTGCGCGACGGTCGGCGTACTGGTGGCCACGTATCCGATCTTCACCGGCGTCCGAGCCGCGTCCGCGAGCATGGCTGCCGCGATCCGATGTTCCTGCAACGCACGAGGATCGGACGATCCTGCGGCCGCGAGCACGATGCTCTGGCCGGCTCGCCAGCCGGCGTCCCGGAGCCGATCGACCATCACTCGTGCGAGCACCGGGTCCGGCCCGAGGGCACGGGTGACGGCGACCGACGAGTGCGCACTGTCCGTGATCTCGCGCGGCACGTCGGTGTGGACGTGATAACCCGATGCCAGAAATGCCGGAACGACGACCGCCGATTCCGGAGTGTCGCGCAGTACCTCGGACGGGGACGGTCCCAGCACGTCGACGAAGGCGACACGCGTAGTACCGATCTGCTTCGAGACGGCGTCGGCGAGCGCGGCGACCATCTCCACACCGCGCGGGTTTCGAGTGCCGTGTGCGACCAACACCAAGGTGGGTTCCATCAGTACTTACTCCCCTCGCTCACGGAAACAGCCCCCGCGGGTTCGTGTGTATCGCAGTCGGATTCGGTCTCGATATAGTCCAACGCGATACGGTAGCCGCGTTTGACCACGGTCTGGATCGCCTTGGGTGCCCCCAGTGAGGAACGGAGTCGGGTCATGGCGGTCTCCACCGCGTGGGTATCGCCACCCCCTCCGGGCAACGAGGCCAACAGGTCTTCACGGGAGACCACGCGCCCCGGATTACGACTCAGCGTCTTCATCAGCGCCATCCCGGCCGGGGACACGGGCCGCACCTCCCCGTCGACCACCACACACCGTCCCCGAACACTGACCACATGCCCGCCTGCGTGCAGGCGACCGGTTCTCCTGGGCAGCTCCTCGGCGATGTGACGGGCGAGCGCGCCGAGGCGCGCACGCGCAGGCGCAGTGGTGGCAACCGACAGCTGTTCGAGCGGGGCTGCGGTGACCGGCCCCACGCACACCGGGAGCACCCGCGTACGCATCGACTGCAGCAGAGGCTCGAGTACGCCGTTCTCGTCGGCACGCATCAGCATCGACGCGACCGCCGGTGCCGAGGTGAAGCTGATGGCGTCGAGTTCACCGACGACGACCGACTCGATCATGCGATCCATCGGACTCTGATCGTCGGGCGCCGTCCAACGGTAGACGGGCACCGGTACCACTTCGGCTCCGGCGCAACGCAGTACCTCGCAGAAGTCCGGAACCGGCTCCCACTCGGTGGTCGCGCCGTGCAGTTGTACCGCTATGCGTTTGCCCTCGACGCCCTCGGCGAGCAGATGTTCGAGCACTTCGGCGGACGACTCGGAGGCAGGCGACCATTCTTCACGTAGATCCGCCGCTCGAATGGCACCGGTGGCCTTGGGACCACGCGCCAACAGTCGCGACGCACCCAGAGCACGACCGAGTTCTTCGGCTCGCCCCCAACCGTCGGCGGCCTCGATCCAGCCACGAAAACCGATTCCCGTGGTGGCGACGGTGATCTCGGGTGGTGCAGCGATGATCGCCGCGGTGACGCGTTCCAACTCTGCGTCGTCGGCGAGCGGGATGATCCTGATCGCAGGCGCGTGCATCACACTGGCCCCACGCCGCTCGAGCAAAGTCGCGAACTCCTCGGCGCGACGCGACGCCGTCACCCCGACGGTGAACCCGGCCAGGGGCATGTCCGCCCCGGCATTTTCGGTCACGTAGATCCGCCGCGGACGAGCACGACACCCTCGACCGTGGCGACCTCGAACGAGCCGAGCAAGACCTCCGCATCGTCGAGGCAACGTCCGTCGACGAGAGAGAAGACCTGCTTGAGCAGCGGAGACGCGACCGTGGGCTCGCCGCCGCGGTCGCCGACCAGACCACGCGACATCACTGCGGCCCGGCCGTAGGGATCTATGTTGCCCACGGCGAACAGTCGTCCGTCGTCGAGCAAGAACAGTGCCGCCTGGGTGCCGCCGCGCAGCAGCACCGCCACCCCGCGGCCCGGGATTAGAGCGTCGAGGGTGCAGGCCGGGGTCCAGTCTCGCGAAAGATCGTTCGGTACCGAAGTATGTGAATCGATGACAGTCATGACGTACCTCCTGGTCAGCTATTTGACGCTGCCCGTGTTTCTTGGCCGTTAAGCGGCGATTACCCACCTGTGCACATGCGCTCAGGTTCGTGACCTGTCAGTTGTCAGGAACCCGTCACTCGATCACGTCACGCTCCGATGCGCGGCATCCCCATCAGCACGGGCACCTTGCGTGCGCCGGACTCGTCGAACGCGATGGTCGGATCGGCCTCGGCCGGAGCGTTGACGAAGGACACGAACCGGCCGAGCTTCTCCTCGTCCTCGAGCACCCCTGCCCATTCGTCCTTGTAGCCGGCGACGTGGCGTGCCATGTCTGCCTCGAGTTCTGCGCCGATGCCCAGGCTGTCCTCGCAGACGACGGCTTTGAGGTGGTCCAATCCCCCATCGAGCGATTCCAGCCACGGTGCGGTGCGTTGCAGGCGGTCCGCGGTGCGGACGTAGAACATCAGATAGCGGTCGATGTAGCTGACGAGTGTGGCGTCGTCGAGGTTGGACGCGAGCAACTGGGCGTGCTTGGGCGACTGGCCACCGTTGCCGCCCACGTAGAGATTCCAGCCACCTTCTGTGGCAATGATGCCGACGTCCTTGCTGCGGGCTTCGGCGCACTCACGTGCGCAGCCCGACACTCCGAACTTGATCTTGTGCGGCGAGCGCAGTCCGCGGTACCGGTTCTCGAGGTCGACGGCCATTCCCACCGAGTCCTGAACACCGTAGCGGCACCAGCTGGACCCGACGCAGCTCTTGACCGTACGCAGCGACTTTCCGTACGCCTGACCCGATTCCATGCCTGCGTCGACGAGCCGCTTCCAGATTTCGGGAAGCTGTTCGACGCGGGCACCGAACATGTCGATGCGTTGCCCGCCGGTCACCTTGGTGTACAGCCCGAAGTCCCGGGCGACCTCACCGATGACGATCAACTGCTCGGGCGTGCACTCGCCTCCCGGCATCCGAGGCACCACCGAATAGGTGCCGTTCTTCTGGATGTTGGCCAGGAAGTGGTCGTTGGTGTCCTGCAACGACGCCAGTTCACCGTCGAGAATGTGATCCGACGAGGTGGACGCGAGAATCGAGGCCACGACGGGCTTGCAGATGTCGCAGCCGGCACCCGATCCGTACTTGGCAATCAACGACGAGAAAGTTCGGGTGTTCGTCGCCCGCACGATCTCGAACAGCTCGGCCCTCGACTGAGAGAAGTGCTCGCACAACGACTTCGACAGCACCACTCCCGATGCCGCCAGCAGTGATTTGATCGACGGCAAGCATCCTCCACAGGTGGTGCCTGCCGTGGTGCAGCTCTTCACCGCGGCCAGATCGCACGCACCGTCGGAGATGGCCGAGCAGATCGCACCCTTCGTCACACCGTTGCACGAGCAGATCTCGGCGTCGTCGGGAAGCGCTCCGATGCCGACCTGCTCGGCCGCCGGAGAGATCAACGAACCCGGATCGCCCGGCAATTCGCGTCCGACGAGCGGCCGGAGCAGCGAGTACGCCGATGCGTCGCCGACGAGGATGCCGCCGAGCAACGTCTTGGCGTCGTCGGTGACGACGAGCTTGGCGTAGGTGCCCTTCGGCGCGTCGCTGAAGACCACCTCGAGCGCACCCGGAGTTGCGGCCATCGCGTCACCGAAGCTCGCCACATCGACACCCATGAGCTTGAGCTTGGTCGACATGTCCGCTCCGGGGAACTCCGCTGCGCCGCCGAGCAATCGGTCGGCCACCACCTCGGCCGTCGAGTATCCGGGCGCGACGAGTCCGTAGCATCGGCCTTCGACCGCAGCACATTCGCCGATGGCGTAGACGTCGGGATCGGATGTGGTGCAGCCGATGTCGACCAGAATACCGCCGCGCTCGCCGACGTCGAGGCCGCTCTCGCGAGCCAGCCGGTCCTGCGGTCGTACCCCCGCGGAGAACACCAGCAGCGCCGCGTCGATCGTATCGCCGTTGCTCAGCTCGACCGTCAATCCGGCGCTGTCGTTCTCGGTGATCGACGACGTGCCCACTCCCACATGCACGTTCAATCCGAGATCGGTGACGAGGCGGGCCAGTAGCGCACCGCCGCCTTCGTCCACCTGAAGCGGCATCAATCGCGGCGCGAACTCGATGACGTGCGGCGTCATGCCCATCTTCTTCAACGCATTCGCCGCTTCGAGGCCGAGCAGGCCGCCACCGACGACCACGCCCACGGCTCCCGGTCCAGCGGCGTCGGCGCGTGCACGGATCCTGTCCAGATCGTCGAGGGTGCGGTAGACGAAGCACGCGGGCAGGTCGTGTCCGGCGATCGGCGGGACGAACGGGTAGGAGCCGGTGGCGAGGACCAGCGCGTCGTAGTCCACGGTGTCGCCGGCCGAGGTGATGACGGTTCGGTGGTCACGGTCGACGCGTTCGGCCCGCACCCCGGTACGCATCTCGACCAGGGAGTCGCCCGGATAGTCGTTGCCCGCCAACGCAAGTTCCTTGTGGTCCCAGGCACCGACGTAGGACGACAGACCCACCCGGTCGTACGCCGGCAGAGCTTCCTCGCACAGGATCGTGATCTTCCACTCGGCACCCTCGTCGCGCGCCCGCAGCGCCTCGACGAACCTGTGCCCTACCATTCCGTGCCCTACCACTACCGCGTTCTTCATTGCGGGTCCTTCCGATTTCGTTGCCGTGCAGAATGTTTCGAGCGCGCCTGCACCGAGCGTCAGACGGCTACCGGAGCGTCGGCATCGGCGGAGTCGGTCCTGCGCAGGTAGATCGCCCACGTGACGATCGCGCAGACCACATAGAAGCCGAGGAACACCCAGAACGCTGTGGTTGCCGACTTCGCACTACCGGAGTACGACGCCCGCAGCACCAGGTTGATGGCGACACCGCCGAGTGCGCCGATGGCACCGGCGATCCCGATCAGTGCGCCGGACATCTTGCGGGACCAGTGCTGCTGTTCCTCGACCGTCATGCCCTGCAGTGCAACAGATTTTGCAGCGAAGATCGCGGGAATCATCTTGTACACCGACCCGTTGCCGAGGCCCGAAAGCAAGAAGAGTGCGATGAATCCGATGACGAAGAGGACCATCACAGTGCCGCTGGCCGCCCCGGGCGTCGAGTCGTCCCAGGTGCTGGCCGCTACCAGAATTCCGGTGGAGAAGGTCATGGCCACGAACGTGTACAGGGTGATTTTTCCGCCGCCGATCTTGTCGGCGAGCTTGCCGCCGAACGGACGCGACAGCGACCCCAGCAGTGGCCCGAGGAACGCGATCTGTGCAGCGTGCAGCGAGGCCTGGGCCTGCTGAGCCGCCGTGGCGGGTGCCCCGTCGGTCAATCCGGCCAGGAAGTTGATCTGGAGTACCTGCCCGAATGCGAAGCTGAAGCCGATGAACGATCCGAACGTGCCGATGTAGAGGAAGGCGATCCACCATGCGTCGGAGAACTTCAACACGTCGATCATGGAGCGGCCGTTGGTCTTCTGGTTGTCGAGGTTGTCCATGTACAGCGCGGCACCGACGGCGGCGATCGCGATGAACACCAGGTACACGGCGCAGACGATCTCGGGTGCGGTGTTGCCGACGGTAGCGATGACCAGCAGACCGATGAGCTGGATGACCGGTACGCCGATGTTGCCTCCGCCGGCGTTCAGTCCGAGGGCCCAACCCTTTTCGCGCTGCGGATAGAAGGCGTTGATGTTCGTCATCGACGAGGCGAAGTTACCGCCGCCGACTCCGGCGAACGCCGCCACGATGATGTACGTGGTGTACGAGGCCGGGTTCAACATGAAGTACATCGTCAACAGCGTGGGAATCAGCAACACCAGAGCGCTGAAGATGGTCCAGTTGCGCCCGCCGAATTTCGCCGTGGCGAACGTGTACGGAATGCGCAGGACAGCACCGACGAGGGTGGGGACGGCCACCAGGAAGAACTTGCCCGCGGCATCGATGCCGTAGACCGACAACGGCATGAACAACACCATCACCGACCAGATCGACCAGATCGAGAAGCCGACGTGTTCGGCGACGACCGACCAGATCAGGTTTCGTTTGGCGATCTGCTTACCGCCGCCTTCCCACGCCTGCACGTCCTCGGAATTCCAATGCGCGATCCGGTGATTCACCGAGACGGGAACGGTTCCGGGCGGAACGGGTGCGGTGGCAGCAGAGCCGGTTTCGGCTGAAGCGCTGCGAGAAAGGCTGGTCACGTATGGCCTCCTGGTTCGGTGAGTGACACCAAGATAGGAAAGCCATGTTGCAGCGGCGCTGCGTGCGGTGACCCGCTGATTAACTCGTTCTCACCCGCTCGTCGACGCGTACGTGAGATCGAACGCGTCGACGAGCCGGGTCACCAGGAGTCTTCGAGCATCCGAGGTCGACAGCACAGATAGCCGCCGACCAGCAGAATCACAACGCATCCGGTGAGCAGCGTCAGCGGCAATCCCCAACCGCCGGACACGGTGTGCAGGAAGCCGAACAGTATCGGTCCGGTGGCCGACACCACGTAGCCCAGCCCCTGGGTGAAGCCCGAGAGCGAGGATGAGCCCACCGCGGTGCGGGTCCTGAGATTGATCAGCGTCAGCGACATCGGAAAGGTCATCGTGCCGAGGCCGATCAGGCACACCCAGATCACCGTTCCGGCGGCAGGCGAGAAGTGCAAGCCGGAGAACCCACAGAGGTAGCACACCGCGGCGACCAGGACGAGGCCGAACGGATTTCGCAGTTTTGCGCAGAGGGTCGGCGTGGCCAGCGACGTGACCAGGCCCATCGCTCCGAACGCGGCGACCGAGGCTCCGGCCAACCCCTCGCCGATACCCGAGTCGATCAACAGCGTCGGCAGCCACGTCAACATCGAATACGTGATCAGCGACGTCATCGCGAACATCATCACCATTCCCCACGCGAGCGAGGATCGATGGATGCGGCCGCCGGATCGGGTGTGCACGGCCGCCGAACCGGCCTCGGCAGAGACGTCCTTCTCGTCGCGACCACGTCGGGCGATCACGACACCGAGCCACGGCAATGCTGCGGCAACACCGACGATCGCCCAGACCCCGATGGAGAGCCGCCACCCGTGGGCATCGGCGACCGGAACCGCGAGCAGCGGCGGAATCATGGTGCTGATCTGGAGTGCACAGATGTAGATGGTGCTGACCACTGCGAGTCGATCCGAGAAGTACCGCTTGACCAGAGGTGGAATGACGACGTTTCCGATACCCATGCCGGCGAGGGCGATCGCGGACAGCGCCAGCAACGACGCCGTGTTCGGCGCGAATGCCCGGGTGGCCATCCCGATCGTGGTCAACGCCATGGCGAGCAGGGCGGCGCGCTCGAGACCGGTGCGCTTGGCGAGAAGCGGTGTCGCCAACCCGAACACGGCGAACATCGCCGGCGGCAGCATCCCGACGACGCCGATGACGGCATCCCCGAACTGCAGATCCGTTGCGATCCTGCCGAACAGAGGGCTGATGGACGTCACGGCGGCGCGCAGCGTCAGCGCAGAAAGAACGATGGCGGCGAACACCAGCAGTCGGCCGCGAACGAGTGATGTACCGGTCTGGGTGGTCTCGGAAACGGTAGGCGCACTCACCGCGTAATCATAGGATGACCGGATCATCGGGTGCAACGCAGTATCATCGTCGGCGCAGCACCCCGAGCACTGCACCGCCCCCAGAACGAGGAGCCTCCGTGCGCCAGGTCCACCGATCGAGCCTGATCACCCAGGTCACTGCAGCCCTGCGCGACGAGATCACGTCGAAACGATGGCCGGTCGGCAGCAGAATTCCCACCGAACCGGAGCTGTGCGAGATGACCGGCACCGGGCGAAACACGGTTCGTGAGGCCGTTCAGGCACTCGTCCACGCCGGCATGGTCGAGCGACGGCAGGGGTCGGGAACGTTCGTCATGACCTGCTCGGACCTCGGCGGCACCCTGGGCAAGTACTTCTCGGACGCCCGTTATCGCGACGTCACCGAGCTCCGGGAAACTCTCGAGGTGACCGCAGCAGCATTGGCTGCGGATCGACGCGACGAGCACGACATCCGAGAGATGAACGACGCCCTCGAGAACCGCAATGTCGCCTGGTCGAGCGGCGACGTGCCGTTGGCCGACGCCGTACGAATCGACGCGCGCCTGCATCGGAGCATCGTCGCCGCCAGCCACAACGCGATCTACCTGGAGTTCTACGACTCGTTGCTACCGGTGATCCACGAGACGATCAGAGAACACGCCACTGCTCACGACGACGACTACGTCGCCGAGCACACAGCCCTCGTCGACGCCATCGTGGACGGTGATTCGGCCCGGGCAATCGCCTCCGCCCGGTCGCTGTTCCGCGAACTCTCCGCCCCTCCGGGCCACGCGCCCGAACCTACAGAATGAGACGCACCAGATCTGCCGTGCGCGCGAGGCCGGGAAATGCCTCCGACGTCGACCGCGGATGAAGTGCGTGCACAGCCAGACGAAACATCAACGCGCGCAACAGCATCTGCGGCCATTCCGGTAGATCGTCCCACCGGCCCACCAGACCGTCGTCGGCGTCTCCCCACGAGAGCGCGTCCACCACGGCGACGCCGGCAGCCCACGACGCCGGACGCCAGTACGGGGTGATATCGCTGATCCCCGGAGCATCGCTGCCGGAGAACAACACCGTCCCGAACAGGTCGCCGTGTACCAATTGGTCCGGCGATTCGACGGGCTTACGCAGTGTCGCAAGCTGTTTGACCAATTCGAGGCTGCTCTTGCCGTCACTCGACGACGGCTCCGGCGCACCCGCACCGCGAGCGGTCCGTAGCGGAACGGCCTCCCAGGCGGCCCGGTCGGCCGCGACGAACACGTCGACGTCGGCCCACGGGGCGACGGGTGGCTGCACCAAGAAGCGGGGACGTTCCAACTGCGCGGTCGCTGCGTGCAACCGCATGGACAACGAGACCACTTCGTCGTGGCGAGGCTCGGGTTCGCCTGCGACGAACGTATCTGCACGCCAACCGGACACGACGTATCGACCATCGGTCGAGCGCACCGGTCGAGCGAGGCGCACACCGTCCACAGTCAGTGTTTCTCGCACCTTCGCAGACCAGGCTGCGCGAGCGTGATCGGCGACGGGCGAGAGCACGACGTCACCCAGACGCCACCCTCCGTCCCAGTCCGCACCCAGTGGCGCAGGCTCGACATCGCGCAGCCCGAACGTAGAGATCACGTGCTGAGGAGGTTCGACAGAGCTCACGAACGCCACGGTACCGCCGATCGGGCAGAGCTCTGCGGACGACGCGCGCATGCGGCCCAGCCGCCACGTCAGTAGATGGGCAGGCCGGGCTCGATCTGCTTGGCCCACTCCACGATTCCGCCGTCGAGATGGGTTGCGTCGGTGAAACCGGCACCGACGAGTGCGTCGAGAACCTCCGCGGACCTGATGCCGGTTTTGCAGTACAGAACGATCGGTACCTGCTGTGGCAGCTCGGCCAACGCCGCCCCGGACAGAATTCGCCCGCGTGGTATCAGCCGAGCGCCCTCGATGCGGACGATGTCCCACTCCACCGGCTCACGCACGTCGATCAAGGCGACCTCGCGTCCGGAATCCAACATCGCCCGTAGCTGCTCGGGGCTGATCGAGGCGTCGTCGGATTCGACGGCCGGCACCACCCCGCAGAAGGCGTCGTAGTCGATCAGTTCCGTGATCGGGGTTCGGTGCGGATCACGGGCCAGTCCGACGGTTCGGTAGCTCATGGCCAACGCGTCGTAGATCATCAGCCGTCCCAGCAGCGTCTCGCCTATTCCGGTGATCAACTTGATGGCTTCGGTCACCATCACCGACCCGATCGAGGCGCAGAGCACGCCCAGGACGCCACCCTCGGCGCAGGAGGGCACCATTCCCGGCGGCGGAGCCTCGGGGTACAGATCTCGATAGTTGATCCCGACGCCGCCCGGAGCTGCATCCCAGAACACCGAGACCTGCCCCTCGAACCGGTAGATCGAACCCCACACGTACGGGATACCGACCAGTGCGGCCGCGTCGTTGACGAGGTATCGGGTGGCGAAGTTGTCGGTGCCGTCGAGAACGAGATCGTAATTGCCGAAGATGTCGATCGCGTTGGACGAGTCGAGGCGGACCCTGTGCAGCACCACCGAGACGCCGTCGTTGAGTTCGAGGATCGAGTCCCGTGCGCTGTCGGCCTTCGGTCGTCCGACGTCGGACCGCCCATGGATGACTTGTCGCTGGAGGTTGGACAGCTCGACGTCGTCGAATTCCACGATGCCCAGAGTTCCGATGCCGGCGGCCGCGAGGTACAGCAGCGCAGGCGAACCCAGTCCGCCGGCTCCGACCACGAGCACGCGGGCGTTCCGCAACCGCTTCTGGCCGTCCGTTCCGACGTCCGGAATGATCAGGTGACGGCTGTACCTGGCAACCTCCTCGGAGGTCAGTTCACCGGTGGCTTCGACCAGTGGCGGTAGGTGGACCACGCTCAGCGACACTCCTCGACTCGACGGGGCGACCGCACAATTGCGTTCGCCGCCTTCGAATCTAATCCGCGATCGCTCACCCGCGCGGATAGGGCCACGGGTTGAACCGGCAGGTCTTGCCGTCCATGGGCACGACGCCCTCGGGGTCGAGCCGCGCGATGTCGTCGTTGGCCGTTCCGAACGTCTGCTGCATCATCACCGGTGCCAGCCCGCCGTCGGTTTCGCACGGCTGGTGCTGCTGGTAGCCGATGGCGTGCCCGACCTCGTGGTTGATCTGATATTGACGGTAGGAACCGATGTCTCCCTGGAAGGAGATCGCTCCGCGTACCCATCTGGGTTCGTTGAGCACGACCCGTTCGATGCCGGGGTTGTAGCAGGACACCTCGAGTTGGATGTCGTATCCACACGCCTGCCGAATGGACATCTGCGACGTCAGGGAGATCCGGAAATCCGGGTCACCCTGATCGATACGGCGGAACGCGAAACGTGGGTCGTTGGTCCAGCTCTTGGGGTTGGCCAACGTCTGATCCACCAGACGGCCGAACGACTCGTCGCCGCCGAAACCGACGGTGTCCACACCGTCCTCGACCTCGACGGTATAGGTGAACACCCGCTCGGTTCCCTGGCCGACCTGCTCGGTGCTTCCGGCGACGGTGTGCCAGGTGCCTGCCCCCTGCACCGCGAACGGTCCACCGTCGGGCAGCTCACCGGACGAGATCGTTTCCGCGAAGTTGCCGTCGGCCTGCGGCGGGACCCCGATGATTCCGGTTCCGGACGTATCGGAGCTCAGCGTGCCGAACCCTGGGTCCTGCGAGGTGCCCTGAGAGGCGGTGCCGACAACCGGGTCACCGGCCCGAACGGCATCGACGACCACGAGCGCGGTGACGGCGATCAGGATCGGTACCGCGTACGCCCGCCAGCCGTAGGTGGCGGCGAACTTTCCCAACTTGGTCTGTTTACGCACGTCACGCTCGGGGCGGCGACTGCGGTCCTTGACCTCGCGCTGCGTCGGGTCCCACTGCGCGCGCAAGGGCTGATGCGACCCACGACCACCCACGCCTCGTGGAAGATCGTCCGACCGCTCGTCGAACCCGCCGGACTGCACACCGCCGCGAATTCGCGGCTCGCCTCGGTCAGTCACTCGCTCACGATCTCACAATCCTGCTCGCTCGCCGCTCGGCACGCCGATACCGGGGACGGATCTATCGGGCTCTCGGTACGACAAACATCGTACAAACAAACCATCCGATGTGATTCGAGATCGACCGTTTCCGACAAGGATCCCCCAGGATCCCAGCGGTGCCGACGGCCACGAGTATCGTTGCCCGTGATCTGCGCTACGAGCGGTCCGAACCGAAGGCCACCCGCCGAAAGTTCACGCCGGACCGCACGTTGTCGAACCAAGACGAGCGCAGCTGTCGACGCGATGGGAACATATTTGATGACAGATCTCGACGACCGGAGGTCCTCCGACCGTCCGGCCACCACCGGCAACCGCCGCAGCGCCAGGCTGCCGCGTGATGCCCGTCGGGCGCAACTGCTGGCTGCTGCGAGCGAAATCTTCGTGACCCGCGGCTATCACGCGTCGGGAATGGACGAGATCGCCGAATGCGCCGGAGTCAGCAAGCCGGTTCTCTACCAGCACTTCCCCGGCAAACTCGAGCTGTACCTGGCGGTACTGCAGAGCTACGTCGACACCCTCATCGCCGGGGTTCGTCAGGCTCTGCGTTCGACGACGGACAACAAGCAACGCGTCCGCGCCGCGGTTCTGGCGTTCTACGATTTCGTCGACACCGACACCCAGGGTTTCCGTCTGGTCTTCGAGTCGGATCTGATGGGTGACCCTCAGGTCAACGCCCGCGTGGAGCAGGCGACCGAAGCATGCGTCGACGCCGTCTTCGACCTGGTCGCCCACGATTCCGGACTCGATCCGTACCGAGCACGAGTGCTGGCCGTCGGCCTAGTCGGTGCCAGCCAGTTCACCGCGCGCTACTGGCTCGAAGCAGATCGGCCGATCTCCAAGGAAGACGCCGTCGACACCACGGTCTCACTGGCCTGGGGCGGCTTGTCGCACGTTCCGCTGCAGTCTCCGTAACCAGCCGGTCGGGCATCCCTCCCACATACGCCACACGCCCCTCGTTCGAGTAGAACGAGGGGCGTGTGGTGTTACCGGCCGTCTCAGGTGGTTGCGAACCCGACCTTGCGAGGATCGGACGGGCCGATCTCGACGTACGACACCTTGGCGGTCTGGATCAAGAACTTGCGTCCCTTCTCGTCCTCCAACGACAGCACTCCGTCCTTACCTGCGAAGGCGGTCGATACGAGCGCCTCGACCTCGGCCGGGGACTGCGCACTGTTCACGACGAGCTCACGGGAACTCTCCGACACACCGATCTTGACCTCCACGGTCAACCTCCGAACTCTCGACAACTGACGCTGTTCTCGCCAGGCTAGTGCAGCCCGCGTGCCGCAGCCGCTTCCAGGCCTGTGCTGTCAGCGAACACCGGCGGGGACCCGCCCCGCCCGGTGCCCGATCGAGCCGATCAGTCCAACCCGAGCGAGGACATCCGCTCGGCATGCTGCTCCTGCATGCGATCGAACAGTGCGACGACCCCGTTGAGGTCGCCCGACGCGGTGATGACGAGATCGGTCAGCGACTCGCGCTGCGCGAGCACGAACTGGGCCTGCGTGATCGCCTCGCCGAGCAGTCGACGCCCCCACAACATCAGGCGTGCCTTGTCCTGGGAGCTCGCCCGGACCCGTTCGGACACCTCGTGGACGACGAACTCCGAGTGCCCGGTCTCGGCCAACACGTCGCGAACGATCTCCGCGACGTCGGGGGCGAGGCTGTGCGCGATCTGCCGGTAGAAATCAGCGGCGATTCCGTCACCCACGTATGCCTTGACCAGAGACTCCAACCAGGTCGACGGCGTGGTGGAGGCGTGGTACTCGTCCAGAGCCCGCACGAACGGATCCATCGACGAATACACGTCGAGGCCACGGTTGGACAAAGCCTGTTCCAACGTCTCGAAATGACTCATCTCGGCGGCGGCCATACTCGCCAGCGCCACCCGGCCTTCCATGGACGGAGCCATTCGAGCGTCCTCCGCCAACCGGTAGAACGCAGAGATCTCGCCGTAGGCGAGCACGGCGAACAAGTCGGGAACGCCCGGGTGATCGTGTGCGATCGCGGGCTCCCCTCTGTCCGGATCGCTCGACCCGACGAGGGCGGTGGATGCAACTGCGGGCGACGACGACTCCGACGAATGGGCTCCCATTCCACGAATCGTAGACCCGTGTCCGACGCCCCGTCGCGGGGCGCGTCACACCTGCCGCGACCCGTCGACCGTGGAGAATCGGGCCGGGCAAGCTACCATGGTGTCGATCGTTGCTCGCGGACCTGTCACACGGACCGAAAGCCGATGCGGCGATCATCGATAATGTGTGCGCACCTGATCCGGGTCGCCTCGAGAGCTTCGCCGCAGCGAACGTCACAGTTCGCGGCCGCGCTGAGGCTGACGGCGACATCACATCGGATTGAGGGCATCGACTTCGGCCGGCAATAGGCCTGTGCCCTTCCTTGTGCGTACGTTCGACCACGAGGAAGGCCAGTCCCCTGAGCAAGATAGTCGTAGACCAAGAATCCGAGACCGGCGACACCACCCTGTCGGCCCAACTGGACGACACGCATGTGCCACCGACGTTCGCCGAGTTGAACGTCGACGCCGACATCGTTCGTGCACTCGCCGACATGGGTATCGAGCGCACCTTCGCCATCCAGGAGCTCACTCTTCCGCTGGCCATCGCGGGCGACGACCTCATCGGGCAGGCCAGGACCGGAATGGGCAAGACGTTCGGTTTCGGCGTGCCTCTTCTGCATCGTCTCGCCACGGAGAATTCCGGAACGACCCCGCTCGACGGCACGCCACGCGCGCTGATCATCGTGCCGACCCGTGAGCTGTGTGTTCAGGTCAGCTCCGACCTCGAGAATGCATCGAAGTACCTCAGCGCCGCGAACGGCCCGGTGAAGGTTCTTTCCATCTACGGCGGTCGCCCGTACGAAGCTCAGATCAGCGCGCTCCAGAACGGCGTCGACGTCGTCGTCGGCACCCCCGGCCGTCTACTCGACCTCGCCAAGCAGAACCACCTGATCCTCGGCAAGGTCGGCGTCCTGGTTCTCGACGAGGCCGACGAGATGCTCGACCTCGGGTTCCTTCCCGACATCGAACGCATCCTGGGCATGGTCCCCGACAAGCGTCAGACGATGCTGTTCTCCGCGACGATGCCCGGCCCGATCATCACGCTGGCGCGCACGTTCCTGACGCAGCCGACGCACATCCGGGCCGAAGAGGCTGAGTCCTCCGCCGTGCACGATCGCACCGCCCAGCACGTCTACCGGGCGCATGCACTCGACAAGGTCGAGATGGTCGCCAAGGTCCTCAAGGCGGAAGGCCGCGGCGCGACGATGGTGTTCACCCGCACCAAGCGCACGGCGCAGAAGGTCTCCGACGAGCTCGCCGAGCGTGGCTACTCGGTCGGCGCGGTCCACGGAGATCTCGGGCAGGTCCAACGCGAGAAGGCTCTCAAGGCGTTCCGCACCGGCAAGATCGACGTGCTGATCGCCACCGACGTCGCGGCCCGGGGTATCGACATCGACGACGTCACCCACGTCATCAACTACCAGTGCCCCGAGGACGAGAAGACCTACGTCCACCGCATCGGCCGTACCGGCCGTGCAGGGCGCACCGGTATCGCCGTCACCCTCGTCGACTGGGACGATATCCCGCGCTGGCAGCTGATCGACAAGGCCCTGAATCTGGGTATGCCGGATCCGGTCGAGACCTACTCGAGCTCGCCGCATCTGTTCGCCGAGCTCGATATCCCCACCGATGCGACCGGCACCGTACGCAAGGCGGCACCCGCGCGAGCCGCAGAGCAGGCCGCTGACAAGGCCCCCGACACCGAGTCCGCAGCACCGTCGGCAGAGGCGTCCGCACCGAGCAAGCCGCGCCGCTCACGCAGCCGCCGTCGCACCCGCGCGGGACAGGACGGGGACCAGGCCTCGACCTCGACCGACTCGGCCAACGCCTCTGCATCGACCGCGAACCCTGTTGCGGCACAGTCGGATTCGACCGATTCGTCGACACCGGAAGCGTCGACCAAGACCGCTCCTCGTCGCCGACGCCGTCGCCGCACGAGCGGATCGTCCGCCGAGACCGGACCGTCGACGGCGAGCGCGTCGGAGTAGTCTCCCGCCGTGCTGGCTCCAGAACGTAGGTCGAGAACCGATCTCGTCGTCGCGGCAGTCATCGCGGTGACGGTGGTCGTGGCCGCGAGCGTCGCTTGGCTCACGGGTGACGCTCGGGGCACCACCTCTGTCACGGCCGACAATCCACTCGCGCCGTCCGAGGCGGCCGCCTCCGTGCCCGCCGCCCTGTCCGAGTTGTGGCGGGCACCGAGTTCGGCGACGGATTCGGCGCATACGCCGGTTCCGGTCGTGACCGGTTCGGCAGTCGTGACCGCCGATGGCGGTTCGGTCGTCGGCCACGACCCCCGTTCCGGCGACCCGGCGTGGTCGTACTCGCGAGACCTACCCCTGTGCTCGGTGATCGCCTCCTGGAACACTGCCGTCTCGGTCTACCGCGACGACCGCGGTTGCTCGCAGGTGACCACGCTCGACGGATCGACCGGCGTCCGCGCAGCACAGCGCACGTCCGACGCAGACGACTCGGTGTACCTCTCGTCCGACGGCACCTACGTGACCTCGCGAGGTGACACTCGGATGGAACTGTGGCGCTCGGACATGGTGCGCACACTCGAATACGGGCGCGTCGATGCTCCGGTCAACCCGGGTACTCAGCCGAGAACCGGATGCACGCTCCTGTCCACCACGTCGTCCAATTCGCGGACGGCGGTACTCGAACAGTGCCCGGGTGAGCCGGCCGCACGACTGTCTCTGCTCAACCCTGCCCCCAAGGATGCGAGCGAACCCGAGGAGTACGGATCCTCGGTGGTCCCGGATCTCGTCACCTCGGAGCAGGAGCCGACATCCGGACGCGTCCTGGCTCTGACGGGAAGCCTTGTCGCGCTGTATGTTCCGTCCGCAAACGGTGCCCCTGCGCGCATCGCGCTCTACGACGACACCGCCACGGCCGTCTCCGAGTTCGCGCTCCCCGCGGGCCTCGGCCCAACATCCGCACCGCCCGCCTCGCCGGCAGCGAAACAGGGTTCGGTGTTCACCTGGTTCACCGGCTCCGGAGTGCAGGCACTGAACTCCACCGACCTGACTCCGGCGTGGTCCATGCCCGGGGCCCTCGGCAGCGGTGCCGTCATGGCCGGCAGGCTACTGGTTCCCGTGCCCGACGCGATCGCGGTGGTCGAGCTCGCCACCGGCACGGTGATTGCCGAGATTCCGATCGATCGCGGCGACTACGACGGACCGGTGCAGACCTCCGTGATCGGCGATGTCGTCGTCGAGCAGCGCGGTTCCGACCTGGTCGCGCTGGGTTGATCGAGGACGGCCGATCGGAGGAGCTACTCCGCAGGGTCGTACGTCTTCAGTTCTGCTGTGCCCTCCCAGTGGGCCAACAAGTTCTCGGCCAGCTCGCGATACGCCTGCGCGCCCTTGTTCTTTCGCCCCGACAGCACCGTTGCGCCGGATGCACTCGCCTCCGCGAAACGCACCGTCCTGGGGATCGGCGGAGCGAGGACCGGCAGCGAGTACCGATCGGAAACATCGCCGAGCACGTCACGGCTATGGGTGGTACGGGCATCGAACAGGGTGGGCAGTGCACCCAGCAGTGCGAGGTCGGGGTTGGTGATCTGCTGCACCTCGGACACCGTCCGCAGTAGTTGTCCGACGCCGCGGTGAGCGAGCGTCTCGCACTGGAGTGGGACCAGAACCGATTGCGCTGCAGTGAGACCGTTGAGCGTGAGAACACCGAGCGAGGGTGGGCAATCGATGACGACCACGTCGAAATCCTGCAGAATCGGTGCCAGAGCACGCTTGAGTGCGAACTCGCGACCGGCGCGCATGAGCAGCAGCGCCTCCGCACCCGCGAGGTCGATCGTGGCGGGCAACAGCACGATCCCCTCCGCCGTCTCGATCAGTACGTCCTCGACCTGTGCGTCCCCGGTCAATACCTCGTGCACCGACGAGTCGAGCTTGTCCGGGTTGTGACCGAGCGAGAACGTCAGGCATCCCTGCGGGTCGAGATCGACCACCAGAACGCGTCGGTCGAGTGCGTGCAGCGCGGCTGCCAGCGAGGCGACCGTAGTGGTCTTGGCCACGCCGCCCTTCTGATTCGCTACCGCAAGAATTGTCGTCACGCCCTGATCCTTGCCTAGATTCGCCGCTCGAGCGAGGTTTGTCGGTTCCGGGCGCGTCAGTGCATCACGATCGGCGGCGCGGATTCCTGAGAAACGTGCTTGGTTCGGGGCAGGAAGAACGCGGGCACGAACGTGATGACGATGAGCACCAACGCGACCATGAAGGTGGTCCCGAACGCGCGCGCCGAGATGTCGAATGCTTCGAGCTGGCTCGAGGCCGTCAGCGCCGGCTTCTGCTGCGCGGTCAACACCACCGACATCAACGCGGTTCCGATCGATCCGGCGGCCTGCTGGACGATGTTCATCAATGTCGAACCGCGGGCGACTGTTTCGTTCGTCAACGTCTGCAGCGCAGCAGTCATGATGGGCATCATCGTCGAGCCGAGCCCCACCCCCATGACGAACAAGGCTCCGATCAACAACGTGTACGACGTGCTGGTGCCGACCTGGGTGAACACCGCCATGCCTGCGGTGATCAGGACCATGCCCATCAGCACGATTCGTCCTGGACCGGTCTTGTCCGCGATCACTCCGGCGATCGGCATGGCTATCATCGCGCCGATACCCTGCGGTGCGAGAAGCAGCCCGGCCGACAGTGTGGACTCGCCGCGGAGCAGGAAGTAGCTGGGAAACAGCAACCCTGCGCCCATGAACGCGACCATGAAGAAGGTGGTCGTGATGACCGCGACGGTGAGTGAGCGGTTCCGGAAGAGCCTCAGGTCGATCAACGGATGCTCGACGCGCAGAGCGTGGAAGACGAACAACACGATCAGCACCAGGCCCACGATGACCGGAACCAGCACCTTGACGGCCAGTACGGTCTCGGTTTCGACGACCGACGACGCACCGTAGAGAAACAGGGCCAGACCGGGCGAGAGCATCAGCATCCCGCGGAAGTCGAACGATTCCGACGGGGTCGGATTGTCTCGCGGAAAGATCACGATTGCGGCGATCAGCGCGAGAATGCCGATCGGCAAGTTGATGAGGAAGATCCAGTGCCAGCTCGCGGCCTCGATCAGCCACCCGCCGAGGATGGGGCCCGCGATGGGCCCGATCAGCATCGGCACACCGAGCACGGCCATCACCCGGCCGATCCGTTCGGGGCCGGCGGCACGCGTCATGATCGTCATGCCCAGGGGCATCAACATGCCTCCGCCGAGGCCCTGCAGTACGCGGAACACGATCAACGACGTGATGTCCCAGGCGAAACTGCACAGCACCGAACCGAGAACGAACAGCACCAGTGCCGTGATGTAGAGACGCTTGGTGCCGAAACGGTCCGCAGCCCAGCCCGTCAACGGGATGACGGTGGCCAAGGCGAGGGTGTACCCGGTCATCGTCCAGGCCGCGTTGGCATACGTGGTCTCGAACACGTCGGTGAACGTCCTCAAGGCCACGCTGACGACGGTGACGTCGAGAATCGACATGATCGCGCCGAGAACGACGACACCGGCGATCTTCAGCAACGCTCCGTCGAGCTTCTCCGGGGCACCGGAGGGCGCGGGCTTCTGCAAGTCGGTCATTGTTCTCCAGATCGATGAGAAGAGCTACGAGGTCAATGCAGTGAGCACACTGACGGGCAGGACTGCGTTGCCTGCGACGGTGAAGATCCAGAAGAGAATAACCGTCCGGTAGGTCTGGACTCAATCGCGTTTTCGGACACATCCACCGGTTCGGTATGACGAAGCCCACACCCGACCGGCAGGCATGATCGTGTGCATGACCAACCACGGAGCCGTCGAGGCCGGCCGAGTCGTTCTACTCCGTCACGGGGAAACCGAATGGGCCCTCGCGGGTAAGCACACCGGAAACACCGATGTTCCACTCACCGCGCACGGTGAGCAGCAGGCAGTCGAGGCCGGCTCACTGCTGACTCTGCTGAATTTGCGCGACCCGGTGGTCATCAGCAGCCCGCGCGAACGGGCCCGTCGAACAGCCGATCTCGCGGGGCTCGAGGTCGATCGAACATGGGATGCGCTGTCGGAGTGGGACTACGGCGACTACGAGGGCATCACGTCGTCGGAGATCCACGAGACAGTGCCGCACTGGACCGTCTGGACGCACCCGTGCCCGGGCGGAGAGTCGATCGGTGACATCGCTGTTCGCGTCGAACTGGTGTTGTCCGTTGTTCTTCCACTGCTCGAAGGCCGGGACGTGGTGCTGGTGGGACACGGCCATTTCTCGAGAGCACTGATCGCCGGCTGGACGGAAGCGTCCATCACCGAAGGGAAGCGCTTCGCATTGTCCCCGGCCGCCTACTCACTGCTCGGTTTCGAGCACTCCTTTCGACAGCTCATCGCCCACAATGTTCACCCCTCGATTCTCTCTGCAGCCACCGATCGCTCGATCGGCACCGACCCGGCCGGAGGTCCACGATGATCCGCCGCGCCACCGAAGACGATGTATCCGCCATCTGCGGGTTGGTCCACGAACTGGCGGAGTACGAGAAGGCGTCCTCGTTGTGCACGGTCCGAGACGACCACCTTCGGTCGGCTCTGTTCGGTGAGAATCCGTCGGTGTTCGCGCACGTCGCCGAGCACGACGGCGTGGTGGTGGGGTGCGCGCTGTGGTTCTTGAACTTCTCCACCTGGGACGGGGTCAACGGAATCTATCTGGAGGACCTCTACGTGCAGCCGGACGCACGCGGCCATGGGTTCGGAACCGCACTGCTGGCAGCGTTGGCGGCCGAGTGCGAAGCCAACGGCTACACGCGGCTGACCTGGTCGGTGTTGGACTGGAACACCCCGTCGATCGGGTTCTACCGAGCGTTGGGCGCGCAGGCTCAGGACGAGTGGACCACATTCCGATTGACCGACGGTGCCCTGAGGGACCTGGCAGCGAAAGCGTCCTAGAGACGCGGTTCGTCGTCGACGTCGCTGTACTCGGCCGCCATCCACTGCGACGAGGGTGGACTGAACAGCAGCACCAGCACGGCAACCACGACGATTCCCAGAACGATGCCGTAGACGGTCTGATGTGAACCGGTGAGCAGCGACCACACGACGGGAAGCAGCAGTAGCTGTACGACGGTTGCCAGTGCCCTCCCCCACCGTTTGCCGAGAACCAGGGCGACGCCTGCAGCCCCGACCCCGAGGCCCAGCACGCCGAACCACCCGGCCGTGCCGTACCCGTTGGCGACAGCGTTGTCGCCCTCTCCGGAGACCGCGCGCACGACGAGAACGAAGGCCGCGACCAGCGAGACGGCACCTTGTGCTGCGACGAGGACCCCGGCGGATCGAAAAGTGGCCGGTGGGGTGAGGTTCTCGGGTTGGGTGGACACGGGACCAGCCTAGGCAACCGGGAGTGGAGCCTGCGGGACGACCCTGGGCCGGGAGTGGAGCCTGCGGAACGAGCCGGGTGGTGCCGGTGGAGTCCGCCGAGCCACCCGGTTAGTGTTTGTTCCTGTGCGTGCGCTGCTGATCGTCAATCCCAATGCGACTTCTACGACGGCTGCAGCTCGGGATCTGTTGGCTCATGCATTGTCGAGTCGGTTGCGGGTGACGGTGGCGCAGACGACGCATCGTGATCATGCGTCGGAGTTGGCTCGGGGTGCCCGTGAGGACGGGGTGGGCCTGGTGATCGTTCACGGGGGTGACGGCACGGTGAACGAGGTCATCAACGGTCTGCTCGGGGTTCCGTTGCCGACGTCGATGCAGGCGGTGACGATCGGCGCGATTCCGCCTATTGCGGTCGTTCCCGGTGGTAGTGCGAATGTGTTCGCGCGCTCTCTCGGAATCGAGGCGGATCCGGTAGCGGCCACGAATCAGTTGATCGGTCTGCTGGACGCGCGGGCGCGGCGGACGGTCGGTCTGGGGCATTGCGACAACCGGTGGTTCACGTTCAATGCCGGGATGGGTTTGGACGCGGAAGTGTGTCGGGCCATCGATGCGAGCCGGAAGGACGGTACGCCGGTGTCGGCGACGCGTTATCTCCGGTTCTCGGTGCAGGAGTTCTTCAAGCACAAGCGTCGTCCGGCGCAGTTGACGGTGGAGGTTCCCGGGCGGGATCCGTTCGAGAACGTGCACTATGCGTTCGTGTCGAACTCGAGTCCGTGGACCTTCTTGAACGATCGTCCGGTCCATACCAATCCCGGGACCGCTTTCGATTCGGGTCTCGGTGTGTTCGCGATGCGCTCGACGGCACTGTTCCCCACGCTGCGGGTGTCGCGTCAGCTGTTGGCCAAAGGTGCAGAACCGAAGTCTCGCAAGTTGATTCGAGTCGACGACGTCCCGAGTGTTCGAATCACGTCTGCAGAACCGATGGGGCTGCAGATGGACGGAGACTATCTGGGTGAACGCACCGAGGCGGAGTTCTTCTCAACTCCCGACGCATTGGATGTTGTCGCGCCCGTCACGTGAGACCCACTGTGACCTGCGCGCGAAGATGCTCGATGGGCAATTTCCTGCGAAATCACGAGCAATATCTGCCGAGTCGGGGTAGAAAGGAGCGCAGAAGGCTAAAGCGAGCCTAACAGAGTGAGCTTGACCACGGTCACGCGCGTATCCCTTGACTTCACCTGAGTTCGTGAAAGCATTCACAAGCAACAGTGCGGAAACATTGGTTACCCACTCGTGAAACAGAAGAGAAACGAAACGGCGCTTCGGCGCCCGGTAAGGAGCAGAGGATGGACTGGCGCCACAAGGCAATTTGTCGCGATGAAGATCCGGAACTATTTTTCCCGGTGGGAAACAGTGGTCCGGCGCTCGCGCAGATCGCCGATGCCAAAGTCGTCTGTACTCGGTGCCCCGTCACCGCAGAATGCCTGTCCTGGGCACTCGAATCCGGCCAGGACGCAGGAGTATGGGGCGCAATGAGCGAAGACGAGCGCCGTGCACTCAAGCGACGCAACGCACGTACGCGCGCACGTAGCTCCGTCTAGACGCAGACACACAACACTCGGTAGGCCCGGTATCCGCTCAGCGGATACCGGGCCTTCTGCATGTCGGGCTGCATAGCGGGCGCTTCCACAGATCGGGCGTCCTCACGTCACAGTGCGGCCGGTTCGTAACGCACTGTTCACGAGCGGCCCGTCAGGCTCGCGGCACCCGACGGCCCAGTGGCACTCGCAGCATGGCGTCGGTGCCACCTCCAGGAGCCGGATGCAGGCCCAGAGAACCGTTCAGTTCGACCGACACCAGAGTGCGTACGATCTGCAGCCCCAGTCCGTCCGAACGCTCCAACGAGAACCCTGCGGGCAATCCGCGACCGTCGTCGTGGATGACGACGTCGAGCCATTTCGACGAACGATCGGCACCGATGCGCACCACGCCGACCGATCCGGCGTCGAACCCGTGCTCCATCGCGTTCTGCACCAGCTCGGCCAACACCATCACCAGCGGTGTCGCCCGCTCGGCGGAGAAGACACCGAGTTGGCCGTCTCGGACCACCCGCACCCGAGGGTTGACGGTGGCGATGTCGAGCATGATCGGCACCAACCTGTCGACTATCTCGTCGAGATCCACTTCTTCGTCGACCGACATCGACAGCATCTCGTGCACCAGCGCGATGGACGTCACGCGGCGAACGGATTCGGACAACGCGGTGCGAGCTTCCTCGTTCTCGAGGCGACGCGACTGCAGTCTCAGCAGAGCCGCCACGGTCTGCAGGTTGTTCTTCACCCGATGGTGGATTTCGCGAATCGTCGCGTCCTTGCTGAGCAGCGCACGGTCGCGGCGCTTCACCTCGGTGACGTCTCGGACGAGTACGGCTGCGCCCGCGGATCGACCGTGCGGCTGCAGTGCCAACGTGCGCACCAGAACCGTCGCGCCGCGGGCGTCCACTTCCATTCGGTGCCCGACGTTGCCGGACAGTGACGACCGGATATGGTCGGCCACTTCTTGCGAATCGAACGGGTCGGTCACCAGAGACCGCGTCACCGACGCGAGGTCACGGCCCGACAGTTCCGTCGTCAAACCCATCCGGTGGTACGCCGACAGCGCATTGGGGCTCGCGTAATCCACCCTTCCCTCGGTATCGATGCGGATGAAGCCGTCGCCGGCCCGCGGCGACGAGTTGACGTCGGTTCGCTCTTCCGGCGTCGGAAACGTTCCCTCACTGATCATCAGGCACAGATCGTCCGCGCATTCCCGATACGCGACCTCGAGCGCACTCGGCGGACGAAGCTGGGCCGGATTGGTGTCACGGGTCAGCACGGCGATGACGTGCTCTCCACACCGCACGGGAATGCTCTCGCTGCGGGTCAGAACACCACCCTGCACGATCTTTCGCTGTTGCAACGCGACGAGCACTTCGGGGTGCTCGGACTCGGAGATCGTCGTCCCCACGATGTCGTGGGTGAACACCGTCGGCGCGGTGGTGGGTCTGCACTGGGCGACACACAGCACGTCCGCCGACCCGTCCGAGACGTCGTCGGTACCGACCCAGAGCAACACGTCCGCGAACGACAGGTCGGCCAGGAGCTGCCACTCCCCTACGACGCGCTGCAGATGGTCCACCGCGGCACCGGGCAGATCGGTGTGTTCGGCCAGCAGGTCACTGAGGGTCGACACGGGTTCTCACGCAGCCGTCGGTCAGGACACCACAGCGATGAGATCGCCCTGTTGAATGACATCCCCCACTGCGACGTCCACGGACGTGACGGTTCCTGCGGTCTCGGCGAGCACGGGAATCTCCATCTTCATCGACTCCAGCACGACCAACGTGTCACCGACCTCGACGGCATCACCGCGGGCCACGACCACCTGAAACACCGTCGACACCATCTCCGCACGAACATCCTCGGACACCGGCGAACCCCTCTCTCACGACACCTCGAACCGCGGCGGGCACACACCGGAGACCATGCCCGTCACAGTAAGCCAATCACACGTGGGAGACTGTAGTGAACAAACGAGAGGAGCCCATCATGGGAAAGCGTGGACGTAAGAAGCGTGCTCGTAAGGGCAACAAGGCCAACCACGGCAAACGTCCCAACAGCTGACGTTCTGCCACCAGCCACGAAGGGCCGAGAAGCACTGCTTCTCGGCCCTTCGTCGTCGGTACGATCTGGCTATTCGGAGTCGACGCTACGGGTCAGCACCGTACGTCGGATTTCGACGCTGAGTCGCTCGCGGAGCCCGGCGGGCGCTTGATCTCCGCCACATTTACGGGAGATCAGCCGCTTGACCTTCTCTTCGATGCCGTACGCCTCGAAGCACGATCCGCACTCGTCGATGTGCTTCTGCAACCGTTGCCTGCTGGCCTCGTCGCACTCGTTGTCCAACATGATCCATACGTCCGCGATCACGGCCGAGCAATCCAGTCGCTCGAATTCGGCGTCGGCTCCGCCGTCGCCCACAGAACCGCCGCCGATGATGTCATCGCCGGAATCACCGGTGCGCGTCACTGGACTACCTCCTGCTCGTGCCGGTCGACTGCGCCGTCCCGGTTGAATCCACGGTCGCGGGCCACACCCGCCAGCAAACCTCGAAGTTGCTTACGCCCACGATGCAAGCGCGACATCACCGTTCCGATGGGCGTTCCCATGATCTCCGCGATTTCCTTGTACGGGAAACCCTCGACGTCGGCGTAGTACACCGCCATCCGGAATTCCTCGGGCAACGACTGCAGAGCGGCCTTGATGTCGTCGTCCGGCAGTGCGTCCAGCGCTTCGACCTCGGCCGAGCGCAGGCCGGTGGACGTGTGTTCAGCGGTCGCGGCGAGCTGCCAGTCACTGATCTCGTCGGTCGGGTACTGCGCCGGCTGACGCTGCTTCTTGCGATAGGAGTTGATGTAGGTGTTGGTCAGGATTCGGTAGAGCCACGCCTTGAGGTTCGTGCCCTCACGGAACGACCGGAACGCCGAGTAGGCCTTCACGAACGTCTCCTGCACCAGGTCCTCGGCATCTGCGGGGTTGCGCGTCATCCGCAGCGCGGCACCGTACAGCTGGTCGAGCATCGGCAACGCGTCACGCTCGAAGCGTTCGGTCAGCTGGGCCTCGGTCTCGGCTGCCCGCTGCTCGGCGATCGCCTTCTCGTCCGCTTCGGTGGGAGTCCTGGCTTCTGTCACGCTGATCCCTTCGGTAGCTTCCACCACCCAGGCTACCGCGCCCGAAGTCGGCTTCTGCGACGAGATCACCCCCTTGATCGCCAAGGGACGTCCCGCGGTCAGCACTGCCATTCGTCATTCCTTCCGCCTGCATCCGTATCTGCCCTGTCACAACACTGCCGCGCGCCGCGGTGTTCCCGCCGCAGTCGATAGAGTCCGACGAATGGCTGCGTCGACTCCCGCTCTTGCGCTGCTCACCGCACGGAAGGTGGCGCATATCGTGCACACCTACGAGCACGATCCGCGCACGCAGTCGTTCGGCAGCGAGGCCGCCGAGATTCTGGGCGAGCGCCTCGGCGTGCACCCGGAGCAGGTGTTCAAGACCCTGGTCGTCGAACGCGCAGATCGTTCGCTGGCCGTCGCGGTGGTCCCCGTCACCGGACTGCTCTCGTTGAAAGCGGCAGCAGCCGCTCTGGACACGCGGAAGGTCGCGATGGCCGACAGAGCTGCCGCCGAACGGTCGTCGGGCTACGTGTTCGGTGGAATTTCTCCGCTCGGCCAACGTAGATCCCTGCCCACCGTCATCGACGACTCGGCACTCGAGTTCGACCGTGTGCTGTGCAGCGGAGGTCGCCGTGGCCTGGAGATCGAACTCGCTCCGGCCGATCTGATCCGCCTCACGCGCGCCGTCACCGCGCCCATCGCCGCACACTGACCGCCGATGAGCGAAGATGGACCGGTGAGCACTTGGACAGCCCCCGCCGCCGATGGACCCATCGACGCGACAGTCACTCTGCCCGGATCGAAGTCGATCACCAATCGCGCGCTGATCATCGCCTCGCTCGCATCCGGCCCGTCGACCGTCACCGGCGCGCTTCGCAGCCGCGACACCGACTTGATGATCCATGCTCTGGAGACACTGGGCGTGCAGGTGGCCGCCGACCGCAACGATCCGACGTCTCTCCGCGTGACGCCGGGAACGCTGCACGGTGGATCCGTCGAGTGCGGCCTGGCCGGAACGGTCATGCGTTTCGTCCCGCCCCTGGCCGCGCTCGCCGACGGCGTGGTGTCCTTCGACGGAGACGAGCAGGCTCGCATCCGGCCGCTCGACACCATCCTCGACGCACTGCGCGCTGTGGGTGCCGACGTCGACGGCAGCGCGCTGCCGTTCACGATGCGCGGTACCGGTTCGCTGCGTGGTGGATCCGTCGGAATCGACGCCTCGGGGTCGTCGCAGTTCGTCTCGGGCCTGATGCTCTCGGCCGCGGCGTTCGACGAGGGAATCGAGATCCATCACATCGGTAAGCCCGTCCCGTCCATGCCGCACATCGACATGACCGTCGAGATGCTGCGCCGTGCGGGTGTCCGAGTCGACACCCCGGAATCGAGCGGAGACGCGAACACCTGGCGCGTGCATCCCGGTTCGGTCACCCCCGTCGACTGGAGCATCGAGCCGGATCTCTCGAACGCCACCCCGTTCCTCGCTGCCGCCGCTGTCACCGAAGGTGTTGTGCGAGTACCGAATTGGCCTGAGTCGACGACTCAACCCGGCGATGTGTTCCGCGAGATCCTTACGCAGATGGGCGCGGTGGTCGAACTACGCGCAGGGGTGCTGACCGTCGAAGGTCCGAACACGTTGCGCGGCATCGACTTCGATCTACACGACGTCGGCGAGCTGACCCCCACCGTCGCAGCGCTCGCCACCCTGGCCGAGGGGCCGTCCATCCTGCGCGGCATCGCCCACCTACGCGGTCACGAGACCGACCGACTGGCCGCACTGACGACCGAGATAGTGCGCCTCGGCGGGCGAGCGGTCGAAACCGACGACGGCATTCGCATCGATCCCGCACCGCTGCACGGCGGCACCTGGCACTCCTACGCCGACCACCGCATGGCCACTGCCGGCGCGATCGTCGGGCTCCGCGTCCCGGGCGTCGAGGTCGACGACATCGGCACCACTGCCAAGACTCTCCCCGGCTTCGAGAACCTGTGGGACACGATGTTGTCCGCTTCCACACCCAGCGGGGTCGGATCCTGACCGCGCGCCGCTACGACGAGTCCGACGTCCGCATCCGGCCGGGCAAGAGTTCTCGTCCGCGCACCAAGACTCGACCCGAACACAACGACGCCGAAGCCGGCATGGTGGTGTCCGTGGACCGCGGCCGCTGGGGCTGCGTACTCGACGGTGACCCGTCTCGGCCGGTCGTGACGATGCGGGCCCGCGAGCTGGGGCGAACTCCGATCGTGGTGGGCGACGAAGTCGGTATCGTCGGAGATCTGTCGGGCAAGGTCGACACTCTGGCCCGAATCGTGCGCGTGGCCGAGCGGCGAACGGTGCTGCGCCGCACCGCGGACGACACCGACCCGTTCGAACGCGTCGTGGTGGCCAACGCCGACCGACTGCTGATCGTCGCAGCGCTTGCCGATCCACCTCCCCGCACCGGCTTCGTCGAGCGCGCTCTCGTCGCAGCGTACGTCGGCGGACTCGAACCGGTGCTGTGCCTGACCAAGAGCGATCTCGCTGCACCCGACGAGTTCACCGCGTCGTTCGCAGATCTGGACGTCCCGGTGGTACTGGCGGGCCAGTCCGAGGACCTGACCGAACTGACCGCCATGCTGACGAACAAGGTCACCGCGCTAATCGGACACTCCGGTGTCGGCAAGTCGACGCTTGTCAACAGACTGGTGCCCGACGCCTATCGCGCGACCGGGGTGGTCTCGGGCGTCGGCAAGGGCCGCCATACGTCGACGCAGTCGGTGGCGCTGCCGCTACCGGGCGGCGGATGGGTGGTCGACACTCCCGGCATCCGATCGTTCGGATTGGCGCACATCTCGCCGGAGAACGTCGTGGCCGCATTCTCCGACCTTGCCGAGACCATCGAGGACTGCCCCCGCGGCTGCACTCACCTGGGTCCGCCGGCAGATCCCGAGTGCGCTCTCGACACGCTCACCGGGGATGCAGCACGACGGGTGGCTGCCGTACGGCTCCTGCTGGAAGCGGTTCGAACGAACGAAGCCTGGTAGAGACCCACGGGGTCTGTACCAGGCTTCGCTGCTCGGAATCGGAGGCGGTCAGGCTGCTTTGCCGACCAGTCTGCGAATTCCCTTGCGCTTCTTGGTTTCTGCGATCGCGGTCCGAAGGCCACGCCGCTTTCCGGTGTCGGGATCGACGGCGAACAGACCTGCAGGCGCCTGTTCCCATTTACGCTCGGACGCGGTTTCCGGCGCGTCGTCGCTGGTCGCCTTCAAGTACTTGTTCGGAAGCGACAGCTTGGCGATGGTTCGCCAGGACAGGAAGTACTGGTGCACGATCGAACCGGTCGTGTACGGCAGGTCGTACTTCTCCGCGAGTTCGAGAACCCGAACCTTGATCTCCCGCAGACGATTGCTGGGTAGATCGGGGAACAGGTGATGCTCGATCTGGTAGCAGAGATTGCCGCTCATGAACTCCATGACCGGACCCGCGTTGAAGTTCGCGCTGCCCAGCATCTGACGCAAGTACCACTGCCCCTGCGTTTCGCCTTCCATGTCCGACTTGGTGAACTTCTCGGCACCGTCGGGGAAGTGCCCGCAGAAGATGACGGTGTTGGTCCACACGTTGCGCATCATGTTCGCGACGATGTTCGCCGTCAGCGTGCTCTTCCAGGCAGGTCCGGTGAGCAGTGGATGCAGGACGTAGTCCTTACCGATCTGCTTGCCGACCTTCTCGAGAACCTCGCGACGCTTCTGCTCGAATTCCTCACGTGGGACGCGGCCCTTGGCCACCTTGCCCAGTTCCAGGTGCTGCAGCGCCACGCCGTACTCGAAGAACAGCTGCAGCAACAGGTTGTAGACCGGGTTGCCGATGTTGAACGGCTTCCAACGCTGGTCGCGGGTGACACGCAGCAGGCCGTAACCCACGTCGTCGTCCATGCCCAACACGTTGGTGTACTTGTGGTGGATGTAGTTGTGCGTCTGCTTCCAGTGCGCCGAGGGCCCCGTGTTGTCCCACTCCCACGAGGTGGAGTGGATCTCCGGATCGTTCATCCAGTCCCACTGGCCGTGCATGACGTTGTGGCCGAGCTCCATGTTCTCGATGATCTTCGCGACCCCGAGCATGGCGGTACCGACCAGCCATGCCGGGCGGCGGCGACTGGCGAACAGGACTGCACGTCCGCCGATGTCGAGCGAGCGTTGCAGCCGAATCGTGTTCTTCACGTACCGGGCGTCGCGTTCACCACGGGACGCCTCGATGTCTCGCCGAATCGCATCGAGCTCGTGGCCCAATGCTTCGATGTCGGCGTCGGTCAGATGCGCGTATTCCTTGATGTCCGAAATCGCCATGGGAAACAGCCTCCTGGCAGTTGTGAACACACAGCGTGCGGTAGTGAGCCGTGTGCATTTCCGTCACCTACCGTATCGTAACTTACGGTCGCGTAGGTTACGGGCGTGAATCTGTGTGACGATTCACAATCAGGCGGTGACGTCCGATCGCCGGAGCGCCTTCGCCTGTCGTTTGGCTTCTTTCTTCGCGTTGCGCAGAGCTCCTCGCGCCTCCTGCATCGCCGAGCGCAGTCCACGGCGCTGGCCGGTGAGCGGGTCGATCCGAAGTGCGTGCACGGTCGGCGAATCGCCGACGCGCCAACGCCGCTCCGACGATGTCTCGGGCGCGTTGTCCGAGGTTGCGCGCAACCACTTGTCGGGCAGCGACAGCTTGTGGATGGTCCGCAGTGCCAACAGGTACTGCTTACCGAGCGACCCGGTCGTGTACGGCAGGTCGTACTTGTCGCACAGCGCGTGCACCTTCTCGGCGATCTCCGAGTACCGATTGCTCGGCAGGTCCGGGAACATGTGGTGCTCGATCTGGTAGCAGAGGTTTCCGCTCATGAACGCCATGACGGGGCCGGCCTCGAAGTTGGCACTACCGAGCATCTGCCGCAGGTACCACTCGGGACGGGTCTCGTTCTCGAACTGACCGATCGTGAACTTCTCGGCGCCGTCGGGGAAGTGACCGCAGAAGATCACGGCGTAGGCCCAGAGGTTTCGAACCAGGTTGGCCGTGGCGTTGGCGGTCAACGTGGACTTCCACGCCGGGCCGGACAGGGCCGGGAACAGGACGAAGTCCTTGCCGACCTGCTTGGCGATCTTGCGCGCGAAAGCGCGGGCCGCCGGTGACTTGAAGAGGCCTTTTTCGTGTTCCCCGTCGAGCTGCTTCTGAGCGTCGTAGTCGTGCAATGCGATGCCCCACTCGAACGTCGTCGCCAGCACGACGTTGGCGAGCGGCTGAACGAGGTTGATCGGCTTCCACGGCTCGTCGCGGGTCATCCGCAGGATGCCGAAGCCGATGTCGTCGTCCATTCCGACGATGTTGGTGTACGTGTGGTGCGAGTAGTTGTGCGCCCGCTTCCACTGCTCCGACGGTCCGGTCTGGTCCCACTCCCACGAGGTGGAGTGAATTTCCGGATCGTTCATCCAATCCCACTGGCCGTGCATCACGTTGTGGCCGAGTTCCATGTTCTCGATGATCTTCGCGACGCTGAGCATCGCGGTCCCCACGAGCCATGCCGGCCGGTACTTGCTGCCGAGCAGCACGGCGCGTCCGCCGAGCTCGAGCATGCGCTGAGCTCGAATGGTCCGGCGGATGTATGCGGCATCGCGTTCACCGCGACTGTCCTCGACGTCGCGGCGAATAGCGTCCAGTTCGCGCCCGAACGCTTCCATGTCTTCTTCGGTCAGGTGAGCGAACTCTTTGATGTCGGTGATGGCCACCGGGTCCTCCAACAGTTGTGTGCGGCGCCCGAAATACCGGGGTTCAGCGTGGGCAACCTACGTGAGCGTAACCCAGCAGCCTGAGAAGGCAGTGTGCGAAAAACAGACCTACAGTTCCAATGTGCAGTCGCCCGCGGCCGCGGAAATGCACGTCTGGACGCGGTCACCCTCGCTGTGTTCCTTACCGGAACGCAGGTCGATCACATGCCCTGCGGTCAACGGCACCACACACGTCTGGCAGATACCCATACGGCAGCCGAACGGCATCCGAACACCCACATTTTCGCCCGCTTCGAGCAGTGTGGTCGCCCCGTCCGCCGCCGCTTTCTTGTCGGACTTGGAGAACGTGACGGTTCCGCCCGAACCGGACGTATCGGCGCGTGAGATCTCGAACCGCTCGAGGTGCAGCTTGTGCTCGATGCCCTCGCGCTTCCACGTCTTCTCGATTTCTTCGAGCAGTGCCGCGGGACCGCAGGCCCAGGTGTCGCGGGTACGCCAGTCGGGGTACAGCTCGTCGAGCGAGGACAGAGCGAACTTGCCATCGGAACGCGTCAGCTGCACGTGAGAGGTGAACTCGGGATGCGACTTCTCGAGGGCTGCGAGTTCGGCCGCGAACATCACCTCGTCCTCGGTGGGGGCCGAGTGGATATGCACGGTATCGGGCATGTCGCCGTGGCGATCGAGTGCTCTGAGCATCGAGATGACCGGGGTGATGCCGCTACCTGCGGTGACGAAGAGAATCTTGGCGGGCGGCGGAACGGGCAGTGCGAAATTGCCCTTCGGTGCCGCCAGTCGCACGATGGTCCCCTGCGGCACGCCGCCCACCAGATGTGACGACAGGAACCCTTCGGGCATCGCCTTGACGGTGATGGAGATCAGCTTGTCTTCCCAGTTCGGCGGCGAGGTCAGTGAATACGAGCGCCAGTGCCACCGACCGCCGAGATGCAGTCCGATTCCGATGTACTGACCCGGCTGATAATCGAAATTGAAGCCCCACCCGGGCTGGATCACCAGTGTCACCGCGGTAGCGGTTTCCTTCTCCACGCGTACGACGCGGCCGCGCAGTTCACGGGCCGACCACAACGGGTTGGCGAGGTGCAAGTAGTCGTCTGGCAGCAAGGGAGTGGTGATGCGGGTGAAAGCACCACGCAGCATGTTCAGCCTCGGCCGCTTGGGTGCCGAGACACCGGCCACCGGGGCCTCCAACCACTTCTTCAGATCCATCGGGTGTTCCCCATCCCCTCGATCGTCGTACCGAACCGCGTGCGGGCATCGAGGTTACGCTACCGTAGGTTGAGTCCCCTGGTCACCTCTGCAGGCAGCCCAACCGTGGATATCGCCAGGTCGTGGCCGAGAGCAGGATCACAGCAGATCGAGCAGAAACGGTAGTTCCTGGGGGGCGTACCACGCCAGCGTGTGGTCTTCGGCATCACCGAGAACAAATTCTGCGTCGGCGTCGCCCATGTCCGCTGCATCCACGGCGGAGACAGCCTTGGCAACTGCTTCTTCGGCCCCTTCCAGATCGACGTGCACCGACGCGACCTGATCCATTCGCAGCGGTTCCTTCAGCCGAACGACAGCGTCGTCGAGATCGGGACGCAGGGTGGGATCGTCGACGTCTGCGGCAATCACCGCCCGTCGGTAGACCACGCCGTCGGCCACCGTCCCCGTGTCCGCCTCGTCGTCGACGGCCGCGGCGATCAGGCGCAGCGAGGCACGCGCGGCCTCCCCCATCGCGACCTCGGACAACTCCTCGTCGTCGCCCGACGAATACGCCTCACGCAAGGTGGGCGTCACCGCGAATGCGGTGCGCGAGACCGGACTGAACTCGCCCTCGGCTGCGAGCACTTTCAAGAATTCCAGCGTCGCCGGAACGTAGACACGCATTGCAGAAGACCTCACACTCTCGATTCGTTGCTGGCGTCGACCAACTCTTCCAGCGCCTCGTGCAGTAGCGCTGTCACCACATCCACATCGGGCATCGCTCCGCGGTCGGCGTTGAGCCCGAAGAACACGAAACCGTCGTACGACGTCAGCCCGATACTCAACGCCTGATTCTCGAACAGCGGCGACACCGGGTACATCTCGAGCATCCGGGCACCACCGACGTACAGCGGAAACTGCGGGCCCGGCGCGTTCGTGACGATCAGGTTGAACACTCGTTGCGAGAGTCGGCTACCCGCCCGCGCACCCATGGCATGCAGGCTCGCCGGAGCGAACCCACTGATCCGCATCAGCGTCTGAGCCGTCACACCGCGGCTCTGATGAGAATGGGCCTCGGTCGCGTGCGCGATGTGAGACAGCCGAACGACGGCGTTCGACTCCCCCACCGGGAGGTCGACGAGGAACGAGGACACCTCGCTGCGATCGTCCTCGGCCGGCTCACCGGACATGTCGCTGCCCTCACCGAAGCCGACGCGATCGGACGAGACGTACACCGACATCGGCACCATGGCCCGCACCGTGGACGATGCCGTGACGGGTTCGCCGCGCGAGAGCAGCCAATTTCGCAGCGCGCCGGTGACGACTGCGAGCACGACGTCGTTGATCGAGCAGTCGAATCTGTCGTGGATCCTGCGGTAATCGGCCAGCTCGGTCTTGGCCACGGCGAACCGACGATTTCGTGAGATCGGCGCGTTCAGTGGGCTGGACGGGGCGCTCTGTGTCGCGGTACGCAGCACGGCCGCGACCTTGCCCGCGGCGCGCAATGCGTCGCCCGCGAGACCGGCAACCCCGTTGACCGCGCCGCGCAACGTCTCGATGCTCTCGCCCGGACGCACCACCAGTTCGGTGAGCGCGTCGAGCACCAACACCGAGTCCTTGGGCTCACGGGCAGGCATCCACAGCTCCTCGGCCATCGGCGCGGGGTTCTTGCTCGCGTCCAGAATGACCTGACCGATGTCGAGCGCATTTTCGCCGTCGACGAGGGCCGAATGAGACTTGGTGAAGATGGCGAAACGATTCTTCGCGAGGCCCTCGACCAGGTACATCTCCCACAACGGTCGGGTGCGATCGAGCGGCCGTGAGGTCAGTCGCGCGATCAGGTCGTGCAACTGATCGTCCGTCCCCGGCTTGGGTAGTGCCGAACGACGGATGTGATAGGTGATGTCGAAATCCGCGTCGTCCACCCAGACCGGCCGCGCCAAACCGAACGCGACTTCGCGGACCTTCTGCCGGTAGCGCGGAACCAGCATCAGTCGCTGTTCGACCAACGACAGCAGTCGGTCGTAACTGAAACCGCTCCGCGGGGTCCGAAAGACGGCGAGCGAGCCGAGGTGCATGGGACTGCTGCCGGCCTCGAGAAAGTAGAACGACGCATCCTGCGCCGTCAGTCTGGTCGCCATCGCGTGTCTCGGTCCCCGTCCTCGCACGTGGTGCGCCCCGATCGATACCGCCTGTTGCGCGGTGTGCTCGAACTCAGAGTACGTGGGTTCGCGACGTGAGTCCCAGTGCCGGGTGGGCACCGACGTGTCGCCGATCTCGGGAACCGAAAATCGATCGCGACCGTCAATGTCGGTGTGAGCGTCATCGAATCCAACGATCCGCCGGACACCGGGGACGACAGCCCGATACCGTCGCCGGCGGACTCTCGGCTGCGCGCCGAGCACCACTGCTTTCTGTCGCGGCCGACCCAGTTCGAGCCGCCACTCTCGGCAGGCGCGGTGCACACCTGGGGACGGGGTGAGAGCCCGCACAGGCCACCGGAACGCCATCCGGCATCGGTACGCAGCACTCGCCCCCGCCGCCGGGCCGAGGCACCCCATCGACCGATCGTGCAAGACGTGCCCGCCGATGCGCGGGCGAGCGCCGAACGCGCCATGCGGTTGCTCATCGAGGTGATCGACCGCAGGCGCAGTGCCGAGCAACTGTCCTCGTTGTTCACTGCGCCCGTGATCGACCTGATTCGCACCATCGTCCGCACGCCCCCACCGGGACGGCGACTCGGATTCGCCGCGGTGCGTCGCGTGCACGTCGCTTATAGATCGGACACGTCGGCCGAGATATTCGGCTCGTACACCCGCGGCCCACGCACCTTCGCCTTCGCGGGCCGAATCGAGCAGGCGGTCGACCCGCGGCGGCCAGGATGGACGGTCACCTCGCTGCGAGTGGGTTGAGAACACGGGTCGCCCGGCGAGGTCGCGCCGGATCGACCCGGCCGACTACTTCTTGCGCTTGGAGCGCGCCGACTTCTTCGGTGCTTTGTTCTGCGCTCGCGCTGCTTCGCGACGCTCGCGTCGGGTTCCCTCGGCCGCCGACTCCGCGCTCGCTGCAGCATCCGATCGCTGCACAGCCGTACCGCCGCCCTCGGCCGGGCCGGAGAACGTCAATCTCTGTTCGTCCCGCTCGTCGAGTCCTTTGGCACGCAGAGCTGTGGGAGCTGCCTGAGCTGGAGCGGCAGGGGCCGGGGCCGCCTTGGCCGCAGGCCGATCGCCCGTGGCCGCAGGTGCCGACGTTGCCGCAGGTGCCGGGCGACCGGATCCGACGGGTGAGGCCAACCCGGGGGCAACCGCGAGACCTGCGGACGCGGCCGGACCTGCCGGGGCTGGGGTTGCTTCGACCTGGAGGTTGAACAGGAAGCCCACCGACTCCTCTTTCAGCCCGTCGAGCATGCCCTGGAACATGTCGTAGCCCTCCCGCTGGTACTCGACCAGTGGATCTCGCTGGGCCATCGCACGCAGTCCGATGCCCTCCTTGAGGTAGTCCATCTCGTAGAGATGCTCGCGCCACTTGCGATCGAGGACGGACAGCAGAACCCGACGTTCGAGCTCCCGCATTCCGTTCTCGCCTGCGATGCCGTCGATCTCGGCCTCGCGAGCGGCGTAGGCCGAGCGGGCGTCCTCGAGCAGCGCCTCGCGCAGCTCGTCGCGGCTCAGGTCACCCTTCTCGCCGTCCTCGTTCTCGCCCGAGAGAACCTTGTGGTCGATACCGACCGGATACAGAGTCTTCAGAGCCGTCCACAACTGCTCCAGATCCCAGTCCTCGACGTAGCCCTCGCTCGTCGCACCATCGACGTAGGCGGTGATCACGTCGGTGATCATGCCCTCGACCTGGCCCTCCATGTCGGCACCTTCGAGGATGCGCCTGCGCTCCTCGTAGATGACCGTGCGCTGCTGGTTCATCACCTCGTCGTACTTGAGGACGTTCTTGCGGATCTCGAAGTTCTGCTGCTCGACCTGGGTCTGTGCGCTCTTGATGGCCTTGGACACCATCTTGGCCTCGATCGGGACGTCGTCGGGCAAGTTGAGCCGAGTCATGATCGATTCGAGTGCGCCGCCGTTGAATCGACGCATCAACTCGTCGCCGAGCGAAAGGTAGAACCGCGATTCGCCCGGATCACCCTGACGACCGGAGCGCCCTCTGAGCTGGTTGTCGATACGACGTGAGTCGTGGCGCTCGGTTCCGAGAACGTACAGGCCACCGGCCTCGCGCACGGTGTCCGCGTCGGCCTTGACCTGTGCCTTGACCTCATCCAGAGCAGGCTCCCAGGCGGCCTCGTACTCCTCGGGAGTCTCCACCGGGTCCAAGCCCTGCTTACGCAGCTTCAGGTCGGCGAGGATGTCCGGGTTGCCGCCGAGCACGACGTCGGTGCCACGGCCGGCCATGTTGGTCGCCACCGTCACCGCGCCCTGTCGCCCGGCCTCGGCGATGATCGTCGCTTCCTGCTCGTGGAACTTCGCATTGAGCACGTTGTGCGCGACGCCGCGCTTGGTGAACTGCTTGGACAGATACTCCGACCGTTCCACGCTCGTGGTGCCGATGAGAACCGGCTGGCCCTTCTCGTGCCGCTCGACGACATCGTCGACCACCGCGTCGAACTTGGCTTCTTCCGTCTTGTAGATCAGGTCGCCGTTGTCGACGCGGACCATCGGGCGGTTCGTCGGGATCGGAATGACGCCCAATCCGTAGATCTGATGCAGCTCCGCGGCCTCGGTCTCGGCCGTACCGGTCATGCCGGAGAGCTTGTCGTACAGGCGGAAGTAGTTCTGCAGAGTGATCGTGGCGAGGGTCTGGTTCTCGGCCTTGATCTCCACCTTCTCCTTGGCCTCGATCGCCTGGTGCATGCCCTCGTTGTAGCGGCGTCCCACCAGGATGCGACCGGTGAACTCGTCGACGATGATGACCTCGCCGTCGCGGACGATGTAGTCCTTGTCCTTGGTGTAGAGCTCTTTGGCCTTGATGGCGTTGTTCAGGTAGTTCACCAGAGGCGAGTTGGCCGCCTCGTACAGGTTGTCGATACCGAGCTGATCCTCGACCAGCTCGACGCCGGCCTCGTGCACACCGATGGTGCGCTTGCGGATATCGACCTCGTAGTGGGTGTCGACCTTCAGCATGGGGGCGATCCGGGCGAACTCGCCGTACCACTTGCTCGACGCGTCGGCGGGGCCCGAGATGATCAGTGGGGTTCGCGCCTCGTCGATGAGGATCGAGTCGACCTCGTCGACCACGGCGAAGTTGTGTCCGCGCTGCACCAGATCGTCGAGCGAGTGCGTCATGTTGTCGCGTAGGTAGTCGAACCCGAACTCGTTGTTGGTGCCGTAGGTGATGTCGGCGGCATACGCTGCACGGCGTTCGACCGGCGTCATCCCGGACAGGATCACGTCCACCGACAGACCCAGGAAGCGGTGCACACGGCCCATCCACTCCGAGTCACGCTTGGCGAGGTAGTCGTTGACCGTCACCACGTGCACACCGTCGCCGGAGATGGCGTTCAGGTAGGCAGGCAGAACACACGTCAGGGTCTTGCCCTCGCCGGTCTTCATCTCGGCGATGTTGCCGAAGTGCAGGGCAGCTCCGCCCATCACCTGCACGTCGAAGTGCCGCTGGGACAGCACCCGCCACGATGCCTCACGGGCGACCGCGAATGCCTCGGGCAGCAACTGATCCAAGGTCTCCCCGGACGAGTACCTCTCCTTGAACTCGGCGGTCTTACCCCGCAGTTCGTCGTCGGAGAGACTCTCGACGTCCGAAGACAGGGTCGAGACGTGGTCAGCGATGTTCTTGAGCCGCTTGACCATGCGACCTTCACCAACACGGAGCAGCTTGGAAAACGACAGCGACGGCACGGGTTTTCTCGTCCTCGATCCTCGGTTCACGGGTACTGACACGAACAAATCTGTTACTCGACGCGTTACTGCTACCTGCACGAGCGCACGGGTTCGTCACCGTGACGTCCGCGCGGCAGTAACCCGAACGCGTCCATGGTAGGCGGTCTCGCTGTGGGTACGGCAGTCCCACTGTCGGTCCCCGAACGACACCACGCCGGCATTCGGACAACCCCGACACAGCACTGCAGGCTCGACGTGGGGATCGTGTGTCCGGCGTCGAGCCTGCAGTGGTCGGATATTTCACGGACGGCGAACGACCCGTTCGCCGTCACGCTCGGTCAGGTGAGCCTGATCAGGCCGTAGTCGAAGGCATGCCGTCGATACACCACGGAAGGCCGGTCGGTGGCGCTGTCGTGAAACAGGAAGAAGTCGTGGCCGACCAGTTCCATCTCGTACAGCGCATCGTCGACGCTCATCGGTGCGGCCGAGTGAACCTTCGTGCGAACGATGTGCCCGGGGCCGGTCTGATCGTCCTCGAACGAATCCAGCTTGGTCTCGGGATCGAGCGCAAGTGTGTCGTCTTCGGCGAGTTCAGCGGTGGCCTCGGCGACGGATACGGGTCTCTTCTCGCCGTAGTGGACCTTGCGCCGATCCTTGGTACGCCTGAGTCTGCTTTCGAGTTTCGAGGTCACTGCTTCGAGTGCGGCATAGAAACTGTCTGCGCACGCTTCGGCACGAACGACCGGGCCTTTGCCCTTCGCGGTGATCTCCACGCGTTGACATGCTTTGGCCTGACGGCGATTTCGTTCGTGCTGCAGTTCGACATCGAACAAGTAGATGGAGGGGTCGAAGCGCTCGAGGCGAGCCAGTTTCTCGGACACGTATATCCGAAAATGGTCCGGTATCTCGACGTTGCGGCCCTTGACCACAACGTCGGCATTGCTCTTGGCGGGTTCTTCCGAAGGCTTCTCGTCGAAGAAAACCGAGGCTTGTGAAGGGGTCGTCACGTGTACCTCCCGATATCGGCCACGCCCACTGTTGGACGTGGCAGGTGTGCATGCCGAATGGGGAACCTTCCGGCATCTCGAGTCCGGGGCATCACCTCACGTCCGTGTTTCTACGGGTCGTTCTACCGGTCCGCTCCGTCGTGATGGAGCGTGTCCGCGACGTTAGTCGGTCATCGACGCGTGTGCCACCGTTCACCCCGAATTGGTTGTCGGCGTGTCTCGTCGACTCGCGTTCACGCGCTGGCCACCACGATCGCACCGGCCAACGAGATCCCGAAATCGGTTAGCACTCTTGCACATTCGGCCAGGGTCGCCCCGGTGGTCACCACGTCGTCGACGAGAAGAACGGTCAGTTCGTCGGTTCGCGGCCGCGGCCGGCCGATAGCCGGGCGCGACTGTCCGACCAACTCGATCCGGCCCGCCACGTTGTGCTGACGCTGACCTGCCGAGAGCCCGACCGAATCCCGCACTCCCCCGGCCATCTTCAGCAGCTGGGGAACCGGTACTCGCTCCGGTGCCAACTCGGTCGCTGCGTTCCTCGCACACCGCAGCACCGGATCGCCCCCTCGGGCTCGCGCTGCGCGCGCCCGGGACGGAGCGCACACCAGAACGAGGGGACTCAGCTCCGGTGGATCGATCTCGCCTGCAGCACGCAGTTGGTGCACCGCACCGGCCAGCGCCCGCCCGAACGGCACGGACACGGCCCGTCGGCCCCGTTCCTTCAGTGCGATCACCCCGTTGCGCCGAGGGCCGGTGTACGTGCCCAGCGCCCAGCAGGGCACCCCCGGATCGACCCGCGGACGCACCCGGACAGGCGGCACCGACAGCGCCTGTTCACAACGGCGACACCACTGCTCCCCCGGCACCCCACACCCGGCACATTCGAGGGGCAGGACGAGGTCGAGAAGCGTTCTCATGACCGTGAAGTGTGCCGGTAGCCACCGACACCCGCCGGACGTCAGCCGGGCAGGATCGGCACGGCCTTCACCCCGGCCAGGCCGGTGACCTCGCGCCAGTACCTGTCGCCGACCGGATCGGCATTGTTGAGTGCGAACACGGCGCGGGCGTCGGCAACGTACTCGGTCTCCGGCGACGCATCGACCGCCAGAACGGGATTGGTGAGATTGCGCGACGGCAGGGCGTCCATCCTCGAGCCGTCGACCGTCACCTGGACCACCGGTGTATCGGTAGCAACCCGTGCGATGACGATGGCCTCGCCGGTGCTCCAGTCCAAGCTGGTGGCGTCACTGCCGAGTCCGATCGCAACCGCGCGCGGGGCCGTCAGCGAATAGACGCCCGACGGATCGCGTACCACGGTGGCCACGTACACCACGCCGTCGACGATGAGTGCGGCCCGAACGCCGTCGCGGGCCAGCCGGAGTTCGGTGATGCGAGTTCCCAGGGTGGTGACCGCGCGGGCATCGACCGGTATCACCGATACCTGACCGGTCGAGGGGTCGCGGGCCGCGCGAATGACGTTGGTGCCGTCGATGACCGCCCAGGCGGCGTTGTCATCGGCTCCCCATGTCGGACGCGTGATCGACTGCCCCTCGGCCACCGGGAACGCGCCACCGTCGTAGCTACCGACCATCAATGTGCTCGACGGTGCCGGAGCGGGTCTACCGGTGTCCGCGACGCCGGCCACGAGTGTTCCGTCGTTCGACAAGGCCACCGAGCGCAGATTCCGTGCCTGCCCGAAGTACCCGGGGGCGGGTGTGGTCGCGGATTGCTCGACGCGGAGCAGTCGACCGGAGGCCAGTGCGTGCAGGCCGACCGATTCGTTGGTGGAGCTCTGTGGATCGAAGGAGTCGACCCCGGCCGTCGTCCACCCGTCCGGCTTGGTCGTGTCGATGGGTTGTCCGTCGGCGAGCAGCACGTAGGGCCCGGCCACCTCCGCCGAGGCCAGAGTCCAGATCACCTGTGCGGCAAGCAATTCTCGGTCGCGGTCGCCCTTGTTCTGCAAACCACCGAAGTCGATTCTGATGCCGCCGAGACCGACTCCGACCTGTGTAGTCTGTCCGTCGGCCTTGGTGATGGGCCCCCGGATACTGACGTCGTCGGACAATTCGTTGCTCACCGCTGCGGACAGCGCGGACTTGGGTCCATCGATCAACAGCTGCACGAGCTGGTTTGCGAGCTGATCCTGCGATCCGCTCGTCCACCGAACATCCGGCACCAACACCCCACCGAGCGGATCGACGAAGTAGATGGATCGCTGCTGATAGGTGTCCATGAACGCCGAGCGATCGATGACCACACCCGGTGGCAGCTTCGAGATGCGCCATTGGCCGTCGACGCGCGTCATGTCGATCGCGATGTCGAACGTGTCCGATCCGGCCTGATATTCCCCGCCGGGAGCCAGGATTCCCGCTGTCGTCGACCGAATCGTGAATTGCGCAGAGTCTGCAGTTCGGGGCCCCGACAGGGTGTCGATCCGATCTGCGACGACGGTACGAGCGCCGTCGTCCCACGTGTTCGACGCGTCCTCGGTCAGGAACTGTCGGGCGGCCTGGTGGCGGTTGGCCGACACTGCGCTGGCCTCGAAGAAGTCGTCGAGCAGCCGGTCGGGCTCACGTCCGGGTTCGGGAGCCGGGGCGCTGGTGGGCGCGGCACCGTCGGTCAACGTGCCGATGGCCTGGGGGCTCGAGGACTCGGGCAGGCTGGCACAACCGGAGACGAGGGCGGCGATCAGGGCGCAGACTGCAACCGAGCGAGACAGGCGACGAGACGAGCGAATCACGTCGACGACTCCGACGCGGCCCGCTGCGCACCGATGGCCGGGATCGGTTGTCCCTGAGCGTATTTCTTGGTGCTCGGCTTCAACGGCAGAGGTGAGCCGATCACTTTGTGGCCACGGACCAGTGGCACCGTGAGCCGGAAACATGCGCCTTCGCCGACTGCACCCCACGCCTCGAGCTTACCGTCGTGCAGCCGGGCGTCCTCGACGCTGATCGCCAACCCGAGGCCGGTACCGCCGGAGCGCCGGACGCGGGAGGGGTCCGAGCGCCAGAACCGATTGAACACCAGCTTCTCCTCGCCGGGGCGCAGACCGATTCCTTGGTCGCGCACCACGAAGGCTGCCGCGTCGGCATCCGATCTCAGGCGCAGCAGCACCGGCTTGCCTTCCCCGTGATCGAGGGCGTTGGCCAGAAGGTTGCGCAGGATACGTTCGACACGCCGCGGGTCCACCTCGGCGATGACCGCCGTCTCGGGCATGTCGACGATCACCTCGGTACCGGTTTCGCGGGCGAGGTGACGCACCGTGGAGACCGCAGCGCGTGCACACATCCGCAGGTCGAGTTGCTCGGCGGCCAGTTCGGCGACACCGGCGTCGTGGCGGCTGATCTCGAGCAGATCACCGAGCAACGTCTCGAACCGGTCCAGCTCGTTGACCAACAGCTCGGAGGAACGCTTGAGGGCAGGTTCGAGATCGTCACTGGCGTCGTGAATGAGATCCGCGGCCATCCGCACGGTGGTGAGCGGCGTCCGTAGTTCGTGGCTGACGTCGGAGGTGAACCGGCGCTGCAGGTTTCCGAATTCCTCGAGCTGGGTGATCTGTTTGGACAGACTTTCGGCCATCTCGTTGAACGACATCGCCAGCCTCGCCATGTCGTCCTCACCGCGAACCGGCATGCGCTCCTTGAGCCTGCCGTCGGCGAAACGTACTGCGATGCGGGACGCGGATCGAATGGGTAGCACCACCTGCCGCGCGACGAGCATCGCGATCGCGGCAAGGAGTACCAGCAGCACCACGGCCCCGATGAACAGCGTGCCGCGGACCAGGGAGAGCGTCCGGTCTTCGCTGGCGAGCGGGAAGATGAGATACAGCTGCAGCGCCGATATGTCGGAACCGGTGGGCGACCCCATGATGAGCGCCGACCCGGAATATCCGCCGTCACTGTCGGTCACGGTGGCGTACTGCGAGCTGATCAGGCCCTTCTTGACGAAGTCGCGCAAGCTGGCCGGTATCTGGTCGACCGGACCGACCGACGCTTCCGCGCGGGTCGCGTCGCCCTCGACGATCAGAACAGGGTCGAAGGACCCTGCCGACCCGGTGGTCGACGCGGCGTCGAGGTCCTGGTTCGTCAACGCTGCTCTCGCCCGTTCGAGACGGGTGGACAGGCCGCTCGAATCATCGGCACCGGCGAGGTTGCCCTCCACCGTGGTGCGCGAGCGGTCGAGTTCCTCGGTGGCTGCAGACAGCTTCGCTTCGAGCAACCGATCGGTGATCTGGCTGGTCAGAACAACGCCGAGAATCAGGATCACCACGAGCGACAACGTCAGGGTCGAGACGACCACGCGTAGTTGCAGTGACCTTCGCCAGGCATGACCCAGCGATGTGCTCAGCGACCTGAACCAACGCAGGAGCGGGGAGAACTTGCCGTTGATTCGTCGCCGAGAGTGGGAAAAACCGATCACGGCGGTCCGGCCTTGTACCCGACCCCCCTCACGGTCAACACCACCTCCGGGTTCTCCGGATCCTTCTCGACCTTGGCGCGCAGGCGCTGAACGTGGACGTTGACCAGGCGGGTGTCGGCGGCGTGCCGGTAGCCCCACACCTGTTCGAGCAGAACTTCACGGGTGAACACCTGACGGGGCTTGCGGGCCAAGGCGACCAGCAGATCGAATTCGAGCGGAGTGAGCGAGACCAGCTCGTCGCCGCGGCTGACCTTGTGGGCGGGGACGTCGATGACGATGTCGGCGATCGACAACAGTTCGGCCGGCTCGTCCTCGGTTCGACGCAGTCGTGCCCGGACGCGTGCCACCAGCTCCTTCGGCTTGAAGGGCTTCATGATGTAGTCGTCGGCCCCGGATTCGAGACCGAGCACCACATCGACGGTGTCGGTCTTGGCCGTCAGCATGACGATCGGGACCCCCGAGTCGGCTCGCAGCACGCGACAGACGTCGATGCCGTTCATTCCGGGAAGCATCAGGTCGAGCAACACCAGATCGGGTCGATTCTCGCGGACGGCCGCCAGCGCTTGGGTGCCGTCTCCGACGACGAACGGCTCGAATCCCTCACCGCGCAACACGATGGTGAGCATCTCCGCCAGAGCCGAATCGTCGTCCACAACCAGAATCCGAGGCTTCATGGCTCTATCGTGTCACTTTCGGCTCGGCGGATGGCTGATTGAACATGTCGGCGGCGAGTCGATCGGGGTCGACGTCGGCGCGCACGACTCGCCAGGGCGACGCCCAGTTCGTTTCTGCGAGACGGCCGTAGACGGCCGAGGTTCGGGTCTGCAGCGAGCCGTCGCGTTCGTAGGCATCCCGGGTGCGCGCGGCGTCCGCACTCTCACGCGCGGCGGCGCGCTCCGCAGCGAGAGCCACCGGTACGTCCAGCAACACCTGCACGTCCGGAACGGGCACACCGAACCGCTCGAATTCGAGTGACCGGATCCACTCGACGGCCGCTCCGTCGACGGACTGCTCCAACCGCGCCGCGGTGTAGGCGGCGTTGGACGCCACGTACCGGTCCAGCAACACGATATCGTTGCGGGACAACAAGTTTCGGATCTCGTCGGCCGCATCCTTGCGGTCGAGTGCAAACAGCAGCGCCATGGCGTGCACGCTGCCCGCGGTGTCTCCGTGTTCCCCCTGCAGCGCCTCGGCCGCCAGATCGGCATGAACCGACCTTCCGTACCGGGGAAACCCGACCCGGACGACGGCCAGGCCGTCGCGTTCCCACGCCGAGACGAGCCGACGGGCGAGCGTGTTCTTGCCCGCTCCGTCGACTCCCTCGATGACGAAGAGCTTTCCCAACGACCGAACTCTCTCGGTCAGTAGCGGTAGTGCTCGGGCTTGTACGGGCCCTCGACGTCGACGCCGATGTACTCGGCCTGCTCCTTGGTGAGCTTGGTGATCGAGCCGCCCAGCGCTTCGACGTGGATGCGAGCAACCTTCTCGTCGAGGTGCTTGGGCAACCGGTAGACCTCGTTGTCGTACTCACTCGGCTTGGTCCACAGTTCGATCTGCGCGATGACCTGGTTGGAGAAGCTGTTGCTCATGACGAACGACGGGTGACCGGTGGCGTTGCCGAGGTTCAGCAAACGGCCCTCGGACAGCACGATGATCGAGTGCCCGTCCTTGAACTGGAACTCGTCGACCTGCGGCTTGATGTTGATCCGCGTGACGTCGGCAGCCTTCTCGAGGCCGGCCATGTCGATCTCGTTGTCGAAGTGGCCGATGTTGCCCAGGATCGCCTGGTGCTTCATCTTGCGCATGTGCTCGAACGTGATGATCTTGAGGTTGCCCGTCGAGGTGATCACGATGTCGGCCTGCTCGATGAACTCGTCGACCGTGCGCACGTCGAAGCCGTCCATCAGTGCCTGCAGGGCGTTGATGGGATCTGCTTCGGTGACCGTCACGCGAGCGCCCTGGCCCTTGAGTGCCTCGGCGCAGCCCTTGCCCACGTCTCCGTAGCCACAGACCAGCACGGCCTTGCCGCCGATGAGAACGTCGGTGCCACGGTTGATGCCGTCGATCAGCGAATGGCGAGTGCCGTACTTGTTGTCGAACTTGCTCTTGGTGACCGAGTCGTTGACGTTGATGGCCGGGAACGACAGCTCACCGGCAGCAGCGAACTGGTACAACCGCAGCACACCGGTCGTGGTCTCCTCGGTGACACCCTGCACGGATGCGGCAATCTCGGTCCACTTGGTCGTCGACGCCTCGAGGGAGCGACGCAGCAGGCCGAGGAACACCTTGTACTCGTCGGAATCCTGGTCGTCGTCGGTCGGCGGAACGACGCCTGCCTTCTCGAACTGAGCGCCGCGCAGCACCAGCATCGTGGCGTCACCGCCGTCGTCGAGGATCATGTTGGCAGGCTGCTCGGGCCAGGTGAGCATCTGCTCGGCGGCCCACCAGTACTCCTCGAGGGTCTCACCCTTCCAGGCGAACACCGGAACGCCCTTGGGCTCTTCGACGGTGCCGTACGGGCCTACGACGACGGCCGCTGCAGCGTGATCCTGGGTGGAGAAGATGTTGCACGAGGCCCAACGCACCTCGGCACCGAGTGCCACCAGCGTCTCGATCAACACGGCGGTCTGCACCGTCATGTGCAGCGATCCGGATACTCGTGCGCCCTTGAGCGGCTGAACGTCGGCGTACTCGCGACGAAGCGCGATCAGGCCGGGCATCTCGTGCTCTGCCAGCCGTATTTCCTTGCGGCCGAATTCTGCGAGTGACAGGTCTGCGACCTTGAAGTCGATTCCACCGCGGTGTTCCACGGTGAGTGCCGATCCTGACGTAACTGAGGTCGTCATCTTGCCTCTCCTGTTGACTTGAATGTCTTCGTCCAGGCTATCGGGTCGCGGCGCGCGGCGACCGTCTGCCCGGCGAATCGGTCCGATGCCCTTCAGACGGCTCGTCGAGTGGTCCCGCGGTCACCCGTGTTGCTGGGCTCGCGCCAGAATCCGTTCGCGCTTTCGGGGCAGAATGTTGGCCCGGACGAGATCACCGTCGTAGTGGTCGAGCACCCGCGGGTCCATCACCCGACGCCACAGCGGCGGTACCGCTGCCAGTAGAACCATCGTCGCGTACCCGGCGGGCAATTGCGGGGCCTCGTCGCACGAGAGCAGAGTCTGGTATCGCTTCCCCGGATTGGCATGATGATCGCTGTGTCGCTGCAGGTGGTAGAGAAAGATGTTGGTGCACAGCCGGTCGCTGTTCCAACTGTGCCGCGGTGCGCATCGCACGTATCTGCCTCGCTCGTTCGTCTCGCGCAGCAGTGCGTAGTGCTCCACGTAGTTCACCATCTCCAGGAGCACGAATCCCACGACGGCTTGTATCAGCAGATACGGCGCGATCGCCCAGCCGAAGACGACCATCAGCGTGACGAAGAGAACGGCGCTGAGCAGCCACGTGTGCAACAGAGCGTTCGACGGGTGAAACACGGAGTGGCCCTTGCGACGCAGCCGCCGAGCCTCGAGCTTCCAGGCCGAGGCCAGCCCGAGAACAGCGCTGCGCGGCACGAACGTCCACACGCTCTCTCCCAGCCGGGCACTGGCCGGATCCTCCGGAGTGGCCACCCGCACGTGGTGACCGCGGTTGTGCTCGACGAAGAAGTGTCCGTACAGGGTTTGCGACAAGGCCACCTTCGCCAACCAGCGTTCGTGCTGCTCGACGCGGTGGCCCAGCTCGTGGGCGGCGTTGATTCCGGTTCCCGCGACCAGGCCCACCGTCACCGCGAGCCCGATCTTGTCCACCACGCTCAGACCTCCGTACGCCCACATCCAGCAGGCGACGATCAGACCGATGAATTGGATGGGCAGGAACAGGTAGGTGCACCAGCGGTAATAACGGTCGTTCTGCAGCTTGTCGGCCGCAGACGCGTCCGGGTTGTGACCGTCCTCGCCCGCGAGCAGATCGATGATCGGAATGATCACGAAGAACACCAGGACGCCGCTCCACCAGAACACCGGCATGCCGGTCCAGTACACCAATTGGGACGGCAACAGCGCCGATGCCGGTGCCAGCAGACCCAGCATCCACAGGTAGCGCTTGTTGTCCCACCGCCGAACCGCAGGTGCAGCCCCGGCCGAATTCCGCTCCCCGAAAGCGACACCCGAATCGTCCGATGAGGTGATCCGGCCGTCCACGCTCACAGTTGCCACACCCTCTCACCGAATGTTTGCGGTCCTATCAGTTTGTTTTCGAGGGTATAACATGCCGGGCGTTCGGACCGAGGGGTGTGACGCATACCCCGGACACGTCGGATCCGAGAAAACCGGCCCCGCCCGCACAATCGACGGTCGGGGCCGGCCTCGCAAGACGACTCGGCCGCGTCTCACTCGGGTCGCGACTCGACTTTCTTCGCCTCGCGCAGACCCATCACCGAATGGCGGCGACCGTACAGCACGTAGATGACGACACCCGCTGCCATCCACACCAGGAACCGCAACCACGTCTCGACCGACAGGTTGAGCATCAGCCACAGGCATGCGGCCACTGCCAGGATCGGAACCAGCGGAACCCAGGGCACGCGGAACCCGCGCTCGAGATCGGGACGCGTCTTGCGGAGGACGAGCACACCGGCCGACACCAGAACGAAGGCGAACAGCGTGCCGATGTTGACCATCTCCTCGAGCGTGCCGAGAGGGACGAACGCGGCGAGCAGTCCGACCACCACACCGACCAGGATCGTCGTCCGAACCGGCGTGCCCTTCTTTCCGGTGTGGGCCAGACCGCGCGGCACCAGGCCGTCTCGCGACATGGCGAACAGGACGCGAGTCTGCCCCAGCATGAGAACCATGACCACCGTCGTCAGACCGGCCAGTGCGCCGAACGAAATGATGTTCTTGGCCCACGTCAGCCCGTTCAGCTCGAACGCCGTTGCCAGCGTGGCACTGTCGCCGGCCAGATCCGTGTACTTGACCATCCCGGTCAGCACCAAGGTCACCGCCACGTAGAGCACGGTCACGATGGCCAAGGATCCGAGGATGCCGCGCGGCAATGCCTTCTGCGGCTCCTTCGTCTCCTCGGCCGTTGTCGCGACCACGTCGAAGCCGATGAACGCGAAGAACACCAGCGACGCCGCCGCCAGCAGTCCGTACCAACCGAAGGTGCTACCGCCCGCACCGGTGACGAAGGAGAACAGGGACTGATGAAGCCCCTCACCCGTGGACGCGGGCTCGGACGGCGGAATGTACGGGTCGTAGTTGGCGACCTTGATGTAGAACGCACCGAGCACGACGACGAACAGCACGACGATCACCTTGATGGCTGTGATCACCAACGACACGCGCGAGGACAACTTGGTTCCCGAGGCGATGAGAACCGTCAACACCACCACGATGAGAAGTGCGCCCCAGTCGAAATTCAGCGAACCGATCTGCAGTACCGGGGCCGACGTGCCGAGCAGGTCTCCCAGGTAGAGCGACCAGGCCTTCGCCACCACCGCCGCGGCGAGTCCGAATTCCAGGATCAGATCCCAGCCGATGATCCAGGCGATGAACTCACCGAATGCGGCGTAGGAGAACGTGTAGGCACTACCGGCGACCGGAACCGTGGAGGCGAACTCGGCGTAACAGAGGGCAGCGAGCCCGCAGGCGATGGCCGCCAACACGAACGCCACCGAAACAGCCGGTCCGGCAACGTTTCCGGCAGTCCTCGCCGTCAGCGTGAAAATGCCGGCTCCGACCGCCACCGCGACACCGAACACGGTCAGATCCCACGAACCGAGCTCCTTGCGCAACTTGGTGTCCGGTTCGTCGGTGTCCTTGATCGATTGTTCGATCGACTTGGTCCGGAACCACCCCGTCGTACGCGGGGGCTTCCTGGGCCGGTCTGCCTTGGTCATCGGACCTCCGTATCGCCACGTCGCTTCTGCAGACGGCCGATCCGATCGGACCCACCCGTCCCAGAATTCACTGTGACATCACCTTATTGGTAGCGGGCACCCGTGTCGGACACTTCGGCCACTCGACTTGCCGCGCCTTACGACTGCAATGATCCGACCGCCGCCACGAACACTTCGGCACCGTCGGAGTCCGCGGTGACGGTGACCGATCGGTCGGCAGCGGGAATCCACGCCGAACTACCTTGGGGCACGGTGAGCCCCGCGTGTGTGTCACCGGTCGTCGCCAGCACCGAACCGCTGGTGCACAACAGAATTCGCGGACCGGTTCCAGGAATCTCGACGGTCTCCCCCGGACCGACCGCCGTCCGGCTGAGGACGAATTCAGGGGCCGGCGTCGGGTATCGGTAGGTGGGCCGATCGTTCTCACCCGGCGTGATCGGAGAGATGTCGGCGGGCTCGAAGTCCAGCACGCGCAACAACTCCGGCACGTCGACGTGCTTGGGCGTCAACCCTCCACGCAGAACGTTGTCGGAGTTGGCCATGATCTCCACACCGGTTCCGCGCAGGTACGCATGGAGATTGCCCGCATCCAGGTACAGGCCCTGGCCGGGAGTCAGGGTGACCCGATTGAGCAGTAAGGCCGCCAGTACTCCAGCATCACCGGGATACGACTCCCCCAGCTCGAGCAACGTCCGTGCCTCGGCGGCGAATCGACCGCCGTCGGCGCGGGCAGGCCCCGACAGATAATCGATGCAGCCCTGGGCGACCGCAGGCAACAGGTCGTCCAGGGACTGCCCGGGCAACGTGATCCACGAGGTGAACACCGTCCGGAGGCCCGACGCGTCGGGCTGAGCGGCGAGCAACGTGCGATACCCCGCGAGGGACGGCACGGCCAACGCATCGAGAAACTCGACCGTCTCGGCCGGTTGCCGAAACCCTGCCAGTGCTTCGAATTCGGTGAGTGCCACGATCAGCTCGGGCTTGTGATTGGCGTCCCGGTAATTGCGCACCGGGGAATCGATCGCAACACCTGCGGCATTCTCCCGCGCGAAGCCCTCACGCGCCTGCGCGCTGCTCGGATGTGCCTGCAACGACAGAGGTTCTTCTGCGGCAAGCAATTTCAGCAAGTACGGCAGCCGCGACGAGAAGTCCTCTGCAGAGCCGCCCAACTGTGTTTCCGGATCCCCGTCGATGAGGGTGAGCAACGGCGTGCTGCCACCCTCGTGAACCACGTGCGCAGAATCGGCCGGGTGTGCACCCAGCCAGATCTCCGCCTCGGGATGATCGGACGGTACCGGCCTACCCTGGATACGAGCCAGAGCAGTGCGCGAACCCCAAGCGTAGGACCGGACTGCGCCTCGCAGGAGTTGCACTAGCTACCGCCCATCAACGACAAGTACGCGGCAGTGGTGTCCAACCGCGTTGCCAACACCGACATCGTGTCGAGCATCGAGAGTGTAACCGGATCGGGTGACGCCGCGCGGGCCTCGAAACCCGAACTCACGAACTCCCCGCCGGACGTCGCCTCACCGGACTCGGTCAGTACCAGTTCGGAATTCGGAACACCGGCAATGCGTCGTTCGGTCAGCGCGCGATCGGATTCGGACGCCAGGACGAATACCCGCATCGGCTGTTCGGGAGCCGGTCCGTCGAGCTCCTCGTCGTGGAAGATCGAGTCGAAGGTGCTGACCGGCCCCGATGACTCGACCATGGACGCACGGATGGACGCAGCGATGACATCGCCGAGCTCACCCGCAGCCACGATCAGACCGGCCACCCGCAGCAACACCTCGCTACCGTGCCGCGCCACCTCGACGGCAGCCGGCCCGGCACCGCTGAGCACCACACGTTTGCCGCTGAACCCACTGGCAAGCGCTTTGGCAGGGTTGTGGAACACCTCGTTGGACGGGCTGTTGCGCACAGCCTCGGCATCGAGCAGATCTGCGAGCCGAGAAAGGTTGGGCAGCAGCGCCTTCCACGAACCACCGGCAACCGCGCCGAGGACGGCCACGAACGCCGCGAGGTAGCGCATCAGCGCATTGTGGTCACGCACCGCTATGCGCGGCGGCAACCACATGACCCTGGCACCGCGCACGGCACGCAAGGGACCCTCTTCCGGTGCCACGACGACGACCTCCGCGCCGCGCCGCGCTGCCGCGTCGACCGATTCGGCCAAGCGCGGATCGCCTGCATCGTCGCCGGCCACCACGACGACATCCAGTGGCCCGATCCACGGCGGAGTTCCGGTACTACGAACCAGGGGAACGCCCAAATGGTTTCCGAGAGCAGCGACAAGCAGAGACGCGGCACGGCTGCTGCGGCCGTCGCCGGTCACTATCACCACGCTGCGAGGTCGCAGGTCGGCCAGGCGCGCCAGCACCGACTCTTCGACCGCAGTGGCGACGGCGCGTACTTGAGCACCCGCGAGCGCGGCGCTGCGGAGCGCGCCCTCCCGATCGGCGGCCACGATCGCGCCGGCGTCGTCGAGATCGACCAGAGACGTCACTGCCCTCATGACCTCGGCACCTTCCCTTACGTCACCGACTCGAAATGCCTGCATACCCACTTGTGAACTCTAGGTAACCACTATTCCAGTCCGGAGCGAACGATGCTCAATATCTCGGTCGACAACGCGTCGACCTCGGTGCGGGTGCGCGCCTCGACATTGAGTCTCAACAGGGGCTCGGTGTTGGACGCACGCAAGTTGAACCATGCACCACCCTCGAGGTCGACGGTCACGCCGTCGAGACGGTCGATTCCGGTGGTCCGATCGGCGAACGCGTCGAGCACGGCCTGGGTGCGTTCGGCTGCGTCGTCGACCGTCGAGTTGATCTCACCCGACGCGCTGTACGTCTCGTACGAAGCCATCATCTCCGAGAGCGGTCGATCCTGTGCGCCGAGGGCAGCGAGAACGTGCAGCGCGGCGAGCATGCCGGAATCGGCACCCCAGAAATCACGGAAGTAATAGTGCGCGGAATGTTCTCCGCCGAAGATCGCACCGGTATCGGCCATCTGCTGCTTGATGAACGAGTGCCCCACTCGGGTGCGGACAGGCTTGCCGCCGAGCGCGGTGACCAGCTCCGGCACCGCACGCGAGGTGATGAGATTGTGAATGATCGACGCACCGGGCTCCTTGGCCAGCTCGCGTTCTGCCACCAAGCAGGTCACGGCCGACGGCGAGACCGGATCGCCCTTCTCGTCGACGACGAAGCACCGGTCGGCGTCTCCGTCGAACGCGAGCCCGATGTCGGCACCGGTCTCGACGACGAAGCGCTGCAGATCCACCAGGTTCGCCGGATCCAGTGGGTTGGCCTCGTGATTGGGGAAGCTGCCGTCGAGTTCGAAGAACAACGGTTCGATCGTCACCGGGAGCGGAGCGAACACCGCGGGGACCGTGTGCCCGCCCATGCCGTTACCCGCGTCGACGGCGATCTTCATGGATCCGATGCCGGAAAGATCGACCAGGTCGCGAACGAACCCGGCGTAGTCGGTCAACACGTCTCGCGACGTTGCCGTACCGGCCGGGCCGTCGAAGTCCGGCACGCCGTCGATCAGTTCCGACTTGATCGTGGCCAGCCCGGTGTCCTGCCCCACCGGCTTGGCACCGGCGCGGCAGAGCTTGATTCCGTTGTACTTCGCCGGATTGTGGCTTGCGGTGAACATGGCACCGGGGCATTCGAGCAGGCCCGACGCGAAGTAGAGCTGATCGGTCGAGGCGAGACCGATGTGCACGACGTCGAGCCCCTGCGCGGTGACGCCGTCCGCGAAAGCGCGGGACAGGCCCGGCGAGGAGTCGCGCATGTCGTGTCCGACGACGACAGTCCGCGCCGCGCCCTCCTCGTCGCGTACCAACCGGGCGAACGATGCACCGACGTCTCGGACGAACGCCTCGTCGATCTGCTCACCTACGACGCCACGGACGTCGTAGGCCTTGATGACGGCGTTGACGGACTCTGCGGTTCGGGCCACGAAGATTCTCCTGATTGTCGGTCGTCCGGCGTCGGACATCCAGCGTTGGGTACGGGGCGATCAACACCGAAGCTCGGCAGACCGGCTTGTCCGTTTCGGTACTGGTGCAAACCTTGCCAGACGCCCGGTGGGCGGGCCAGTCGACCCGTCGTTCATTCGGGCGGACGCAGCGCCTCGCCCCGCCGCGGCGTTCTGCGCAGGGGGTCTAGGACGTGGGATCGGGTAGAACTCTGAGGTGTCCGCGTCGGCCGGTTCGGACGGCAGGCGTGGCCCGTCGCTCGGTGTCCTGGTGGCGAGCCGGCGACCGGTCACCGCTGTCTCGGTCCTCGGAGCGCGTCCGGTCTCCCCGACCGGCTTCGCGTACGGCCTCGGCCAGCGCGGTCAGATCGTCCTCGTCGGGGGTCGATGTCGAGTAACCACCCTCGTACCGCACGAGCTCCCAGCCCTTGGGTGCCGTGGTCGTCGAGGCATGGACCTCGCACAGGTCCCAGGAGTGCGGTTCGTCCACGGTGGCCAGCGGACCGACGACGGCAGTGGAGTCGGAGTAGACATATGTGAGCGTCGCAACGGCAGAACGGTTGCAACCAGGCCTGCAGCAGCCACGCAGTGATCTCACGAGTGCAGAGTATCCGGTACGTGCAACCGACCGAACGACCGACACACCGGACAGCCGCGATAACCTGCCCCCATGCCTCAGTTCTCTTCCGCGCGCAGGATCACGTCGCGGTCCGTTGCGCGGCACGGCCGCGGCATCCGCGGACCGGTGCTGCCCGAGGACCTACCTGCCCGGCGATCACGTGCAGAGAAGTTCGACCGGCTGGTACTCGACGCGTTCGCGCGCATCGACCACCGGTGGCACGACAAGCTCTCGAAGCTCGACATCGCCGTCGACGACGTGCCCAAGATCAGGGCGTTGGACCCGGAATCGGTCACGTGGCCGCCCGAGGTGGTCGCAGAAGGACCGGTACCCCTGTCGCGACTGGTCCCCGCAGGGATCGACAAGCGCGGAGAGACGACACGCGCCCGTGTGGTGCTGTTCCGGCGTCCGCTCGAGCGGCGCGCCAAGCACCCGGAAGATTTGGAGGACCTACTGTTCGAGGTCCTGGTCGAGCAGGTAGCGACGTATTTGGGCATCGATCCCGACGAGGTGGACCCCGCCAGCGCCGAGCCGTGATGCAGCGTCGGCTCGTGGGTGGATCCTCCTGAGAGCGCTCGGCTCAGCCGATCCCGCGCTTGAGCCGACGACGCTCACGCTCGGACAGTCCGCCCCAGATTCCGAATCGCTCGTCGTTGGCGAGAGCGTACTCGAGGCATTCGTCCTTGACCTCGCAGCCGAGGCAGATTCGCTTCGCTTCGCGGGTGGAGCCGCCCTTTTCGGGAAAGAAGGCTTCGGGATCGGTCTGAGCGCACAGGGCGCGCTCCTGCCACTGATCCTCGATCTCCTCGAACATCTCGTCGAAACCCGCCACGAGACTGAGGAACGGCTTGGCGGGTGGAACCGATTCGGCCACGAACGGCATCGAATCGGCGTCGTTGTCCGAGTCGTCGTTATCGACGTCGTCGACATCCGGGCTGTCGACATCGGGGCTGTCGATGTCCTGATCGATTTGCACGGCGTCACTCGAGAGTTCGCCGTCGACTGCATCGTTCGACGGGGTCACGTACGCAGAACCGGCGTCGACGGAGACGCTCGAATCCACGCCGGAATCGGACTCGGTTTGCGGCGCGTCGTCGACAGCGCTGAGGTGTGCAGTGGGTCCGCCCCGCTGATCACGTGTCACGTGCTGGTCATACATCGCTTCCGCCTCCTCACCTGTGGTAGCGCAGATACTTTCGGTCCTCGTAATCTCGAATACCTTGCCCCGCGCCGGTATTCGATCGAGCTGGTACGTCCGAGCCGACTCTCCACCCGTCCAACTCTCGACCTCTACTCCACGTCCACTCAGGGACGAACAGGAAGGGAACGAGTGTTCGAAACCAGGTTCGCTGCAGTCGAACTCGTGCCGCGAACGCTGAATGACATACCTGTGATTAGACACGTACAGGTGTGTCGCGGTCAAGCCGATCGCACAAATCCAATACCATCCCATGCCCGAAATCGGCTGTCTCCCCGAATCGGAGCGCGTCCCGTGCGTGTCGCGGCGGTTCTCGGGCTCGGATCCCGGCCCCGCGGACGGTCCGGGTGGGCGCTCACCCGGGCGGGCGACAACCGCACTAGGCTCGCATGTTGTGAAAGTTACTGTTCTGGTCGGTGGCGTCGGTGGCGCACGGTTCCTCCAGGGGCTCAAATCCCTGTTCGGCGACTCCCTTCTCGGCGACGAACCCGAGAACGAGATCACGGCGGTGGTCAACGTCGGCGACGACGTCTGGATGCACGGCCTTCGCATCTGCCCGGATCTCGACACGTGCATGTACACCCTCGGAAACGGAATCGACACCGAGCGAGGCTGGGGCCGGGTCGCGGAGACCTGGAACGCCCGCGACGAGTTGGCCGCCTACGGAGCAGATCCCGACTGGTTCGGCCTCGGCGACAGGGACATCGCCACGCACTTGATCCGCAGTCGCATGCTGCGCACCGGATTTCCGCTGTCGGCCGTCACCGAGGCACTGTGCAACCGATGGCAGCCCGGCGTCCGATTGCTGCCGGTCACCGACGACCGCTCGGAAACACACGTCGTGGTCACCGACCCCGACGACCCCAGCGGCGAGCAACAACGCGCAATCCACTTCCAGGAGTGGTGGGTTCGCTACCGCGCGCAGATTCCCACGCACAGTTTCGCTCATATCGGTGCCGAACAGGCCACTGCTGCACCGGGAGTCGCCGAATCGATCGCCGAGGCCGACGCGGTGATCCTGGCCCCGTCCAACCCGGTGGTCAGTGTCGGCGCAATTCTTGCCGTACCCGGCATCCGCGGCGCACTGCGCACCACCGCCGCCAAGGTCGTCGGCCTGTCCCCGGTGGTGGACGGTAAACCGTTGCGCGGCATGGCAGACGAGTGCCTCTCGGTCATCGGCGTCGAGACGACGGCCGAGGCCGTCGGCCGCCTCTACGGAAGCCGAAGCGGCACCGGCATTCTCGACGCCTGGCTGGTGCACAGCACCGACTCGGCGGTGGTCGACGGAGTCGACGTGCAGTCGATTCCGTTGTTGATGACCGACCCGGAGACCACAGCGGTGATGGCACGCACCGCCCTGCGCGCAGCCGGACTCGAACTGTGACCGCCCCACGCGAGGTGGCGTCGATGCCGGAGGCTCCCGGTGACCACGCACCGGGCGGATCGATCGAAATCCTGCCGGTCACGGGACTTCCCGAGTTTCGTCCGGGCGACGATCTCGCCGCAGCGATCGTCGACCGAGCGCCCTGGCTGCGCGACGGAGACGTCCTCGTGGTCACCAGCAAGATCGTCTCCAAGGTCGAGGGACGTCTGGTGCCCGCACCGCAGGACCCCGAGGAGCGGGACGCAGCCCGCCGGGTCCTCGTCGATCAGGAGGCCGTTCGCGTCGTCGCCCGAAAAGGCCGGACGCTCATCACCGAGAACCGCCTCGGCATCGTGCAAGCCGCGTCGGGTATCGACGGGTCCAACGTCGACGGCAGCGAACTGGCGCTGCTCCCGGAGAATCCCGACGCCAGCGCGGCGGCTCTTCGGCGAGCACTGCACGAGTCGGCCGGAGTCACCGTGGCTGTCGTGATCACCGACACGATGGGCCGGGCCTGGCGGATCGGTCAGACCGATGCCGCGATCGGGTCTGCCGGCCTGGCGGTCGTCCATCGATACGCCGGGGCAGAAGACGGCCAGGGCAACGAACTGATCGTCACCGAAGTCGCCATCGCCGACGAGCTCGCTGCGGCAGGCGATCTCGTGAAGGGCAAGCTGGGTGGCGTTCCGATAGCCGTCGTCCGCGGCCTGTCACCGGTCGACGACGGCTCCACCGCCGCCACCCTGCTGCGCGGCGGCGAAGACGATCTGTTCTGGCTGGGAACCGCCGAGGCACTCGAACGTGGTCGACGCGAGGCCCTGCTCCGCCGGCGGTCGGTTCGATCGTTCTCCCCCGACGCAGTCGACCCGGACTCGATCCGTGACGCCGTCGCGGACGCCCTCACCGCCCCCGCCCCGCATCACACCCACCCCGTCAGATTCGTCTGGATCAGAACGCCCGCGGTGCGTCGCCGACTGCTCGAGACCATGCGCGAGCAGTGGCGAGCCGATCTGGCCGGCGACGGGCTGACCGAGGACCGCATCGCCGCCAGGCTGAGCCGCGGTGACATTCTGTTCGATGCGCCGGAAATCGTGATTCCGTTCTGTGTGCCGGACGGGGCGCACACCTATCCCGACGAGAGGCGTCGCGCAGCGGAGGACACCATGTTCACCGTGGCGGTCGGTGCCGCCGTTCAGGGTTTGCTCGTAGCCCTGGCCGTTCGCGATCTCGGTAGCTGCTGGATCGGTTCGACGATCTTCGCCGCCGATACCGTCCGCGCCGAGCTCGGCTTGCGTGCGGACTGGAAAGCATTGGGGGCCATCGCAATCGGACACCCCAGCGAGCCGCTGACGGTACGAGATCCGGCCGCGCCCGGGTCTTCGCTGGTGGAGCTCTGACCGACGATGTCCGCTTCCTCACTGTGGCAGTCCGCGGCCGAGACACTCGATCGGTGGGCACCGACCGACTCCAGGGACGAATCCCTTCGGCACACCGTGATCGCCTTTCTGCACAGCAATCCCGACGCGTGTCTTCGCGCGAACGAGGCCGGCCACATCACGGCGTCGTCGCTGGTACTCGACGCGTCGGGACGGCACGTTCTGTTGACCCTGCATCCCCGGGTGGGCCGGTGGATTCAGCTGGGCGGTCACTGCGAACCCGAGGACGAGACGGTCGTCGCCGCAGCGCTGCGCGAGGCGACCGAAGAATCCGGAATTACCGATCTGTCGATCGATCCCGAGTTGCTCTCGGCGCACACTCACCCGATCACGTGCTCACTGGGTAAGCCGACCCGGCACCTGGACCTGCGGTTCCTGGTGCGCGCCCCGGACGGCGCGCGCGCCGTGCGCAGCGAGGAATCGACGGACCTGCGCTGGTGGCCGGTGGACGAACTACCCGACTCGGCCGAGCGCGAGACCATCGACCATCTCGTCGCGCTCGCGGCGTATCGCTGATCCGCCCGGGTCGGCCCCGCTCAACTCCTCGGGACGACGATCAGACGTCGGTGGAGAAGCGCACTCCCCCGTCGGGCAGCTTCACTCCGGGCCATACCCGTGCCCCACGCAGCAACTCGCACCGAGCTCCGATATCGGCACCGTCACCGATGACGGCGTCACGCACGAGTGCGCGCGGTCCGATGCGGGCTCCGAAGCCCAGGATGGACCGTTCGACTACGGCCCCTGCTTCGACGATCGCACCGTCGAACACCACCGCGCCGTCGAGACGAGCGCCTGCGCCGATCTCGGCACCACGTCCGACGACGGTTCCACCGATCAGCAGTGCGCCCGGCGCGACACCCGCTCCGGGGTGAACCAGGGACTCACCGCGATCTCCGTGCAGTGCGGGCGACGGCGCAATCCCACGAACGAGGTCGGCCGATCCCTTGACGAAATCCTCCGGCGTACCCATGTCGCGCCAGTACGCACTGTCGACGTGCCCGTAGACCTTCTTGTTCTCGGCGAGCAAGGCAGGGAACACCTCTCGCTCCACCGACACCGGCCGGTCGGCTGCGATGGACTCGATGATCTCACGCTTGAACACGTAGCAACCGGCATTGATCTGGTCGGTCGGCGGATCCTGGGTCTTCTCCAGAAACGCGGTGACTCGGCCGTTCTCGTCGGTCGGGACACAGCCGAACGCTCGGGGATCGCCGACCCGAACGAGATGCAGCGTCACGTCCGCGTCGGTCGTGCGGTGCGTATCGAGCACTGCCGTCAGATCGGTACCACCCAACACGTCACCGTTGAACACCATGACGTTGTCCGCCCGCAGTCGCGGCAACACGTTTCTGATTCCGCCGCCGGTGCCCATGGGCTCGGTCTCGAACACGTACTCGAGTTCGATGCCCAACGCCGACCCGTCGCCGAAATGTTGCTCGAACACTTCGGCTTTGAACGACGTTCCGAGAACCACGTGTTCGATGCCCGCAGCCTTGATCCTGGCCAGCAGGTGGGTGAGAAACGGGAGTCCTGCAGTCGGGAGCATCGGCTTCGGTGCCGACAGAGTCAACGGGCGCAGTCGAGTTCCCTTGCCGCCGACCAAGATCACTGCATCCGTCCGTGCGGCGACCGATGGGGAACTATCCGACATGTCCAGCCTCTGTTCTCTCGTCCGACGGTCGTTCTTCACGAGCTCGGGCCCGAAGCGCCGAAGTCACAACGACCTTCGAGCGAAGACCGAGACCCGCGCGCAGCGCCCATCGTAGTGGAGCCTGCCACACCCGGTCGTGTCTGTCGGCCTGGAATCGGTAGGCGCTGGTGTGGTGTGCGGGCAGCATCACTTCCGGATGCCGTCCTGCCGCATGGCCTTTCGAGTGCGTGACCTCGACCTCGGGTACGTAGACGTTCTGCCAACCCGCCCTACCGAGCCGGTCGCCGAGGTCCACGTCCTCCATGTACATGAAGTAGCGCGAATCGAACCCGTCGATGGAGTCGAACGCCGCGCGGCGAAGCAACAGGCATGATCCCGAGAGCCATCCCACCGGCCGCTCGGACACCGTCTCGTTCTCCTGGCGGTATCGCCGAGTCCACGGATTGGTCGGCCAGAGCTTGCCCAGAATTGCGTGGCCGGCCCCGGACGTCAGATCGGGCACCGATCGCGCGGACGGGTATCGCGACCCGTCCGGCTCACGAATGAGTGGGCCCAGCGAACCTGCGCGCGGCCATCGCGCCGCGGCGTCGAGCAATCCGTCCAGGGACCCGGGGTGCCACCTGACATCCGGATTGGCGACCACGACGAATTCGACCTCGGGGTCGACCGCGGCGATCGCCCGATTGACGGCAGCGCCGTAGCCGATGTTGGCGCCGGTACGCAGCAATTCTGCTTCCGCGAACGCCGCCTCGGCAGCTTCCGGAGTGCCGTCGACCGACCCGTTGTCGGCCATGATGACTCGCACGGGCCGAGTCGTGGCCTCTCGTAGAGACGTCAGAAATTGCTCGAGGTATTCGCCGGGGGAATAGGTCACCGTCACCACGGCCAGGTCGGAACTCACGCGGGCAAGACTAGCCCGAGGCGAGCATCGATCCCGCATCACGACCGAGCAAGAGCCGCCGTCAGAGCCTCGGACCAGGGGCGGGGCGCACCGAGCCCGGCTGCGGACCACGCATTCGGTGACAGCACCGAGTATGCGGGCCGAGGTGCCGGGACGACGTACTCTGCGCTCGAACACGGTCGCACCCGGTCGGGGTCGGCACCGATTCCCGAGAACACTGCCCGGGCGAGGTCGTACCAGCTCGCCTGCCCGGCGTTGGTGAAGTGAAGGGTCCGGCCGGTCACCGTCGCGTCGGCTTCGATCTCGAGCAGACCGGCGGCCAGGTCGAGGGCGAAGGTGGGCGATCCGATCTGGTCGTCGACCACCGAGACGGTCTCCCGCTCGCCTTCGAGTCTTCGCATCGTGGTGACGAAGTTCTTGCCGGTGTTGTCGTAGACCCATGCGGTGCGCACGATGACGGCCTCGGGAAGTTCCTCACGTACCGCCGTTTCCCCGGCCAACTTGGTGCGTCCGTACACGGACTTCGGCGCGGTCGCCGCGTCGACGTCGTACGGCTCGGTCGCTGTGCCGTCGAACACATAGTCGGTGGAAATGTGAATCAGTCGGGCACCGACACGCCCGCACGCCCGCGCGAGATTTCGAGGACCGTCGGCATTGACGGCCATGGCCCTGGACTCGTCGGTTTCGGCGGCATCGACGGCGGTGTACGCGGCGCAGTTGACGACGGTCGCACCCGCAGTCACCACGGCGTCGACGGCATCGGGGTCGGTGATGTCCAGGTCGGCGGACGAATAGCCGTGCACCTCGACGTCGGAATCACGCTCGGCGGCGAGCGAGACCACCCGTCGGCCCAACTGGCCGTGTGCACCGGTCACCACGATCGCATTCACGGTTGCCAAGTGTGGCACGCCGCGGTCGGTTCGGCGAGAGCGCGGCCGATCGCCAGTAACCTTCGAGTCGGGGGGAGTGAACGTCTGTCGGTGGGTGTCCATGCCTGCCGGAAACGAGGAAAGGGTCGAAGGTGCCACGAGATTCAGGCACGCACGGAGGTGAGCGCACGCCCCCACCACACCGGCGCACCTCGCGGCGAGCCGACGGCGACGGCCTGCGCGGCGAGCGACGCGGCCGTGACACCGACCCTCGTGCATCCCGCGGGCGCGACTCCCAGGATCACCCTGTACGTCCCTCCGCAGACGGCGAACCGGGCGTGCATCGCCGAGGCGGCGCGGCCGGCGACGCACGACGAACCACGGCCGGCCGTACACGACGACCGCAGCGTGGGCCCCGAGGCGACGACCGACGACCGGACTCAGGCGAGGCACCCCGCCGACCGGGCGCAGGCGGTCGCTGGCCGGCGACGCACGTTGCGGTGGCCGTGTTGTCGGTACTCGTCCTGTTGGTGACCGGCTTCGCGTGGCGCAGTGTGGACAGTCTGCGGTCGAACATCGCCACTGCGGGTGGCCTCGGTCTGGGCGGCGCAGCGGACGGCGCGGTCGACATCCTGATGGTCGGCACCGACAGCCGCACCGACGCCCACGGCAACGCGCTGTCACCGGAAGAACTCGCCTCGCTCAACGCAGGTGAGGAAGTTGCGTCGAACACGGACACGATCGTGTTGATCCGCGTCCCGAACGACGGCTCGTCGGCCACTGCCATCTCCATTCCGCGCGACTCGTACGTCGAGGTGCCCGGGATCGGAATGTCCAAGATCAACGCCGCGTACGGAGCGACCAAGGAGAACAAACGGCTCGAACTGGTCGAGCAGGGAGTCTCCGATGCCGACGCCGAACCGCAGGCCACCGAGGCCGGACGCGAAGCGCTGATCGATTCCGTCGCCAACCTGACCGGCATCACGGTCGACCACTATGCAGAGGTCGGCCTGCTCGGTTTCGTTCTGCTGACCGACGCCGTCGGCGGAGTAGCGGTATGCCTGAACAATCCGGTGCAGGAGCCGCTGTCGGGTGCGAACTTCGCAGCCGGTGAGCAGAACCTGTCCGGTTCGCAGGCGCTGAGTTTCGTCCGGCAACGACACGATCTGCCCCGCGGTGACCTGGACCGGATCGTGCGCCAGCAAGTCTTCATGGCCTCCCTCGTACGCAGTGTGCTCAGCGCCAAGACGCTGAGCAATCCGAGCAAGCTCGGTCAGCTCAGTACCGCGGTGCAGCGGTCGGTCACCCTCGATTCGGACTGGGACATCCTGCAGTTCGCCACTCGCCTGCAGGATCTCGCCGGTGGCAAGGTCAAGTTCGAGACCATTCCCGCGGTCGACATCAATGCGACGACCGACTACGGCGAATCCATCGTGCAGGTCGACCCGGCAGCAGTGAAGAAATACGTCGCCGGACTACTCGAGGACGGGAACTCCGCCGAGACCAACGCCGAGAATTCGGATGCCCCGGCCGTCGATCCGTCTACGGTGACGGTGGACGTCGCGAACGACAGCGGTATCGAAGGTCTGGCCAACGGTGTGGCCGGATCGTTGACGGCGCTGGGGTACGTCGGTGGCACCATCGGCAACTACGAGGGCTCGTCCATCTCCACGAGCCGCATCCAGACCGCCGACGTGGACAGCGACGCCGCTCGCGCCGTGTCGGCCGCACTCGGTGGCCTGCAGATCACCGCCGACGACACCATGCCGGCCGATGCCGTCCGGGTCGTGCTCGCCGACGACTACGCCGGCCCCGGCTCGGGTCAGGCCGCGACGGCCGAAACCGTGGCACCCGAAGCAGGTACAGCAGTCCCCGAGGAACCTGCGGCACCGATCGACGCGGGTTCCACCGGCCCCATGTGCGTGAACTGACAGTACGAACGCAGCGCGGAAATCGGGGCGGGTCGGCGTCGACTAGGGTCGTGGTGTGGCTTCGAACCTGACTCAAACCCTGCTCGAGCCGATCCTGGCGGCAGACCCGGCCGGTCCCCGCATCACGTACTACGACGATGCCACCGGCGAGCGGGTCGAGGTGTCCGCCGTGACACTGGCGAACTGGGCGGCCAAGACTGCCAACCTGCTCCGTGACGAGTTCGCACTCGATCAGGGCGCGCGCGTGTGCGTGCTGTTGCCGGCGCACTGGCAGACCGCTGCCGTACTTCTGGGAATCTGGTGGACCGGCGGCGAGGTGGTGCTCGGTGCAGACGACTCCGCGGATCTCGCGCTGGTGCACGGCGACCGCCTCGACGACGCACCCGACGTCGACGAGGTTCTGGCGCTCTCGCTCGATGCCTTCGGCAAGGCAGTCCCCGATCTGCCCCTCGGGATGACCGACTACGCCACCTCGGTTCGCGTACACGGTGACCAATTCAGGGCAACCGGATCCGGGTCCGCGGCATTGGACGGCCGCTCGGTGGACGACGTCCTCGCCGCAGCAAGAGAACGCGCCGAGGCCCGTTCTCTTTCGGCCGCGGATCGAGTGTTGTCCAGTGCATCCTGGACCACCGCCGACGAGTTGATCGACGGACTGCTCTCGGTGCTCGCGGCCGGAGCGTCGTTGGTACAGGTGGCCAACTCCGACGAGAGCACGAAGCAACGACGCATCGACACCGAGAAGGTCACGACGACCCTCGACTGACTTGTCGCCTCATCCGGTCGGGCGGTAGCCGCCGTCCGCGAGTCCCGCTTCGATCTCGAACCGATTGGCGCTGCCGCGGTGACGCGCTTCCTCGACGAGGTAGCGGAACGGAAAGGTCAGCCCGAACCTCGCCCACTGGTCGGCGTGAATCGCCTCGTGCCGCAGCACCCGACGGGCGGTGTTGTTCGCCGTCAGGTAGGCCCCACCGAATGTGGTTCCGCCGCGGCCGAATCCGCCGCGCAGGCCGGAACACACGAAGATCGAGAACTCGTCGTCGAAACGCGCCGTTCCGCCCCACAGCTGCGCGTAGCGCAGTGCCAGCCGGGTCACCGACACCGACTGCCACTTGCCGCGGCCGGCTCGTCGAATCTGCTCGCGCCGCGACGCCGCGGCACTCATCCCAGCAGCGTGGTTCGCAGTGCCGCGTCCTTGTCCAGAACCATGGCCTCGAGAGACGCCTGGAAGGCCGACATCCGCTGCTGCAGAACAGGATCGGACGCTCCCAGGATCCGCACGGCGAGCAACCCCGCATTGCGAGCACCACCGATGGAGACCGTCGCAACGGGCACACCGGCGGGCATCTGCACGATCGAGAGCAGCGAGTCCATGCCGTCGAGATACTTCAGCGGTACCGGAACGCCGATGACCGGCAGTGGCGTCGCCGACGCCACCATGCCCGGCAGGTGCGCCGCTCCCCCGGCACCGGCGATGATCACTTTGATTCCGCGACCGGCGGCCTCGCGGGCGTAGTCGAGCATCCGCTGAGGGGTGCGATGCGCGGAGACGACGCCGACCTCGAAACGAATACCGAACTCCGCCAGCGCTTCTGCTGCGGCCTCCATGATCGGCCAGTCGGAATCGCTGCCCATGATCAGGCCTACGACGGCGGTACCGGATTCGTCAGTCATGGTGCGGGTCCCATCCGTCGGTCCATTCGGCGTGCGACATCCAGTGCGCTGCACGTTCGGCTCGTTCACGTACGGCCGCCACGTAGGCCGGGTCGCCGAGCGATCCGGACCTCGCGCCCAGAATGTTCACGTGGCCGATCTTTCGGTCTTTCCGCTCGGTCTTGCCGTACAGGTGCACCTTGGCGTCGGGCATGCGGGCGAACAGGTGATGCAGGCGTTCGTCCATCGTCATCTCCGGCGCTTCGGGCGCACCCAGGATGTTCGCCATCACCGTCAACGGTGCCAGTGGATCGGTGTCACCCAGCGGGTAGTCCAGCACTGCACGCAGATGCTGCTCGAACTGCGAGGTGCGGCAGCCGTCCATGGTCCAGTGACCGGAGTTGTGCGGCCGCATGGCCAGCTCGTTCACCAGAAGCTTGCCCGAGGTGGTCTCGAACAGCTCGACCGCGAGGTCTCCGACCACGCCGAGGGCGCCCGCGATATCGAGCGCCAGCCGACCGGCGTACGTGGCGACGTCCTCGTCCAGGTCGGGAGCCGGGGCCAGAACCACCGCGCATTGTCCGTGTCGTTGCACGGTCTGTACGACGGGCCACGCAGCACCCTGACCGAACGGCGATCGCGCGACCATCGCCGACAACTCGCGGCGCATGGCGACCTTCTCCTCGACCATGAGCGGCACACCGAGGTCGAGCTGGGCAGTGACGATCTCTTCGGCTTCCTCGGCGTCGGCGGGCATCCAGACACCGCGGCCGTCGTAGCCGCCGCGGACCGCCTTGAGGACAACCGGCCACCCGTGTTCGTCACCGAACGCAATGGCGTCCTGCGCCCACGACACCTCCGCGTACGCCGGTCCGGGTGCGCCCAGCTCTTCGAGCTTGCGACGCATGCGCAGTTTGTCCTGCGCGAAGATCAGCGCGCTCGGTGGCGGCTGGACGTTGACGCCCTCGGCGACCAGGGTCTCGAGGTGCTCGGTCGGCACGTGCTCGTGGTCGAAGGTCAGGGCGTTGGATCCGGTCGCGGCCGTGCGCAGCGCATCGAGGTCGTCGTGCAGCCCGAACACGACGTCGGGGCTCACCTGAGCAGCCGGCTCGTCTGCGCCCGCGGCGAGCACGCGCAGCGTTTGGCCGAGTTCGATGGCCGACTGATGGGTCATGCGGGCCAGCTGACCTCCGCCGATCATCGTCACCACGGGCATTCCGGTCGACGACGGGCGCGCAGCGGTGGGGCGCGGTTCGGTACCTGTCACGGCTCACCATGGTGTCATGTCCTGCCGGTTCGGGCCGAACCGGCAGTCGCACGGCGGTCGTCGTTGTCGCGAAGAACGTGGAAACACTGTCGTCGAGACTGTGGAAACGCTGATGAACAGAGCGTCGGTTCGCCGGATCGGGCGTTCGTTTCGTAGACTTCACCGTTGTGCCGACGATCGACAGCGTGCTTCAGCGCTTACCCAAGCCCATCAGGGACCTTGCGATCCGGCACAGCGAGTTGATCAAGTTCGCCATCGTGGGCGGTACGACGATGGTGTTCGACCTCGTCATCTTCTACTCGCTGAGCCTGACGGTGCTCGAGCAGAAGCCGGTGATCGCGAAGATCATCTCGGGCGTGCTCGCCACCCTGCTCAGCTATTTCCTCAACCGTGAGTGGGCCTTCAAGCACCGCGGCGGGCGCGAACGCCACCACGAAGCGCTTCTCTTCTTCGCCATCAGCGGCATTGGAGTGCTCATCGCCGCCGGTCCGCTGTGGATCGCGAACAACATCTTCGACATCCGCGACACCAACGAGTCGCTGACGATGGTGGTCGTCATCGACTTCGTGCTGAACTACATCATCGGCAACCTGCTCCAGATGGCGTTCCGCTTCTGGGCGCTGCGTCGCTTCGCTTTTCCCGAGGACAACGCGCGCACCATCCTGGAAGTGGACGCCGAGCGCAACGGGGATCCGACCGACGCATCGAACGCGCTCGACTGACCCCCAGTTCGGTCAGCGTGGTTCGCGCCGCGAGAGCGCGGGCGACGATTCGCGCCGAGCGGGCAGGAACACCGAGAACAGTGCCGGCCGTCTGCGCTGTAGTTCCAACCGTCCGCCGTCGGCCTCGATCAGGGCCCGGGCCAGCGCGAGACCGACTCCGGTCGAACCGGCTCCGGAGAATCCGCGGTCGAAGATGTGGGGTGCCAGTTCGTTGCTCACCCCTGGACCCTCGTCGGACACCTCGACACAGACCAGTTTCTCTCGCCGCCGGTCGGTCCCCTCGGCGGCGGACACGGCGCGCACTGCAACCGTGCAGGCACCGTCGCCGTGCACCAGAGAGTTGTCGACCAGTACCGACACGGCCTCGCGCAGACGCGAGCCGGTCACCGACGCCTGGAGGTCGGCGTCGCCCTTGAGCACCAGACTCCGACCTGCATCGTCGAAATTTCGCTGCCATTCGACCACCGTGCCGGTCAGTTCCTCGATGACCGATACCTCGTGCGCATCGGCGGCGCCGTCGCTGCGGGAGGAGCGGACGAGTTCGTCGATGGCCAGGGTCAACCGATCGACCTGATCCATCGCCTCGTTCGCCTCGTCGACCACCGCGGGGTCCGGATGGGTGGAGATCTCGTCCAACCGCAGTCGAACGGCGGTCAGGCGGCTACGAAGTTGATGCGAGACGTCGGCAACCAACGTGTGTTCGCGCTGCAGCCTGCCCGCGATCTCGACGGTGGCCGAGTCGAGAACCTCCGACACCCGGTCCAGCTCGGCAATGCCGTGCCGACGCGGATCCGGCCGAAAGTCGCCCTCGGCCAGTCGGGCGGCCCGCCGCGCGACGTCCTGCAACGGATCGGCCAGTCGCTTGGCCGTCAGCACGGCCACCACGGTTCCTGCCAGCGCGGACGCCAGGACCACCAGAGTCACCGCGCCGAGCGCCTGCCGCTGCAGTGAACGCATGTCGTCGGACGGTACTTCGAGCCGCAGTGATCCCGAGGTCCCCATCGACAACGATTCGACTAGTGGCCGGGGGACGGATGCCTGCCCGATGTCGGCGCGGGACGCGGCGTCCTCCGGCGTCGGATAGATGACGACGAGGCGGCCACCCTGCGGAATCGCCAGACGCAGCGAACCGATGTCGAGTTGACCCTCGATCAGTCCGGCCGACCCCTCCTGCGAGATGATCTCTGCGGCCATTCGGTCGAGGCGTGCCTGCAGATCGTTTCGAGTGAAGTCCTCGACCCACAGCCAGGCCGTATACATCAGCGGCAGCCCGAGCAGCAGGGCAGTCATGATGACGACAGCGAGAATGGAGACCAGGATTCGACGCCGCATCGACGACTAGTCGCTGTTGATGCGGAATCCGACACCGCGAACGGTCGCGATGCGACGCTCCGCCACCGGTCCTTCGTCGCCGATCTTGCGGCGCAACCAGGACATGTGCATGTCGAGTGTCTTGGATCCGCGCAACTCCGCGTCGCCCCACACCTCGCGCAAGATGACCTCCCGCGAGACCACCTGGCCGGCGTGATCGAGCAGCACCTTGAGCAACTCGTATTCCTTGTTGGCCAGCGAGATCTCGGTACCTCCGACGAGCACCCGTCGGGCGGCCGGTTCGAGGCGAATTGCACCGACCTCGATGGGAACGTCCTCGCCGGCACCGCGTCGACGCAGGAGCGCTCGAACCCGAGCCATCAGCTCGGCGAGCCGGAACGGCTTGCCCACATAGTCGTCGGCACCGGCGTCCAGGCCGACGACGAAGTCGACCTCGTCCGTGCGCGCGGTGAGCATCAACACGGCCACCTCGGACCGGTTGGCGCGGACCTGACGGCACACTTCGAGGCCGTCCATTCCGGGCAGCCCCAGGTCCAGGATCAGCAAGTCGAACTTGCCGTCGAGAGCACGCTGTAGCGTGGCCGGCCCGGTCTGTTCGACGGTCACGGTGTAGCCCTCGCGCCCGAGGGCACGGGAGAGGGGTGCGGCGATAGCTTCGTCGTCTTCGGCAAGCAGAACATCGGTCACGTCGGCAACCCTACGGTTCGAATGTGAGAACAGCCTGTGTTACCTGCGTTTCCCCGCGCGCCAACCGGGCTTGGACTCGGCCGGTGCATCGTCGGCCATCGGCTCGAATGCTCGGTCCCGATCGTGAACGGACTCGCGACGAAAGTCCATGGAGTCGAATACTTGCTGGTAGAGCAACGAATGGACGCGTTGCACCTGCGGAATGTCGTCGAACTCGAGTGGGTCGTCCGACGCCGACGCGATGATCAGGGTGCCGGTACCGAGCATCCTGTCCAGCAGCCCGTGGCGAAATTGCACGTTGCTGATGCGGCTCATGGGGATGTCGATTCCGGAATGCGTGAGCACACCCTGCCGAACGAGGACCCGACGATCGGTGACGATGAAGTGAGTGCACTTCCAGCTCACGAGCGGAACCAGGCATCGCCACCCGACGATCGCTGCCCACACCACCAGCGCGGCGATCGTGGCCACATCGGCGGCCGTGGATTCGAGTCGGGCACCTGCGACACCGAGGGCGACGCCGGCGAGACCCGTGGCGAGCACGAACGTGATCGACGGCAGGATCAACATCTTCCAATGCGGGTGACGGTGAAGCAGTAGCTCTTCCTCGTCGGCCAACGCATCCTGTGGGTAACCCACGTGCACTCCTGACTATTCGCGCCGGATCTGCCCGGGTGAAGATGGTCTCACGAGACAGGTCGGAGATGAGTGACGTCGCCGGCGGCCACTGCGAGAACCGAGGGCGATGCGGAGCCGGCACGTTCGACCTCGATCACGATCCGGCCGTGTTCGTCCACATCGACAGCGGTTCCCACTTCGTGCTCGCCGCCGGGCAGGTCGACACGCACTCGCTGTCCGATGGTGCCGCACCGATCTCTGTATCGGTGCGCCAGCGCCTCGGTATCCCAGTGCGCATCCCGCCACGAATCCACCTCGGCGGCCACCCCGCGCAGAATCGCACGCACCAGGGTGTCTCGATCGAGCACCGCGGCCTGTTCGAGCGCGAGTGACGTCGCCGTGGGCACCGGGAGCTCGGCCTCGGTCATCGAGACGTTCACTCCCAGGCCGATGACCACCGTCGGACTCGGCCCATGGGCGGCTACTTCGGCCAGAATGCCCGAGACCTTCCTACCGCCGATCAGAACGTCGTTCGGCCACTTCAACCGCGCATCGACCTCGGCCACGGTACGCAGCGCATCGACCAGAGCCACGCCGGTCATCAGCGGCAGCCAACCCAGCACCGCCGGGTCGATCCCCGGGAACTTCAGCAGCATCGACAGCAATATCTGCGATCGCGGAGCACCGGAGAACGGACGCGAATGCCTGCCCCGCCCACTCCCCTGATGTTCGGCGATCAAGGCCGTCCGGTCCGCCCGATCTGTCGCCGCAGCGACGAGGTCGGCATTGGTCGAACCGGTCTCGGTCACCACGTCCACCCGAGACCACGAGGCCTGCGGTCCGTCCACCAAGGCTCGACGGAGTGCGCGGACGTCGAGCGGTGGGCGATCCAGATTGGTCCACATGACCACCAGCATATGGGTTCGGCACCAACCGACGTCGGCTCGTGAACCACCCTCGGTCGGGGCGCAGATCACACTCGCAGTTAAAGTGTTGCCCCATGACCAGCGTCCAGGATTCCACTGCACCCGGGTCGGCAGATGCACCCGATATCCATACCACTGCGGGTAAATTGGCCGATCTTCGTAAACGTCTGGGGGCTGCGGAGATGCCGTCGGGTGAGGCGGCGGTGGAGCGGGTCCACGCGAAGGGCAAGTTGACCGCGCGCGAGCGGATCACGGCCCTGCTCGACGAGGGCTCGTTCGTCGAGCTCGATGCGTTGGCGCGGCACCGATCACAGAATTTCGGGTTGGGTGACAATCGCCCCTTCGGTGACGGTGTCGTCACCGGCTACGGCACCGTCGACGGCCGTGATGTGTGTGTGTTCTCCCAGGACGCGACCGTCTTCGGCGGCTCGTTGGGGGAGATCTACGGCGAGAAGATCGTCAAGGTGATGGACCTGGCGATCAAGACCGGGCGGCCGTTGGTGGGCATCAACGAAGGCGCCGGGGCCCGCATCCAGGAAGGTGTGGTCTCCCTCGGGTTGTACGGGGAGATCTTCCACCGCAACGTCCGCGCATCCGGGGTGATCCCGCAGATCTCGGTGATCATGGGCCCCGCCGCCGGCGGACACGTCTACTCCCCGGCCCTGACCGATTTCGTGGTCATGGTCGATGGCACCAGTCAGATGTTCGTCACCGGCCCCGACGTCATCAAGACCGTCACCGGGGAGAACGTGACGATGGAAGAGCTCGGTGGCGCGCACACCCACATGGAGAAGTCCGGGGTCGCGCACTACGTCGCGTCCGGGGAGCAGGACGCCCTCGACTACGTCCGCGACCTCCTGTCGTATTTGCCGTCGAACAATCGGGCCGATGCCCCGCGCACGGTGGCGTCGGATCCTGTTCTCGGATCCATCGAGGATTCGTTGACGGCGGAGGACCTCGAGCTCGACACGTTGATTCCGGATTCGCCGAACACTCCGTACGACATGCACGAGGTGATCCGCCGGATCCTCGACGACGACGAATTCCTCGAAGTTCAGGAAGGTCGGGCCCGCAACATCATCGTCGGGTTCGGTCGGATCGACGGCCGGTCGGTGGGGATCGTGGCCAATCAGCCCACCCAGTTCGCCGGCACGTTGGATATCGATGCCTCGGAGAAAGCAGCCCGGTTCGTCCGCACGTGTGATTGTTTCAACGTTCCGATCATCACGTTGGTCGATGTGCCGGGGTTCCTGCCCGGGACGGGGCAGGAATACAACGGCATCATCCGGCGTGGAGCGAAGTTGTTGTACGCCTACGGGGAGGCGACGGTCGGGAAGATCACCGTCATCACCCGTAAAGCCTATGGCGGGGCGTACGACGTGATGGGGTCCAAGCACATGGGTGCCGACGTCAATTTGGCGTGGCCGACGGCGCAGATCGCGGTGATGGGTGCCTCGGGTGCGGTCGGGTTCGTCTACCGCAAGCAGTTGCTCGAGGCCGCGAAGAACGGTGAGGACGTCGATGCGTTGCGGCTGACGTTGCAGCAGCAGTACGAGGACACGTTGGTCAACCCGTACGTCGCTGCCGAGCGCGGGTATCTCGATGCGGTCATCCCGCCCAGTCACACCCGCGGTCAGATCGTGACCGCGTTGCGACTGCTCGAACGCAAACAAGTGACCCTGCCCCCGAAGAAACACGGAAACATCCCACTATGAGCGAAGCGAAGCATGACGCAGTGAGAGACACGAATCACGACGCAGTGAGCGAAACGAGTCCTGACGTCGTGAACGACGGTCAGGCCGTTGCCGATTCAGGCATGTCCGCGGCGATTCGGGTCGTCAAGGGCAATCCGGACGACGAGGACGTGGCGGCTCTGGTGGCGGTGTTGACTGCGGCGCAGAACGATTCGGCATCGAGCGCGGATTCTCGGCCCCGGGAATTGTGGGGTGCACCGTCGTCGATGCACCGCGGCTTCGCGGCGCAGTCGGCGTATTCGTACGCCGCGTCGGGCCGATACTCGCGGTGACGGTGCCGCCCGTGACGACCCGGGCCGATTCGGTACGACTCGTTCTGGCGTCGGCGTCACCTGCTCGCCTCGGAGTTCTTCGTAATGCCGGCGTGGAGCCGATCGTCCGGGTGTCGGGAGTCGACGAGGACGCGGTGACGGCCGAACTGGGGCCGTCCGCGTCCGCCGCCACCGTGGTCACCGAACTCGCGCGGGCCAAGGCCGCCGCAGTCGCCGAGACGTTCTCGGATTCTTCGGCGGATCTGGTGATCGTCGGGTGTGATTCGATGCTGTCGATTGCCGGTGAGCTGCACGGTAAACCGCACACCGTCGAGGTGGCCCGTGAGCGTTGGCGGACCATGGCCGGGTCGACCGGGGCGCTGTTGACCGGTCATGCCGTTCTGCGAGTCACCGCCGGAGTCGTGGTGGCGCAGGCTGCAGCGCACAGCTCGACGACGATTCGTTTCGCAACCCCGTCTGCAGTCGATCTCGACGCGTATCTGGCGTCCGGCGAACCGCTGCAGGTCGCGGGAGCATTCACGCTCGACGGTCTCGGCGGCTGGTTCGTCGACAGCATCGAGGGTGATCCCTCGTCGGTGATCGGCATCGGCTTGCCGCTGGTTCGTACTCTTCTCGAGCGGGTGGGTACGTCGCTTGCCGCCCTCTGGGACGGCTCGCCGGACGACCCCATCGGGATCTGACCGGCGAGACCTACCTCAGGGCAACAGATCGATCAGCTCGCGAGCCCAGTCCTCGGCCATTGCCTTGGGCTTGATGTTCGACGAGCTGTCGTGCCGAGCATGGGTGCCGACCTGCTTCGCACCGAGCTCGGTGAGCTTTTCGGCGATGATCTCGCCGCCGCGGTTGAAGGTGTCCTCGTATACCTTGTCTCCCAGACCGAAGACTGCGAACTGCAGTCCTGCGAGGTCGGGGGCATCCTCGACGAGAGCCTCGTAGAACGGCTCCGCGCCGGTGGGGAGCTCTCCGTCGCCGTAGGTGGAGCAGATGACGACGTGGAAGTCGTCCGTGTCGATGTCGGAGACCTCGTACTCGAGCATGTCTCGCACCTCGGCATCGTGATCACCGAGCACGTCCGCGATCTTGTCGGCGACCTCCTCGGCCGTACCGGTCTCGGACCCGAACAACACGACCACTGCCATGGATCGCTCCCCTTTCTCACATGCGCTCGAACACTCGAACAGTCGCAAAAGCATAGCCGTACCGGGGATCCCGCCGAAAATCCGCGTACGCCCGATGTTGTGATTTGTCTCGAGGTCACCAGAATTCGGGAGTCAGGCCCCAGTTCGTGTACTCGGCCTCGACCAGCCCACGCAGGTGCTCTTTGCTGGGGAACGCGTCCGGGTCGAGACCGGTGACGCACAGCGTCGCGCGGTCACCCGAGTCGTTCCACCAGGCACTGACCCCGCCGGCGGTGCGACGGAGCAACGCCACATCGGTGTTCTGGGTGATCGACCGCATCGCCACTGCCGCGGCGTCGACGCCTCCGATGGTGCGCAGTCGCTTGCCGCGATCGCCGAGGTTCGAGCACAGGCACAGCGGTGCCGAGCCCGATGCCGCCAGCTTGGCGACGACGACGTCGGGCAACACCTGCATCAGTGGTTTGAGCAGTTCGAACACCGATGTCACCGTACTGTCGGCCTGGTCGGTGAACGCCTGCTTGCTCGATGCGCGGATGGCCGTCAGATCGTCGCGGTAGCCCTGTCCCCCGTCGACGTGAATGGACACCCCCGACGTCGCGTTGGCGCGACTGTCGCCGGGTGTTCGGGTGCTGACAGGAAGGGCCACCCGTACCCGGTCCTGCGGACCGACGCGTCCACTCGCGGTGAGAATGCCGAGCACGACCGCGACAAGGAGACTGTTCGAGCTCCCGCCCCTGCTCGCTGCGGCCGCGGCCCAGTCCCCCGATGCGCAGTCGACGACCACCGTGCTCGGTACCCACTTGCCTTCTCGTGCCGCGGTGACGGCCAGGGCACGGCTCGGCGTCGGGCCGGGTGCCGTGGAGCACGTTGCTACCTCGTCGGACGAGGTTCGCGAACGTACCGCGTCCACTGCGGTACGTCCGAGCGCTCGCGCCACCCCGGACAATGCCGCACCGATCTGTCCGACGCCGTCCGCGATGTCGGCGCGTACCGACGACCGCGGGGGATCGTGGTCGAGCCCGCCGCGAACGAAGTCGTCCGGAGTCGCCCGACCGGCGAGAGCTGCTGCCGCCGCAGAGGTCAGGGCACCGCCGTCACCGACCACGTGCGATCCGACGAGAGAGACCACTGTGCCGCCGCCGTCGACCGAGGTCGCCGACAAACGCCACGCAGGTCCGTCGATGGGGTCCAGCGTCACTGCTGCCTCGTTCTCGATCCACAGATCGATGCCGTCCCGGGCGATTGCGTGTCCGATGACGACCGGGGCGGCGGGCGTGCGGGCCGTGATCCAGCCATCGCGGGCACCGGGCACCGCCGAGCGTCGTACGGAGCGATCCAACGGGCCGGTAGCAAGCAACTGCCACATGGATTCGAGTGCGTCGAGCGGGACGGCCGAGTCGAACCGCCACACGATCTGATTGACCACCGGCACTCCGAGTACGCACTCCATGCGCAGGAACAGGTCGTCGTCGTACGTCAATCTCTCCACCACGAGAGACTATCCCTGCCCGCCCACGTAGGTGGAACGGTCGCAAATGTGTTTCCCGCCATATGTTTTCGTATCGGCTCGGTTCGGACGGTGCTGATAGGTTGGGGCTGTTCCCCACGCCGACACGTCTGCGAGTGCGCCTGTGAAGTTCGTGATGCCGTTCAACGGAAGCCGAGGCGACGTGACCCCCGGTATCGCTCTCGGGCTCGAACTCGCAGATCGCGGGCACGACGTGCTGTTCGGTGCCCCACCCAATCTCACCGATGTCGTGTCGGCTGCCACGGCATCCTCCGAACGTATCGAGGTTCAACCGTTCGGGCCCGACACGCAGCAGCTGTTGGAGTCCGATCTGGTCAGAGTGCGTATCAAGTCTCGAAACCCGCGGACCCGCTTTGCTGCGCTGTCCGAGCTGGCTCATCACGGCTGGGACGACATGACGTCCGAGCTGAACCGAATGGCGGCAGGGTGCGACGGAATCGTCACCGGCTCGCTCGGTCAGGAGATGGCTCTGAACGTGGCCGAAGCGCACGGCACAGCGTTTGTGTCCCTGCACTACTGCCCCCTCAGGCGCAACGATGCAGTGTCGATCACACCGGGCGTGAACCCACCTGCCGTCGTCAATCGGTCGATGTGGGCGGCCCTCGAGGCACTGCGCTGGAAGTCGATGAAGAAGCGCGACAACGCGCAGAGGGCATCACTGGGTTTGCCTCCCACCACGGAGTCGACGCCCGTGAGGTCGGCGCACTACGGCGGTATCGAAATTCAGGCCTACGAATCGGCGCTGTTCCCCGGGCTTGCCCGACAGTGGGGCCCGCTACGCCCGTTCGTCGGCTTCATCGGCCTGGTCGACGGAGTCACCGAGACGGATCCCGCGTTGCGCCGATGGCTCGACGCAGGAACTGCGCCAGTGTATTTCGGCTTCGGCAGCATGCCGGTGCCCGAACCGGCTGCACTGATGCGCATGATCGACAACGTCACCGATCGATTGGGCGTGCGCGCCCTGGTCTGCGCGGGCTGGAGCGATCTGCTGGAGTCCGATTCAGCCGTCCATCGATCGAACCCGAACGTCTTCGTCGTGAAATCGGTCGATCACGCGACGGTCTTTCCGCGCTGTCTGGCCGCGGTTCATCACGGCGGCGCAGGGACGACTGCAGCCTCGGCACGAGCCGGGCTGCCGACCCTGGTGTGCTGGTTCAGCGCCGACCAACCGTTCTGGGGATCCGCGCTGCGGCGCGTAGGAGCCGGGTCGAGCACGAAGTTCTCGACGTTGACCGAATCCGTTCTACAACAGGGAATTTCCGATCTCATGACCGAAGACGCCCGGCTGGCCGCGCGAGCGCTAGCCGATACGATGACGCCTGCTCGAACGGCGACGGCCGCTGCCGCCGACATCACCGAAGCAGCAGCGCGCGACCGCTGACCCGCTCACCAGAAGCGTGCCGAGAGTCCCCATCTCCGAAGCGCCTCGGTCAGATGTTCACGCAGTGCATGCTCGTCCGGGCATCGGTCGGGGTCCATGGCGTGGACGGTCACGGTCACACTGGTGCCGGTCTCGCTCGACCATGCGGTCAGACCGCCGTCGAGCGAACGAGCGAAGTCGGCGTCGGCTCCGGCGAACGTCGCTCGACCGGACACCGCCCGGGCGGCGATCCCCGCCACCGTCGTGAAGTCGTCGGGAAGAGCACCGAGGTTCGACGCCAGCCCTTCGGCACCGTCGCGGGGCTGCGGCACTCGTGCGACCACCGCGTCGGGCAGCATTTGAACGAGTGCCTGGGACAGGCCGCCCGGAGCGGCACCGGCGGCCTGAGCAGCGGCGAAAGCCGTGAACGCCGATTTACTGGCGGCGCGGATCGGGCGGAGGTCCAGATCGGTCGGGTCGGCGATCGGCACGTCGATCTTGACGATCTTGGTGGCGTTGGACCGGGCGTCGGATGCGTCGCCGCGATCACTGACGGGCAGGGACCACTGCACCGTGTCTCCCACCGAAGCACGGCCGGCAAGTCCGGACGCAGCAGTCAGGACCGCCACGAACAGCGAATTGGATGTTCCTCCCCAGCGTTCCGCAGTCGATCGCCATGCATCGGCGTCCACCTCGGCAACCACGTGCGGGGATGTCCAGTCCGCCGCAGCCGCTCGCTCGGGAGCTGCCCGGTGTGGTTTCGGCCTCGACTGGGTGGCACCGGCAGGCTCGGAGCGTCCGGACAGAGGCAGAGCCTGCACCGCCGCGTTCACCAGCCATCCACCCGCGGACCGAATTTGCTCGACGGCGTCACCGACGTCGTAAGCGAGGGTCGCGAGGCCGCCCGAGGCGGAGGCGACACGGGACGCGACGGAGTCGGAGTTCGCCGCACGGAATGCAGCGATCAAGGCGCCACCGTCGGCGACCATGTGCGAGGCGACCAACGACAGCACCATGCCGCCGTCGCTCAGTCTCGTCGCCGCGAGTTGCCAACCCAATCCGGTCTCGGGATCGATATCGGGATCGATCCGGCCGTCCGCCCATTGCCGCACCATCGACGGGTCTATGAATTCTGGATGAAAATCCAGTGAATGAGAGGCGGCCGACGGCACCCACCGATCTCGGGCCGTCGGAATTGCCGATGCCACCACCCTGCGCGCAAGCAGACCGTCGGACAGGTTGTCACGCAGTCTTTCCAGGTCTTCTCGCTGCACGACGTCATCGAACCACCACAGGAACTGGTTGTAGACGGGAAATCCGATGCCGTGGTGCATTCGCAAGAAAAGGTGATCGGCAAATCCAATTCGAGTCACGCGCCGAACCTACTACATCGAAAGAAACGGGAAGGTGGTGCTGTTTCTCGTCGGGCGATTCATTCAATGTTTGCAATAAGTGCCATTCCACCGAGCAGACGCGCGAATGTGACTCCGGTCTCGGGGTGCCGGTCCGGCCCGAGGTCTGGGTTCCGAACCCGTCACCCGGATCGGCTCTCTCGAATCATCGGGCCCTGACGTGCGGTTACGCTGGAATCACAATGCCGACGTGTGCGAGAATCAGTTTTCCGACCGATGTTCCACCCGTCGGTCAACCCCCTCGACAGTGACAAGAATTACTTTTACGCGTCGCGAAATAGTTTCGCTTTCGCCCTATTGTGAGTGCCGTACTCACGTCGACCGGACGGCGACTTCACGATCCGTCGAATAGTTGTTCTTTCAATGTCGAAAGCAATGCGAGTGCACCCGATAAAAGCGAGCCGGACCGACGACTTCCGCCGTTACATCCACCACTCGACCGTAATCGAATGCCGATAGACACCACTACTGCCGAATACCGCTGGCCGAGCCCGGAACGGAAGAGGACACCATGGAATACACCGAACTCGCCGACTATCCACTTCCCGCCGGACGCTTGACCGAGTGGGTTCCCCGCGTCGACGACGCCCAGTGGGCTCTCGATCCCCGCGGGCTGTCGTTCACGCACGAGGACCATTGCGAGCGCAGCGCGCCGGGCTCCTGGATCGGCACGGTATTCGAGATCCATCGTCGCTACGACGTCGAGGCCGTACGCCGCACCATCGCCGCGTACATGGGTCGGCACGAGGCGTTCCGAACCAAGGTTCGTCGTGACGAGCAGTCCGGTTCGTGGCAGCGCTTCACCGCACCGGTCGACGCCGTGCAGGTGACAGATCGCCCACACGCGGAGTCGCGATCGGAAACGCAGGTGTTCGGCCATCTGCAGTCGTGGTTCGGCGACACCGTGTCTCCGACGGCATGGCCGCATTTCGTTCTCGCCACCATCGAACCCGACGACGCGTCCCGCACTCTCGCCGGTGGACCCGAGGAATCGTTCCTGCTCGCCTTCGCGGCCGATCATTCGGTCATGGACGCATACAGCCAGATCTATGCGATCAACGAGATCGACCGGCTGTACGCGCAGGCCCTCGACGGCATCGACCCGGAATTGCCCGAGGTGGGTAGTTACGTCGACTTCAGTCAGTCCGAACGGGCACTCGGCGACACCCTGACGGCGGATCACGGTGCCGTGCGAACGTGGCAGGACTTCCTCGCTGTCGAGGACGGCCGCTTCCCGGCTTTCCCGCTTCCGTTGGCGGGCGACCGGCCCCGCGCCGACACCGGCCCTGCGCCCCAGAGCAGCATCTCGTCGTGGCTTCTGACCTCCGAACAGTCGGACGGCTTCAATGCGGCGTGCCGCGCCGCCGGTTACAACATGCAGGCCGGAATTCTTGCGGCGCTCGCACTGACGAATGCTCGCCTGTCCGGCAGTCGGTCTCTGCGCACGGTGATGCCGATGCACACCCGCGACGAGCAGAAGTGGGCCGCGTCGGTGGGGTGGTACGTCGGCATTCTTCCGATGGAGATCCAGCTCGACAACGCCTGCACCTTCGTCGAGGCACTCGAGGCCGCGGCCACCGCGGGCGCTGCGAACAAGGGCCTGGCCCGTATGCCGTACTCGAAGATCGCCAAGATCCTCGACTCCACCGAAATTCCCCGGTTCGTGGTCTCGTACATCGACCTGCGGTTCCTGCCCGACGCCGCCCAGTGGCAGGGGCGCAAGGGGCGGGCGCTCAGGAGCAACTGCCACGCCGACGACGAGGTCTACTTCTGGGTCAATCGCACACTCGAAGGGCTCAACATCTCGGCCCGCTTCCCCAGTTCGGATGTCGCGTCGACCAATGTCCATCGGTTCATCACCGAGTTCGTCGCGGTTCTGACGGCGGTCATCGACTCCGACGGCGGTAGCGATACGGTGCTCGCGGCGGCCCCGCCGTCGGTCGTCGTCGCCGCAGAATGAGCGTGGACGCAGAATAGGCGTGCACACAGGAGAAGTGGATGCGGAGTGGACGGAGACGGCGGCGTAGGCAGCCGGTACGTTCCGTCCACTGCGCCCCGACCGGAAGAGTGAAGCGAACATGATCATCACCGCAATGGGCCGCTGGAACCCCGCGCCCGGCCGACTGCTCGAGTGGCATCCCACCGCGGCGGCACAGGCGAGCGCCGCTGCGGCACCGATCGATTCGACTCCGCCGTCGTTTCTTCAGGAAGACCACCTGAAGGCATCGTGGGCAGCGCGCGCACGTGGTGACGTGCACACGGCGTACACCGGGGTGGCCACCGAGATCGACGGCGGCATCGACACCGAGGCGATGAGCCGTGCGCTGACTGCGTACGTGCTGCGGCACGAGGGTCTGCGGTGCTGGTTCGAGGTGGACGGCACCGACGTGGTTCGACACCTCGGCGGCCAGGAAGTTGCTCGTTTCGATACCGTCGACGCAGGTGAGACATCCGACGACGAGCAGTTCCAACACTATGTGCGGCAGCGCTTCTCGACCGAGGCCACCGCCGACATCTGGCCGGGATTCGTCGTCGGAGTGGTATCGAGGCCGGGCAGCTTCACGTTGTACTACGGTGCCGATCACGCGTTCACCGATGGTGGTTCACAGGCTCTGGTCATCAGCGAACTGGCCGATCTGTACGCGATCGAGATCGGGGCGGATGTTCCGCAACCGGCTTCGGCGGGAAGTCACCTCGAGTACGCCGCCGACGAGCGCGCCCGCGCTGCGACGTTCGGTGCAGACTCCCCCGAGATCGCCGCGTGGCGTGACATCTTCACCAGGCACGAGGGCCGTATGCCTCGGTTCCCCCTCGATCTGGGGCTTGCACCCGGCGAACGCGCCCCGGTCCGAATCGTCGAACGCCACCTGTTGGACCGAGAACTGACGGCAGCGTTCGATGCCGCGTGCAAGGCCGCCGGCGCACGGATGAGCAGTGGAATCTTCGCCGCCGTCGGCATCACCGACTTCGAGCTCGCGGGGAACGCGGAGTACTTCGGAATCACGGTGCTGAGCACTCGCCACCACGGTGACTACGGACAATCCCAGGGTTGGTTCGTCAACTTCGCGCCGGTCGCGTTCGACATCGCCGGTCACGAGCGCTTCTCCGACGTCGCGGGCCCGGCACACGAGGGTTTCGAGCGGGCCAAGCAGATCGCCGAAGCACCGGTCCATGCGGTACTCGGCGCTCTCGCCGCAGACGGCACGCTCGGAAGCGAACTCGCCGTGAGCCCGAACATGCTCTCGTACATCGACTTTCGCTGGTTCCCCGGCGTCGGGCGAGATGCGGACACTCGTGCCAAGCATTTCACCGGCGAGGGCGCGACCTCCAACGCGTCGATGTGGATCAACCGCGACGGTGAGCATCTGTATCTGGTGGCGCAGACCCCCGACACGGCCGTCGCTGCCGAATCGGTCGAGCGGTACCACGCACACCTGGCATCGGTACTGGAAAAGATCGCGCGCACAGGCGATTACGTCCTGACGCCCGGTTCGGTTCAGGAGCGGGTCGGTGCGGGTCACCTCGATCACTGAGTACCATCCCGCGGCCGGTGTCGTCGTCGAATTCACTGCCGGCGTCACCGGGGATGCACAACGGTCCCCGATTCCACCGTCGTTCAATCAACGGTTTCATCTGGGCGATCTGGGCGAGGCTCGGCGAGTATGGATCGCGGGCACGTTCGATGTGCCCGGCCGCATCGATGTCGACGCTCTCGCGTGGGCGTTCGCTCGACTGATCGACCGACACGACACTCTGCGCAGCTCGTTCGTCCAGGCGACCGACGGCCTGGACAGGATGCTCCATCGCCCCGGTTCGGTCGAGATCGCGGTGTCGAACCGGACCGAATTCGGTTGCCCGACCGAGCTACGTGAGCATCTCCGCCGAATACTCGAGTTACGTTGCGACGCACGACGGTTCCCGTCGTACACGTGCGTCGCGATCGACCGGCCCGACGTCTCGACGGTGGTCTGCGCATTCGACCACTCGAACGTCGACGCGCTGTCGATCGCGGTGACCGTGGACGAGGTTCGCGCCTGGTACGACACGTACCGGCGCTGCCCGTCGAATCCGAACATCGAGCTGAGTCCGGTGGGAGGATTCGTCGACTACTGCCGTATCGAAGCAACCGAGCCGGCAGTGGATCGCCATGACGACCGCATGGTGCGGTGGTCGGAATTCCTTGTCCGGTGCGGTGGTACGACGCCGAGTTTTCCGTTCGACCTGGGACTGGCGGACGGTGAGACTGCCACGCAGGCAACCCTTGTCGCGCCGATCCTCGATGCCGACCGCACTGCCGAGTTCGAGCGCCTGTGTACTCGGTCGGGCGGCGGGATGTTCGCCGGGGTCGTGGCTGCGATCGGTCAGGCCTGCGCCGCCATCGGCGGACCGCGGCAGATACCGTTCCTGTTCCCGTTGCACACCCGTCACGAGGATCGGTTCCGGCGGGCGCTGGGCTGGTTCACCACCAACGCCCCGATGACCGTGGACGTCGGCGACGTGCTCGTCGACACGATCGCCGCGGCCCAACGGGAGTTTCGTGCTGCGCTACCGCTGAGCACAGTGCCCATCCCCCAGGTGTTGGCATCCCTCGGAGACACGTTCACCCTCTCGCGAAACGACGTGTTCATGGTGTCGTACATCGACTACACCAGAATCGAGGGCCACCGCCGACTCGAAGAATCCAACGCACACCACGTCAGCAACGCGACGGTGTCCGACGACGCGCAGTTCTGGGTGTCGCGGACAGCCTCGGGTCTGGCTCTGCGGGCACGTTTTCCCGACACCGTCCTCGGCCACTCGGTCATGACTGCGTTCAGCGACGCGCTGGTCGCGCTGCTGGCCGAGGCGACCGACGAGGCCGCCACAACGGCCCTGACACGCTGAGACAGTACCGACGCAGCGCTCTGTGCCTGCGTCTCCCGCCACTCGGTCGCGGTACGGCATAGGATTGTCGACGGAGACCGTTCACCCCCGAGCGGGCCGCCAGCCGAATATCTTCCGTAGGAGCCGATACGTGCCTGTACCAACCGATTCCAACGCAATGTTCGCCGACTACGCGCATCCGGATCGTCTCGTATCCACCGAATGGCTGTCCGCTCATCTCGGTACGCCCGGGCTCCGCGTCGTCGAATCCGACGAGGACGTGTTGCTCTACGACGTCGGCCACATTCCCGGCGCGGTCAAGATCGACTGGCACCTCGACCTGAACGACCCGGTCACGCGCGACTACATCGACGGCGAACAGTTCTCGAAACTGATGAGCCGCAAGGGTATTTCACGTGACGACACAATCGTCGTGTACGGCGACAAGAGCAATTGGTGGGCCGCCTACGCACTGTGGGTGTTCACCCTGTTCGGACACAAGGACGTGCGGCTGCTCGACGGCGGACGTGATGCCTGGTTGTCCGAGAATCGCGACACCACACTCGATGTCCCTGAGTTTCCGGCGACCGACTACCCCGTCGTCGAGCGGAACGATGCACCGATCCGCGCATTCGCCTCGGACGTGCTCGGAGTTCTCGGCTCCGTGCCTCTGATCGACGTACGCTCCCCCGCGGAGTACACCGGCGAACGCACCCACATGCCCGACTACCCGGAGGAAGGTGCGCTGCGCGGCGGCCACATCCCCACCGCCGTCAGCATCCCGTGGGCCAAGGCAGCAGCACCGGACGGTCGATTCCGCTCACGCGCAGAACTGGACGAGATCTACGCCGAGACTTCGGCAACCGACGAGGTCATCGCGTACTGCCGCATCGGCGAGCGGTCGAGCCATACCTGGTTCGTGCTGACGCATCTGCTCGGGTACGAGTCCGTCCGCAACTACGACGGCTCGTGGACCGAGTGGGGCAATGCTGTGCGCGTTCCGATCGCCCGGGGCGAGGAGCCCGGATCGGCACCGGCCGCTCGATGAGTTCCCTTCCAGAATCGTTGGCCGAGATCGTCGAGGATTTCGCCGCAGTCGAGGGCCAGGACAAACTGCAGCTCCTGCTCGAATTCAGCCGGGAACTACCCCCGTTGCCGGATCACCTGGCCCAGGATGCGATGGAGCCGGTCCCCGAATGTCAGTCGCCGTTGTTCCTGTCGGTCGATGCATCCGATCCCGCCCGGATCGAGCTGTACTTCAGCGCGCCGCCGGAGGCCCCGACGACTCGCGGGTTCGCCTCGATCCTGGCGCAGGGGCTCGACGGTCTCAGCGCACAGGAAATCCTCGACGTTCCGGACGATTTCTACTCGGCTCTCGGATTGAGCGATGCGGTGAGCCCCCTGCGCCTCCGAGGGATGTCGGCGATGCTTGCACGTATCAAGAGGCACCTGCGCTGACCTCGTGGTCGGCAGCGCCCGGCCTTCGTCTTGATCGATACACGCCGCCGTCGGTAGACTTCGGTAGTGGGCATCGTCGCCCGCTGTCCGAACAATCCCCCGAATGCGTCTGACGAAGGCTGGTTGCTGCCGATATGGAGTTCACCGAGTTGGCGGACTACGCGGTTCCCGCGGGCACGCTCACCGAATGGATTCCCAGTGTCGGCCCACACGCCCACACTCCCGAAGCCGCCGGGTGGCAGCCCGACCCTCGCCCGACGTCCTACGTCCACGAGGCGCACCTGCGTACCAGCCTGAGCAGCCCTCGCCGCGGACGCGAGTCGTGGCTCGGCGCGGCGTTCGAGATTGCCGGTCCCCTGGACAAGCACGCTTTCCGGCGGGCGGTGCTGAACTGGATCGACAGACACGAAGCCATGCGGTCGAGCGCATCGATCGACGAGGCCACCGGTGAGATGACCCGGGTGACCGCCGCGCAGGGAGCCGTCGACATCTGGCAGGTCGAGCAGGAACGGTGTGCGCAATCGAGTGAAGTCTTCGAGCATCTGCAATATCTCTTCGATGAGTTCACCTCGCCCCTGATCTGGCCCGCCTACGCGTTCGTCACTCTCGAACCACTGGACGAGACGCGGCCGGTCACCGTCTTCTTCGCAGCAGATCACTCGATCATCGACGGCTTGTCCACTGTCCTGGTCGCCCACGAGATCGCGGCCCTGTATGGCGAGGAGCTGGGCGGGGCACCGGCCGCCCTGTTCGAGGCCGGCAGCTATCTCGACTTCGGGTCCTCCGAACGCGAGCGAAACGCCGAGTTGGAACATTCGCACGAGGCCGTCGCGATCTGGCGCGATCTGCTGATCGACGGGGAAGGCCAGCTGCCCGACTTCCCGCTCGACATCGGTGATCCCAGCCCGGACGACGTACCTCAGGGTGGGCTCTCTGCTTGGGTGCTCGACCCCGAGCAAGCCGATTCGTTCTCGGTCGCGTGCCGAAAGACCGGGAACAGTCTGTTCGCCGGATTACTGGGGGTCCTGGCCGTCACCGGCGCCGAGCTGGGCGGGGGCACCCAATTTCGGACCGTCACCCCGGTACACACCCGGGACGAGCCGCAATGGGCGTCGGCACTGGGGTGGTTCGTCGGACTGTGTCCCATCTCGTTCGACATCGCCGGCGCGGAGTCATTCGGCTCGGTCGTGGCCGCAGCATCGGCCGAGGTGAAGAAGACCAAACCGATTGCGCGGGTTCCGCTCGATCGGGTGTTCACCACCCTCGGCTACTCGGCCAGGCCACGTTTCGTCGTCTCGTTCATGGATGTGCGGTTCGCGCCGGCAGCAGAGCACTGGCCCGATTGGAACGCGCGTGCGCTGCGCAGCAAGCAGTACCAACACGACGTGTACATCTGGATCAACCGCACACCTCAGGGAATCAACATCGCGGCTCGCTATCCCAACACCGAGCTCGCAACTGCCCGGGTACACGAATACATAGGCACCTTTCGCGCCCTGCTTACCGAGGTGGCCGACACCGGTACCGCCTCCTTCTCTGCCGCAACGTCCCAGCATCCCGATCCCGGGCACTCCGATACCGGGCGGATCGCTACCAGCCAGTAGTCCCATCCTGTCGCCCTGGACGCGCCGCAGCGGCCTGGACCGATTGCAGCGACGACCGAGTCGGTGCTTAGACTCCGACGTGACGTTCGTGACGATGGATGCGAAAAACACATCTGTAGGAGGCTCAGTGCCCAGCCATGCCAGTGCTCAGATCACCAAGGTTCTTGTTGCCAATCGTGGTGAGATCGCGGTTCGGGTGATCCGGGCGGCCGCTGATGCCGGGCTGGCCAGTGTCGCTGTGTACGCCGAACCCGACGCCGATGCACCGTTCGTCCGCCTGGCCGACGAAGCATTCGCACTCGGCGGACAAACCTCCGCGGAGTCGTACCTGGTGATCGACAAAATTTTGGACGCCGCCGCCAAATCCGGAGCCGACGCCATCCACCCCGGCTACGGATTCCTCTCCGAGAACGCCGACTTCGCCCAAGCTGTCATCGATGCAGGTCTGATCTGGATCGGACCCTCCCCGCAGTCCATCCGCGATCTCGGCGACAAGGTCACCGCCCGCCACATCGCCGCCCGCGCCAAAGCACCGTCGGTCCCCGGCACCTCCGAACCGGTCGAAGACGCGAACGAGATTTTGGCGTTCGTCGACGAACACGGCCTCCCCATCGCCATCAAAGCCGCGTTCGGTGGCGGCGGACGCGGCATGAAAGTGGCCCGCACCCGCGAGGAAATCCCCGAACTGTTCGACTCCGCCACCCGCGAAGCCGTCGCCGCATTCGGGCGCGGGGAATGCTTC